>CAZOFA010000014.1:0-37614 GCA_964578975.1 uncultured Coxiellaceae bacterium
AGTGTCTATTTTAACGCAACAAATCAACCTAACACCGATTATGAAAACAGTGAAGCGGTCTCTTTCGCAACATTGCTTAATCACTTCACTACTTTAAGTTCTCATCATTTTTCAATATGTGTGGAGGGCTGTGGAATCGGCTCGGATGAAAATTTTTATGAGTGGTGTCGACGTAACGCTTTTGCTTTTCGTATGGAAGAACAAGTGCAAGATACTGCTGATCAAATAAAAGCGATGATTGAAAAAAGTACCGATTTTTTTGTTATCACTGGCTACGGTTTTAGTCGCGGCGGTGTTGCACTTTTTCGCTTAGCCCAACTATTGAAAGATGTTCCCGCTCATCGTTTAATCATTAATATTGCTGCTTTTGATCCCGTGCCAGGAAATTTTACCACCACAGTCAGTGGCGATATGCTTCTCGGTACTCACTGCACATTATCCGCAGCGGCGGCTGATTTAACAGACTGTCACAATATCGGTAATGTGCTTATCCTATTTGCCAGTCAAGCGCCTCATGCACTATGCCATGCGCCTATTTTACCCGCATTACCACCACCCTCTGCGAGGCGCCACATTGAGGTCGATGTTACACCAGGATCGCATCGTGATTCCTTTAACAAAAACAACGGCAAGATTGAACCACCAGACAGTGAGCGCATGATCCTATTTTACCGAATTATCGAATTTATGGTAAACAATGGAACCCGATTTCATTTCGATTATGCAACAGCAGATCAGCACCTACTTTTCGATACACGATCAACAGAAGTTTTGAATTTATATAATACGCTTGCGACAAAATATTCGTATGTTGTCGAACGCGACATGCATTTATCCAATTCAATTTTTTCTACTATCGATAAACAATATTTGAATCGTTACCATCAAGAATTAAATAATGTAAAAATTGATGATCAAAATTGCACGTTGTCGATGAAACATCACACAACACAACTCGTCACGCCCCTATCTGCCAGAAAGACGGCAATTCTTGGATCCCTATTCGCACTCGCTATGGCAGGGATGGTATACCGATATTTTAATGCACCGACGATTGAGCCTAGTCATTCATTGCGTCCGCGTTAGATTGTCATTCCCGCGCAGGCGGGAATCTATTCTGAATGGATTCCCGCCTGCGCGGGAATGACAATCTAGCGCAAACGTTTACGATTTACTTTTTGAGAATTATTTATTTCCCGCAGAAAAATATTTTTCCATTGATTGTAATTGCTCACGCAAATCTTCAATTTCTTGCAACAATTCCACCGCCAACGCAATCCCCGCATGATTCACTTCAAGATCGTGATGCAAACGCACAGCAGTTTGAATTACATGAATTTGGTGCGTACTGAAACGCCACACTTCTCTCAATTCGCCTTTCGGTTCAATCGTTCCATATTGAATTAACTCCACCACAAAATCAGCAGGTACATGACAGATAGAGCATAATTCGTCTAACGTTAATTCTTCAATTTCTTCTGCTTTGATATTTTCCGGCATCATTCTCTCCTATACTCATTGCGGTCGTAGATTGAAGTTTTAAGGTATCAGATTATGTTCAGATTTCTACGATTAAATTTAAAAAAAGCGGAGGTGTGTTTGTTACACATCGAGCATTTTTTTAAATTTAATCGTAGAAAGATGAGCATAAGATGGTACCTTAAAACTTCAATCTACGACCGCAATCAGTATAATGCCTTGCGCGGATCAAATGGCATTTCCTGCGCCATTTTTTCATATAAGGCACGCTCAGCATCTGTGCGCGCAGGTGGTGTGACAATTTGTAATAATGCATATTGATCACCCGCTGGCGTACCCGGTAATCCACGACCTTTTAATCTTAATTTTTGTCCCGCTTGTGCACCCGATGCAATTTTCATTTCAACGGAGCCACCTAAGGTTGGAATTTTTACTTTACCACCGAGTGCCGCTTCCCATGGCGTGATCGGTAAGGTGAGATATACATCTTTTCCTTGTAACGAAAAAATTGGATCAGGTGTTATGTGAATTTCAAGATACAAATCACCCGGTGGCGCACCCATCCCAGGGGCACCTTGCTGCGCTAAACGTAATTGTTGACCGGTCACCACCCCTTTGGGAATAGTAATTTTTAAGGTGCGTGTTGTCGCACGCATTTGACCATTCGCATCGATTTCTGGAATTTGTAAATGAACGGTTTTGGATCCACCCTGAAACGCTTCATTCAAACTGATATTAATCACTGCATGTTGATCACGACCCGGTTGGTGAATATTAGCCTGACGCGCTTGACGAAATCCTCCGCGCATTCCAGCGCCACCACCAAACAGCGACGCAAAGAAATCGCTAAAATCGCCGCCCATATGCATTTCTTCAAACGGACTTTGTCCCTCAAACCCTTGCCAATTCGGTGGCGGTCTGAATTCCTGACCACTCTGCCAACCACTGCCCAATTGATCGTAGGCCGCACGTTTCTGTTGATCTTTTAAAACTTCATACGCTTCTTGAACTTCCTTGAAACGCTCTTCTGCGTTAGGTTCTTTGCTGACATCGGGATGATATTTGCGGGCAAGCTTGCGATAAGAGCGTTTGATTTCATCTTCTTTTGCGTCGCGCGCGACGCCTAAGATTTTATAATAATCTTTATATTCCATTTACATTTACTCAGGTAACCTGACCGTCAATACATCACATTTCGCACCATGCAAAATCGCATTGGCAGTGGAACCTAATAATAACGATAGCCCATGACGACCATGACTACCGCACACAATCAAATCCGCACCAATTTCTTGTGCGACATCCAGAATTTTTGATTTGGTGGGACCGACTTCAACATACATATCTTTCCCATCCACTTTTAATTGTTCACCAAGTTTTTGTAATGCGGTTTTTGATTCTTCAATCAACTGACCTTCAATATCTTCAATGCCAAGATAGGCATAACTATATCCCGGCAATGGCTCAACCACGTGGATGAGGCTGAGTTTTGCTTTGGTATATTCACACATACCGCGCACTTTTGTGATAATGAAATCGGTGTCTTCTGATAAATCCGTCGCAAATAGAATATGTTTATACATAAATTGATCCTTAATATACTCAAACAGTTGCTGTTATTTTCGAAAATACAAGTCGATTTTTTGCAACTCCTATTTCAATTATATCACCGGGTAAGAACTTTCCAGACAAAATTTCTTGGGCAAGAGGATTTTCAACATGTTGTTGAATGGCACGTTTTAAAGGCCTTGCTCCATAGACAGGATCATAACCGGTCGACGCCAAATAATCCAATGCTTCATTGGTGATATTGATGCCAAAATCTTTCTCCGCGAGACGCGAACGCAAGCGTGCAAATTGAATTTCGGCAATGGATTTGATTTGTTCTTTATCCAACGGATGGAAGACCACCGTTTCATCAATTCGATTCATGAATTCAGGGCGAAAATGTTTTCCGACGACCTCTAAAACCGCTTTTTTCATTTCAAAATAATCGCCGTGTTGCGCAATTTCTTGGATGAGCTCTGAACCTAAATTCGATGTCATGACAATAATCGTATTGCGAAAATCAACCGTCCGCCCATGACTATCGGTTAAACGACCATCATCTAACACTTGCAGCAAAATATTGAAAACATCATGATGCGCTTTTTCCATTTCATCCAACAAAATCACTGAATACGGTTTACGTCGTACCAATTCCGTCAAATACCCACCTTCTTCATAACCCACATAACCCGGCGGCGCGCCCACCAAGCGTGCAACAGAATGCTTTTCCATAAATTCCGACATATCAATGCGAATCACGGCATCTTCTGTATCAAATAAAAATTCGGCGAGTGCTTTACATAATTCAGTTTTACCCACACCGGTTGGGCCTAAAAATAAAAATGAACCGATCGGTCGTTTGGGATCTGATAATCCGGCACGTGAACGTCGAATCGCATTACAAACAGCACTGACTGCCTGACTTTGGCCAATAATTCGGGCGTGCAACGCGCTTTCCATTTGCAATAATTTTTCTTTTTCACTTTCTAACATTTTGCTGACTGGAATATGCGTCCACTTTGAAACAACTTCGGCAATTTCTTCTTCGGTAACTTTGCTACGTAACAATTGTGTTTGTTTTTTTTCCGCCAGCGTTGCTTCATTTAATTTTTTTTCTAGCTCCGGAATGCGCGCATATTGTAATTCCGCCATGCGCGTTAAATCGCCCGCACGTCGAGCGGTATCAAATTCCTGACGTGCGCGTTCCAAATCGCCTTTAATATGTTGCGCGCCTTGCAAAGATGATTTTTCATTTTGCCAAATTTTTTCGAGCTTATCGGATTCCGCTTGCAGTTTATTGATTTCTTGCTCTAATTTTTCTAAACGTTTTTTGGATGCGTCGTCAGATTCTTTTTTTAATGCGACCCGTTCTATTTTTAATTGAATCAGTTTGCGATCCAAATAATCTAATTCCTCTGGTTTTGAATCAATCTCCATACGAATGTTGCTCGCTGCTTCGTCAATCAAATCGATCGCTTTATCCGGTAATTGTCGATCGGAAATATAACGATGCGATAAAGTCGCCGCTGCAACTAGCGCCGAATCGGTGATTTCAACCCCATGGTGTAATTCATAACGTTCTTTTAACCCGCGTAAAATTGCAATCGTATCGGGAACAGACGGTTCATCCACCAAAATACGTTGAAAACGTCGCTCGAGTGCTGCATCTTTTTCAATATGTTGACGATATTCATCTAAGGTGGTTGCACCGACACAATGTAATTCTCCGCGCGCGAGTGCGGGTTTCAACATGTTTCCCGCATCCATCGCACCTTCTGCTTTCCCTGCACCCACCATCGTATGCAATTCATCAATGAATAAAATAATTTGTCCTTCTTGTTTCGCTAAATCATTTAATACGGCTTTCAAACGTTCTTCAAATTCACCGCGAAATTTAGCACCGGCAATTAATGCGCCCAAATCTAATGACAATAAGCGTTTATCTTGCAGACCTTCGGGCACTTCGCCATTAATAATGCGTTGCGCTAATCCTTCCACAATCGCAGTCTTTCCCACACCCGGCTCACCGATTAAGACAGGATTATTTTTCGTGCGCCGTAAAAGCACTTGAATTGTGCGACGAATTTCACTGTCACGACCAATCACTGGATCCAGTTTGCCTTGTTCGGCACGTGCAGTCAGATCAATGGTATATTTTTCCAAGGCACGACGTTGATCTTCTGCATTCGCATCTTTCACTGTTTGTCCGCCACGTTCTTCATCAATTGCTTTTTCAATCGCGTGTTTGGTCGCACCGGCTTTTCGCAACATATCACCGAGTGGTCCTGAATCTTCAACCGCGGCTAATAAAAATAATTCGCTCGAGATGTATTGATCTTTGCGTTTTTGTGCAAGTTTATCCATGAGATTTAACATGCGATTCAAATCATTTGAAACATGAATCTCATTATTCCCACCTTCAACTTGTGGCAAACGATTAATTGCCGCATCTAATTCTGAGCGTAATGCTGCAACATTGACTTGAGCTTTTGTCAAAATCGGCCGAACACTTCCGCCTTCTTGATCGAGCAACACTTTCATCACATGCAGCGGTTCAATAAACGCGTGATCACGACCCAACGCTAACGATTGGGCATCTGATAATGCCGCTTGAAATTTACTGGTTAATTTATCCATTCGCATAATCAATACCTAACTAGTAATGTGATTATCTATAAGATAAGGGCGAACAGTAATACTTCAAGGATAGCATTATTATGTTATTCAGAGTGTTGAACCAAGATAACGTTCGGTCAAGAACTGGCCTTTTGTATTATAATCAATCTCGAATCCGTGTATTTTCTTTGCAAAATCTCAAACCCCGTTATACTGGGCAACTTTCTACTCAAAAAAATGAATAAATATCCATCGTTTTATGGATGACAATTATGGAGAATAATCATGCTTAGCGAACAAAAAGAATTAGAAATGCCAGCGGTTGATCGATCATTGTTTGGAAAAATCGCAATTCCCTACTTAGATATGACGGAAGTCATGAGTCGCGTGAATGCACAACGATATACAAAAAAAGCTCCCCCTGTTTCAGAGGATTTAAAAAAATGGTTACTCAATCTCGGCACGGGTTTTGACTCGGACCAAAAAGACGGCAAAGCAGATGTCATACAAAATTTTAATAAGTTAGATAATTTAATTAAATTGAAAGATAAAACCGGTTATCAATCAAGCAGCGTGATTGCAGAAGTAAAGTCACTGGTCACGCGCCAACAACAATTGAAAATGGCCGACATAAAAGAATTAGCTGAGATTGATAAACGCTTAACCTATCTGACCATAGAACCCGTTCGCAATTATAACACCATGGCTAGCGAAAAATTTTGGAAAACGATACAACAAAATGCAATCATCGTTGAATATAAAGAATTGCAACATGACGGGACAATACAAGACAAAACTAAAAATTATTCTGAATATGAAAATGCTTCTACGTTAGAAGAAATTACTCAACTAAAAAATACCTTGAAATCACAGCAAGGAAAAATAAATGATTACGCACAACGCGAAGAAATTCTTACTAATTTATATCACATTATAAAAATCAAAAAGAAATGGTTAGCACACGGTCGATTCGCCGATTATGCCAGCGAACAATTACTTGCAGTTTATAAATTTAATATTCAGCCACGCAAAGAGCAATTAGATTTATTAGAAGATAAATTAAATGAAAATAGTGAATTATTTAAAGATAATTCTGATTTATACCAAGCCAGTCTTCAACATGTTGACCAATGCAGAAAAGAATTAATCGTTATTGAAATGCAAATGCTTGAATCCATGACGGCACGACTTGAAGCTTCAGAACAATTTGGACATTTACAATATGATGATTTAGCGAATGCAGTTTTTTACAAACTTCCTGAAATAATCGGTGTCACGAAACGACCGTTTGAATCTGTGGTTAAATTATACCTGGGCGAAACGACAGAAAAACGCAGAAAACTTCGCAGTGGAATGACACCAGAAATTGCCAAAGAATTTCATGTCTGTTTAGAAAATGCGGCGAGCGAAGCAAATTCCAGTATTGATAAATTGAAAAAAAAACGCCTTGCTGCGACATCAGATTTTAACACGATCGCAGAAGATGTAAAAAAAGCCTGGCATGATGCATTTAATATCAAAACTCTATTAAAAAAAGTAAACGAACTTGACCTATTCAGAGCACCGAATGAGTTAAAATACGAACACAAAGATGATGAAGATCCAGCATGCAAACGCTTATTGCATAATCCGGCCATCACCTACGTCATGAACACGGGAGCCGCACGACTAAAACACTTCACCAAAGATGAAGAAAAAGCACGCGCGGAATTTACCTTTGAAAATATCGATAAAAATGGCTGTGCGTTATGGTTGGAATTATCTCGATCATGGCTAAAACAGGCAATCGATGAATTCAATTCATTAAAAAATAATTCCCCCGAAATGAGTGCTGAATTAAAACAAGTTCAAGATTTTATTCAAGACAAACTCGACAATGTGAGTAGCGCATTTAATAATTTACGAAAAAATGAAGCTACTTTTGTTTTGGAAAAATGTTCGAGCGCAATTAAAGACATGTTTACTTGTGATGAGCTGAAAGATGCAGAGATAAAAAAATTACAAAACAATCTTGCACGCGTAAAATTGTTTATCAATGAAGCCAATGGAAATTCATCTGACACCTATATCCAACCATTGGATGTCATGGAAATACTTGCGGTCGAAATTTATAATAAGTTGACCGATGATACTTATAATGAAGATTTCATCGCACGTCTATTAATAATATTGAATAGGTTTCATCCGGATGCAAATGAGGATGGATTGGACCTCATCCGCTATGATCAGTTAAAAAAGACGCTGAGCAATGTAAGAAAAGTTTATATTAATGTTAATCTCAATTTTTCTCTTAATCCTTCGCCATCCTTGGAGCCGACATTAAAAAATACGTCCACATTTGTCAGCAAAATTCTTTATCTTTTACGCCCAAAACGCTTGCTCAGCGATGACAAGCTTCAACTGGAAGCTGAAAGACGCACGGATCAAAATCAGAGTGAATGGATAGAGATGCCCTCGGGTAGCGAAGCAAAAAAAATTCCAACCCGATTTAATCGTTTTTACGTAAAGAAAAATACCCAAGGTATTAAGGCTGATTTTTTTAATCCACAGCGCTTAGCCATTATCAGAAAAATAAATATATATGGCAAATTTGTTATTTCGACATCCGATGAAAAAAAAGTAGAGTTAAATGAAGATTTTGTTTTAGAAGCACCGATGCAAGCGATTAGCGCATTAAAATTACTCATCAATACTGAAATAACCGCTGTCAGAAAAGATCTCAAGTTACTTGGGTTTAGCGACACGCTTGAAGCTGAAAAAATGTCAGCCTGTTGTTATAAAATTTTAACGCATAAAAATGCATTTAAATTACAAACAGCGTGGATAAAAACGCTGACAGAAAAATTACTGACATTAGAAAACGCTAAAATTCAAATTATTGACAATGCGTTATATGCAGAAAATATTCGAGATTATATTTTAGTTGATGATGAAATTGATATTGCAAAATTAAATGAAGTTGCTTTATTTATTGCAAATTATACGACGAGCACCCAACTGCTTGAGAAACAACTGGCACTCATTGGAATTGTCAGTGAATACATCATTAGTGAAACAAAAGAATTATTACAAAAATACAGAGATGAAGCAGATGATGCGCATTTTTCTCCCCACATATGGAGTCAGCTAATTACATTTTTAGAAAAAAATGATGAATATTATTCTGTTCTCAAAACGTTACAAGCGCCAATTGATGATTATCTAAAAAACTATGATGGCGCATCATTTACGGTTGCAAGTTTACTATCAACCTTGTTTTGTCATGCAGATCCCATTTATTTAGATGATAATTTTAATCCGATTGCAATATACGGAACAAAACGTATTGGGTTTGTTATTAAAAATGTTTATACACGTTTCAAAGCTGCTGATGAAGAATTTTTTCAAAAAAATAAAAATAATGCTTTATTAGCTAGAGAAATTAATGCAAAAGTATCTGAATTTATTAATCTAAAACGCGCTGAAAAAAAATGGCATCAATCGACTGCATTATTTATTGAAGAATATGCAAATGATGCAAATATTTATGCTTACCGAATAATTGCAGTCGATGCGATTTTAAGTTTATCCATCGATGAAAAATTAGCAATGAAAAAAGTTCAGATTGATTCACTCATTACAGATATTGTTCAACAAGCACGTCCTGATCACTCTATTCCACCTTTAATTCCACCCGAAGAAAAATCCGCTGAAGAATTACAACAACTGATTGATAAACGTATTAATGAGCCTTGGAACAAAGTCACTGATACGATCATCGACAAGTTTGGCACCCTCGCGCAAAAGCAAAATTGGAATTACACCTGGATTTCAATCGCACTTAAAATGACATCGGATGAAATAAAAAAATTAGAAGAACATGGTCGTTATAACCCACTCACAGCGTTACATAATAAAGCAATTAATTTAAGCCGAGATTTGTTTTTTAAGCTTTATATTGATTTTTTTGGTTTAGAAAATTTAAAAAAATTATATGCGCAAATTAATGATGCGACCATTGCCTACATGAAGGCAGACATTAAGCCAATCGATTTAGATAGGTTTGAACAAAAAACCGAAATTGAACCTGAAACGGAAAGTGAAAGGATTAGTATTTTGCAGATGAGCGTGACAGTCAATGAACTCTATCGTTTATTTAGTAAACGCGAAATATGTGGACCACTTGGCTTGAACACACTCAGTGAAAAAATGCTAATTCATAAAACACGTATCCTAGTGTCAGCCAGAAATTTTAATTTGGTCATTAAAGATTTTTATGCGAATTTAAAAGTTGATCCAGAAAAAGCGGCGTCTATTTTAAATGACAATCATGAAATTTTTTCCATGACCAAACGAGAACGAGATGAATTGACTCCTCGACATCGCACTGATGCTAAAATTACAGGAGATTATGATTATGATTATGAAGAATCACCTGACCTGTTTTTTACACATTACAAACAAGCTATTATCAAATGCTGCTTTAAAGAATTAGAAAAATTAAATCTAGAATTTAAAATGGTCTTAGAGAAATCGATAAAAATTGATTCTTTTGCGAATGATCTAAATATCTGGACGCAGGGCGAATTAACCAAAGAAGTGACTTATCTTCCCATCGATCTCATTGATGTTTATCTTAAAGAAATACAAGAGGATGATGTTACCTTATCCTTACTTGCTGATCATGAGCTTGATGATTTCAAGCGCCTAGATGCCGATATGGCTTTAATTAAAAATAAATTAAACGATGTATCTATGGCTCAGTCATTAAAAACAGCTTATCAAACGCTTAAACTTTACATAGAGACAATTTTAGAAGCCGTTAAATTTAAAAATTATATTAAAAATTTAGAATTGTTGAGCCAAATGTATTATTACGTGCAAGCACTCTTCTCTGCGAAATCAGGAACCATGAAACCTCACAATACAATTCGTTATGCGCATCAAGAAGATATAACGGATGAGCAAAGAAACCAATGGACAAACATGCTGGATGAGTTGTTAAACCGCTATAAACTAGGGCAAGCAGACAAATTAAGAAAGGAAGATAGTGTTTATTACAATCCCGAGGGAATGCGTTATTTAATTAATTTGCTGGGAACTAAAGAACAGCAACAGGATTTTTATGGCGTATTATGCACTGATTTGATTCGTGCAATTGGCAATTCATTTGCACTCTCAAATCGCATACTTGCCGATGAACTGAGATTACTTTCCTCAAATCTTAAAATTTTTCTACCCATGAATGACGGTGCTAATGCCAGTATTTTAAATTTCTTTACTCAATTTGCCAATTCAGAGCAAAAAATTGAGTTGAGCAAATTGATGCTGAAAACATTCAAGGAACGAATTTCTGCAACCAATGATCAAGATCCTGCATTGAATCAGTTGCGTGACATTACGCTTTCCTCGCTAAAATTAGCTTTCAATCTTCCTGACGATGCAGCATTACTTTATTTAAATGTTTTTGAAACGAATGAGCGAATCAAAATAAAATTAACACAGAATATGCCAATTTCTAAATTTGAAATTGAAACCTTTGTGCTGAATTATAAAAATCTTGTTCCGTCAACCATTAATAAAATTGAATTTACGCTTAACCAAGCAAAATATTTATGGACGCATTGCTCAATTCGGATCGGTGAATCTCCGATCACCACTGAAAGCCGAAAAGCACATGAAGATATGATGCATGAACTGATCGATTTTATGTTGGCTTTACCTTTAAAAAAAGAAAACATAGAAACAGTGAAAACCATGCTGGGTGAAACGACTAAGAGACCCGCAAAAGCAATCTCGCCTTCAAATATGTTTTCATCCTATCTGTCGTCGCAAATGGATTATGCTGTTAATCGAGCGCGCCTTGCAATCATCATCAATATGATTGAAAAATATGTATTAGAGAAAAGTAAAAAATCTGCGGCGAGTAACCTTAATTTATTTCAAAATTTATTCCAGCCTCGGGATGTTGAATTTAAATCATATCCCGATATTGTTACAGAACTTGGGCTCAAAGAACCGCGTGACGTCAAAAAAATATTGATGCTATTGGATATTCGCGACATCGCAGTGGACGCGATAAAAACAGGTCAATTGGACGTGGTCAAAAACAAAATCGGCGCGGCGCTTGCTGATTTTCCAGCACACCCTGAGCTCTATTTGCCACAAACAAAATATCTGCCAACACTACAATCATTGAAGGATATCATAGAAAAATCTACCTCTGATTTATGCAAAGAATGGAGCAACACGGCGAAACCCAGCAAATTTGGCTTTATGCATACTAGTAATTTACACGCGTCTTAGAATCCAGTAAATTATAACCGCATGATAAAGACGAAACCGACATTACAACAACTCTCCATCGACCAACTGGTGCGCGGTGCATACCAACCGCGCCAACATTTTGATGCGACACAATTACAAGAATTAGCTGAATCGATCAAAACCACAGGTGGATTATTACAGCCGATTGTGGTGCGTCCCAAAACGAAAGATCAGTATGAAATTGTCGCGGGCGAACGTCGTTGGCGTGCGGCTCAATTGGCAGGGCTCACCGAAATCAGTTGTTTAGTCAGTTCCTACACCGATGAGCAAGCATTACAAGCGGCTCTGATTGAAAATATTAATCGCACTGATTTAAATCCGATTGAAGAAGCACAAGCGTATCAACGTTTAATTGATGAATTTAATTATCTACACGAAGAAGTTGCGGCCGCCGTCGGGAAATCTCGCACGACAATCACGAATGCGCTACGCTTGCTAAAGCTTGATCCGCGTGTGCAACAATTATTGATGACACAACAATTGTCGGAAGGTCATGGGAAAATTCTTGCGGGTATCGCAGTAGAACTGCAATATGCACTCGCCGATCAAAGTATTAAAAAAGGTTGGAGTGTGCGTAAAATCGAAATGGAAGCAAAAAAATTATTACAACCTGCTGACAAAAATAATCTTTACAGTGATCCTAATATTAAACGTTTAGAAACTGCGTTATCCGATCACATTGGTAATCCGGTTAACATTGATTATGAAGATCGTGGCGGCGGCTATCTGCGAATTCGTTTTAACAACATCGATGAACTTGAAGGCCATTTTCAACGCTTGAATTTTAAAGTTGAAGAATGAGAACATAGCGTCTGCTTTTCTGTCATCCTGAACGTAGTGAAGGATCACTCGCTATTTGGCTGATCCTTCACTACGTTCAGGATGACAATGGACGAGAAAATTCCTAATCAATCGATAACCTTCTTCCGTCAAAACCGATTCCGGATGAAATTGCACACCAAACACCGGATACTCACGATGCTGCAACGCCATCACTTCCCCAATTTCACAACGTGCACTCACACATAACACGTCAGGAAAATTTTCCTCACTCACAATCAACGAATGATAGCGCGCCACCTGCAACGGATTTTTTAATCCAGAAAAAATATTTTGATTAATATGCGTAATCACCGATGATTTTCCATGCATCGGGCGTTTAGCACGTGTCACCATTCCCCCATACACTTCACCAATCGCCTGATGTCCCAAACACACGCCCAATATCGGTTTTGATGCACCAAAGCGCTTAATCACATCAAGCGAAATACCCGCTTGCTGTGGCGCACACGGCCCAGGCGAAATAATAATATGCGTGGGATCCAGCAAAGCAATTTCATCCAAGGTGATTTTATCGTTACGCACTACACGATAAGCAAAACCCAACTCACTCACATAACGCGCTAAGTTGTAAACGAACGAATCATAATTATCAATTAACAGAATCATACAATGCTTTTTTAAGCGCAAACGCTTTGGTGAGTGTTTCTTCATATTCTTCAAGCGGATTAGAATCTGCCACAATCGCGCCACCCGTTTGAAATGTCACATGATTATTTTTAATCGCAAAGGTACGAATTGTGATGGAGCAATCCATATCCCCATTAAATCCAATATAACCAATGCTGCCGCAATACGGCCCACGCTGTGTGGGTTCAATCATGTCAATAATTTCCATCGCACGAATTTTTGGCGCACCTGTGATTGAACCACCTGGAAAGGTCGCCATCAGCAAATCAATCGCCGATAATCCATTGCGCAATTTACCTCTCACCACCGACACAAGATGATGCACAGTGGCATAACTTTCTAATCCACACAATTGCGGAACATTAACCGTGTGATCTTCACACACTCTGGATAAATCATTTCGCATCAAATCGACAATCATAGTATTTTCTGCGTGATCTTTTTCACTCGCTAATAATTCATCGGCAAATTTTTTATCTTCTTGCGAATTTTTTCCACGCGGACGCGTGCCTTTGATGGGACGTGTTTCAACCTGCTGTTGGGTTAATTGTAAAAAACGCTCGGGTGACGCAGAAACAAGAATACTATCGGCTAAATTAATAAAAGCCGCAAATGGCGCTGGATTTAATGCACGTAATTTTCGATACAACATAAACGGCGTTAATTCATTAGTTAAACGCGTCGAAAATCGCTGCGAAATATTCGCCTCAAAAATATCGCCTGCGAGTATAAAATCAATGACGTTTTGCACTGCTTTTTGATAAGTATCTGCGGAAAAATTACTCTGAATAACGTCTGCATGTTGAATTGACGCGACATCGTTCTGATGCGGCAATTCACCCAATTGATTTAACAACCACGTTATGCGTTGTGTTGCGCGCTTCTCTCTTTCTGCTGGTGTGTTACCTGGAAAACCATTCGAAAAAATCCACGCGCGTTTTTCTATTTCATCAAACGCTAACACTAAATCATAAAATCCTAACGCCAGATCCGGAAATTGCATATCATCCAACGCAGACATGGGTAATGTTTCTAAATGATGCGCTAAGCCATAGCCAAAAAATCCCAGCACGCCACCTTGAAATGGCGGCAAACCCGAAATATTTTTTTGTGAAAATTTCGCTAATTCTTGTTTTAAAACCGTAAACGGATTATCTAAAATTTTTTTATCGCCTAAAGTAATCACGCCATTTTTACTGGTCATGATTTGAAACGGATCGAGCGCAATAAAACTATATCGCCCACACCCAGGTTTTAATTGCGCGCTATCGAGTAATAGCGCGCCTGGCTGTTCAGCAAAACGTGAAAATAGGTGAAGCGGATCACAATATACAATTTCTTGGAACATCATTTCGTCGCGTGCTCATGCGCATTTTTAAAGCTTGCATTCTAACAGGATATGCAGCCATTCAGGAGTGTTAAATGGTGTATAATATATAAGCAGCGTGAGCTCGCTGAGGTATTGAGAATGCCTTTAGAAAACAATGTGTTACATACAGAAAATCGGGATAAGTTATTTCCCCACGCGCCCACCGTCGATGACATACGACAAAGTGGAATTGGCGATTGTTATTTTTTAAGTGCGATTACCAGCATCTTGGCGCGTCCTGATGGTGCAGACATCGTGGAAAAAATGTTTCAAGAATATGAGCTTGATGATCAAGGCAACCAAATCCCTTTAAAAAACGCCCAAGGCAACCCCATTATCCGAGTCCATTTTTATAATGAAAGTGGCGAAAAATTTTCTGTCGACGTCGAAAGAACGCTGCGCGTGAATCCGCTCAAACATCCCTTCGGCCCTGCATGGGTCAGTTTTTTAGAAAAAGCGTATGCACAAGCGTTCCATAAAGGCGATTATGCCGCGATAGAAGGTGGTTTAGCGGGCGATGCGCTCACACAAATGTTAGGTGAACCTCATCAATATCAACTCATCACCAATTCCGATCCGAAAAAACTTTATGAGTTGCATGCTGCTTTTAAAAGTTCGGATTCGGCCATGCAACTCAGTGATGCAGAAAAAAAAATATGGCAAGCGATGCTGGATAATCCAAAATATAAATTAAAAGAGAAATGGGATAAAGCACTCAAAAAACAGCAATGGGTCGCGAATGATGTCACAAAAAGTTTAGATTTAGTGCCCTCCCCCGATGAAGCGCGACATATGATGCGCGCTGAAGATCTGAAAAAAATGTTATTTCATGAAAAAATGACAGATCAAGAACGTGCTGTTGCGAATAGAATGCTCGCTTGGACCAATGAAAAACCAAAAATTCTTCCGGGCAAACGTGGAACGGGAGAATATACTCAGGAACAAGAACAACTTTATGCGCAACTCCAAGAAAAGTTAGCGGATAAATTTTCTATTACGGCATCCACTCATAAACGTGTCACTTCAAAATTTCAACTGGTTCGAACAGAACAAATTTTACCGAGTGGCGAACAAACATCAAAAGGTTTAGTCGGCAGTCATGCGTACGCAGTATTAGGATGCGAAGAAATAGACGGCGTTAAATATGTGAAAGTCAGAAATCCCTGGGGCCATTACGGTCGCGAATATCAAAAAAAAGATGGCGTATTACAACCCACGGCGAAACGATTTGATAGTACGTCCTATATCGAGTTAAGTGATTTTTGTAAACGCTTCGAAGATGTTTCAGCGGTTGGGTTTTATTTAACAATTAAAAACGGACCCATCGCTGCCAACATCACACCCGATAAAGTGCCCGGTTATGTGTTAGCAGATAACGGTTTGTATTTTGTTACAAAAAAAGAAGCGATGCTTGAGGCGAAACTTGTCACCAATGATTTAGACAAAATTGCCAGTTTGAAGGCAAGCCTTACCTCGCTTGCAGAAGGGACAAGACGCTTAGAAATCAGTGAACGATTAGCCATTACAGAAAAAACCGGTAGCACACTTCCCGAAGAAGCACGTTTTGCCAATGGACAAGAGTATTTATATACCGCACCTGACCTCAGCAAAATTAAAATTGATCGAGCGCCTGCTTTTATTTTAACGGAAAACGGGTTGTATCAAATATCGATGGCAGATGTGCTCGCTGGCAAAACACTTGACGCACTCACTGAAAGTGATCGTCTCGTGAGTGATCCCGATCTCGTTAAACATTTATGGCGCGGTTTAAAAGGCAATGAAACACCCGTGGTAAGTAGTCAACCTTTAACGCCAAATTCAGCGCAACTTAATTTGCTAAAAAATGAAATCAAACCGAATTATTCTTATGATAGCAATTCAACATTAGCTGATCGTGCTTACATGGAAAAATATCAGTTAAACGATAACCTCATCAAAAAATTTACTGATGCCGTCAAAGAGCTAATTAATACAGGCAATGTAAATCCTTTAACAACATTAAAAAATGAATTGACGTTAGCTCAAATCAAAGGACTCACTAATTTAACCATTCAATATGGCAATGCGCCGAATGCGCCATCGGGAAAATGTCTTGAATTAGTGAACAAGTTTGGATTACCGAGTTACGCTGCTCGCGTGAACCCGGTGTTAAAAACGTTTGAAACAAGTGAAATAACAACACCTGTTGTGGTCGACGCTCTGCAAAATAAATTTAAAGCCGATCCAAAACAAACGGGTAAAAGTGATTTTCTAGATTATGTAAAACAATATGATTTGAATTTAGCTTTAGTGATGGAATATCGTAAAGCCGCTAAAGCTGCTCTGAAAGATGGAAATATGGCGCCACTCAATGCACTTAAAGGCCAAATTAATTTTCAGCAACGTTTGGGTTTAGCAAATCTCAGTGTGGAGTTTTCAAATGCCCAGGGACCTCAGACGGGAAAATTATTTGATCTCGTTAAAGAAAATTTTCGGCCTCACTCTGCGACCTATCGAGATATTATGCAAACGGGTTTTACTGGCGTGAATGAAAAAATAAGTTCGTCAAATAATCCGGCCAGCGAATTGGAAGCGCTCGACGGAAAAAAACTTGCCTTTATCACCGCGATTCAACGTGCTTTAGGCGATTATTTATCAGCAACGCCGCCACCGCCACAACACCATGAGATTATTACCCTCTTAACTGAAGCCAGCACGTATAAAGAAAAAGGATTTTTAGATCTTTGGGTCATTGTCGCGCGCGATATTTCAAAAATGATTGAAGATGATCATGATCCACGAAGAAAACATGCTGCAACGACCGCGCTCAATAATTTAGAAGACCTGATGTTAAATAAAGGAAGCCATTACAGTTATGACAGAACCACTGATCTAGAATTAAAAAGACGACACTTTCTTTTGCAACAAGTTGAACCGGGTAAAAAAGAAAAAGCCACTCTCAGCAGCCAAATTCAGATGCTCCCACAAATCCCACCGCCACCCCCTTCATCACCGGACGAAGAAAAAATTTATCGAACCACCTTGGCCATGGCGGTCGACGATGCGATGAAACATCTCAGCACTCACACAACAAAAAATGATAAAGAGATGAAACCGCTTAAAGAGTTTCAGGATAATTTAAAAAAGAATTCGCTTTCAGAAGAAGAGTTAAATAAAAATTTAACCTTATTACAAAAAAAATTGACCGCGACAAAAGGCACTCTACAATTAGAGCAATTAGAAAATGTTGAAAAAGCATTTCCAAAATCTAACGCGTTCTACTTTATGCGCGGATTTTTGAAAGATCATACTCAACTGACCAATGCGAATAGATCGAGTCAAAGCAACCTCGCAGAACAAGCCCGCCCGCTTAGACGTGGCAAAATATTCCCAGAAGAACCTGCAAAAGATGGTTATTCCCGGGCCCGGGCTCGTAATGATCCCTCATTTTTTAAAGAGCCCGCGCCAAGCGTGAGCCCCGCAGAAAATGCTGACCCAAAACGTATGGCCCGTACTCGAAGTCGATAGTGTATGATACACTTTTGCATTGACCTAAAAGACAGGGAAAAACATGATAAAAGCAACACTTGCGCATATAGCAAAACAATTAAATTTGCCATTACCCAGTCAAGATATTGATTTCTATGGCATGAGCTCAGATACGCGAACATTACAAGCGAACAATTTATATGTGGCGATCCGTGGTGAAAATTTTGATGGCCACACGTTTGTCGCAGAAGCTGCAAAAAAGGGAGCCGCGGCTGTACTCGTGAGTTCACCCGTCAATCACCCAATCCCACAATTAGTGGTGCCAGACACCATTTTAGCACTCGGCAAAATCGCAGCGCTGTGGCGTGATCAATTTACTCTACCCTTGATTGGACTGACGGGAAGTAATGGAAAAACCACCTTAAAAAATATGATAAGCGCTATTTTGCGCGCAGCCTGTCACAATCAAGCAGAGCAAGTACTCGCAACAGAGGGCAATCTCAATAATCATATTGGTGTACCGCTCAATCTCGTGCGCTTAAATGCACAGCATCGTTATGCAGTGATTGAAATGGGCATGAATCATTTTGGCGAAATCGATTATTTAACAAAATTAGCGAAGCCCACTGTCGCCATCATCACGAATGCCGCCGAATCTCATCTTGAAGGTGTGCATAACATTGAAGGTGTTGCTAAAGCGAAAGGGGAAATTTTTTCTGGCTTAGATTTACAAGGCACAGCCATTTTAAATCGCGATGATGCGTATTATGAGTATTGGCTGCAGTTAATTGGTCAACGTAAACATTTATCGTTTGGTTTCGAAAATACCGCTGATGTCACCACGCGTTTTCAAGATAATCAACCCTTGTTAATTAAAACACCGCAAGGTGAAATTTCAATTTCATTGTCACTGCTCGGTAAACACAATGCACTCAATGCATTGGCTGCAACAGCCGCGGCGCTCGCAGTTGGAATTCCACTTGAATTTGTAAAAAAAGGCTTGGAAAACGTGCAAGCGGCACCGGGACGTATGCGTCAATATACGCTCGCGAATCAAATTCGCATCATTGATGATACCTACAATGCCAATCCATTTTCTTTAAAAGCAGCTGTTCATACACTCGCAACCTATCATGGCACTAAAATTCTTGTGTTAGGCGACATGAAAGAATTAGGCACCGATGCACAGGCATTACATTTTTCAGCGGGAGAATACATTCGCGCAGCGGGTGTTGATTACTTATTTACATTGGGAAATTTGAGTGCTGCCACGACTGAAAATTTTGGAAAAAATGGATTTCATTTTACTGAGCGCGATGCGTTGGTTGCCGCGCTGTTACCCCATTTAAAAAATAACACCACAATATTAGTGAAAGGTTCGCGTTCAATGCAGATGGAAAAAGTGCTTGCAAAACTCATTCCTGCAGAACAACTCGCGCCGAGTCATTGAGGAGATTGCAGTATGGCAATTAAAACCCCGATTACAGTTGCCTATGGTGATGGCATTGGTCCCGAAATTATGGAAGCCACACTTAAAATTTTGACTGCGGCCGATGCGCAAATTGATTATGAAGTGATTGAAGTGGGCGAAAAAATTTATCTGCAAGGTAACACATCGGGTATTCCCGACAGTGCCTGGCAAAATTTAAAACGCACAAAAATATTATTAAAAGGTCCGATTACCACGCCGCAAGGTGGCGGTTATAAAAGTTTAAATGTGACATTACGTAAAACACTTTCTTTATTTGCGAATGTGCGTCCTTGTACCTCCTACGCACCGTATGTCAAAACCAAACATCCCGACATGGATTTAGTGATTATTCGCGAAAACGAAGAAGGAACCTACGCGGGTATTGAACATCGTCAAACAGATGAAGTGTATCAATGTCTGAAACTCGTCACACGTCCAGGTTGCGAACGCATCATTCATTATGCATTTGAATACGCGCGAAAATTTAATCGTAAGAAAGTCACCTGTTTAAGCAAAGACAATATCATGAAAATGACGGATGGAATTTTTCATCAAGTGTTTAATGAAATTGCCCAAGAGTATCCTGAAATCAAAACAGAACATTTGATTATCGATATTGGGACTGCTTTAGTGGCAGATCAGCCGGAACGTTTTGATGTGATTGTGACATCGAACTTGTACGGTGATATTTTATCGGATGTTGCGGCACAAATTGCGGGTTCCGTGGGGCTCGCAGGTTCTGCAAATGTGGGCAATCATGTTGCGATGTTTGAAGCGATCCATGGATCTGCACCGGATATTGCCGGGAAACAAATTGCCAATCCATCCGGATTATTAAATGCAGCGATTCAAATGCTGATTCATATCAATCAACCCGCAACGGCAACATTAATTGAAAATGCGTGGTTAACGACGCTCGAAGATGGTATTCACACAGCTGATATTTATTCAGAAAAATACAGCAAACAAAAAGCCACCACCAATGAATTTGCTGAGGCCGTCATTGCGCGCATCGGACGAAAACCAAAACATTTTAAACCGGTCGACTATAAACAAAATGTTCAAGCACGCATTGTCTGTTATGGTGCGAAAAAGAAAATACTCGCCAAAAAAGAATTGGTCGGTGTGGATATTTTTATTGATAATCATACCCTCACGCCCAATGAAATTGGTGAGAAATTAATTAAAATGAATAGTAAATTAAAACCAATTGTGATCACCAGTCGTGGTTTAAAAATTTGGCCGAATTGCATGATTGATGCACCCGATACCAATCATTGCAGTTGTCGTTTTCAATCGTCCACCGACATGCGTCATTTGGAAGTGATTACGCAGGACGATATTATTCAATTGCTCCAACAGTTTACCCTTGCAGGTCTTGATGTGATTAAAACTGAAAATTTATATACGTTTGATGGAAAAATTGGTTTTTCATTAGCACAAGGTCAATGATACATTAAAATTATAAGAGAATTTATTTTATGTCTAGTGACGAAGAAACTTTTGACTTATTACCCAAGGATTTACTCGAAGAAGATCCCAACCCCAGGCAAAACTTTTTAAAAAAATTGCAATATTATTTAGGTGAATTACGACCCAAAACGTCTGAAGCACAACGACCTTATTTAGCCGTATTAGAGCGCTATGCGATAAAAGCGCGGCGTGAACTAGAAACATTTAATGATGATATAACAATTATCACATTAACAGGAAATGTTTATCATCATGTCGAATTATTTAAACTGATTTTCGAAAAATTATTTGATAGTGAGCGACAACGTGAAAACCTCTACAAAACTGCGCTGCAGGCTGCTGGTAACTTGAGAAATGTTAAATTAATGGATGAGGTTTTACAACGCGCAAAAAGAGATCCGCTTCATAAAAAACAAATTTTAGATATAGAAAAGTTATATCAAGCACAGCGCCGAAATATATATTTAACAGAACAAATGCAATCAGTCACATTTATGTCTCCCCCGCAACCGCGACCCACACAATCCCCTCAAGTTCTTTTTCCCCCATCAAGAAATTATAGAAAAAAAATTACACCGCCGCAGATTACGCCGCTGCATAATATACACCAAAGGAAATAAGCGATTACCCTTTGATTCCAACCGTTGTCATTCTGAACCCCGGAGTTCAGAATGACAAATATCAAAATCCTGCGGCCTTTTGCAACCGATCTCGAATCGCATCCCATTCCGATAATTCCGGCACTGTCTGAATAATAATTTGCTTAAATTGCTTTTTATCCAATTCACGCAAAACAAAATACAAATCATGCGCATACTCGGTTGGCGAACGCGGCATGGTGGTCACATGAATTTCATTGGTGGTTTTTATCGATTGAAAAGCAAGTATCGCTACAGGTAAATCATTTGCTTCAACGGTTTTTAAAAAATCCCCTAGTTGCTCGCTCGTCATTAAACGGGTTTTCGTCGTCGGTGCATAATGCGTTTCCAATGAACCCGACACGCGGGGCGAATTTTTTTCTTTTTCCCCACACGATTCATGCAACACATTTTCAATTTGTGTCTGACTAATCATCCCAGGTCGCAAAATCACCGGATGCTCATGCGTCATATCCACAATCGTTGATTCTAATCCCACCTCACACTGCCCACCCTCTAAAATCAAATCAACCCTATCGCCCAATTCTTCGCGCACCGCTTTTGCGGTGGTTGGACTAATCCGTCCAAATCGATTCGCGGAAGGTGCTGCTATGCCATTCCCAAATGCTTCTAACAATGCCAATGCGACGGGATGATTGGGAATCCGCAAACCAATCGTGTCCTGCGAACCAGTAACTATATCATTGATTGTATTCGACTTTTTTAGAATCAGGGTCAAGGGGCCGGGCCAAAAGTGTTTAGCCAAAATGAGCGCTTTTTCAGGTATCTCGCGCGCCCATTCAGACAATTGCGCAACATTTGCTAAATGCACAATCAAGGGGTGATCGAAGGGTCGACCTTTGGCTAAAAAAATTTTTCGCAACGCATCCGGATTGCGCGCATCCGCACCCAATCCATAGACCGTTTCGGTCGGCAGCGCAACCAGGCCGCCGGCCCGCAATACGCTAACTGCCTTTAAAATATCACTTTTTTTCATGAGTCTCGTTTTCTACTTTATCGAAGCGCTCATATTATGTAAGATATCTGCCATGAGCAACTCTGAAATGACGATCACAACCCCTGATGACACCACGGCTCGCATCGCCTTGGTCCGTGGACAAGCACTGACAACGCTGCCCAAAGATCTTTATATTCCACCTGAAGCAATGGAAGTTTTTCTGGAGGCGTTTGAAGGTCCACTGGATTTATTGCTTTATCTCATCAAAAAGCAAAATCTCGATATTCTTGATATTCCAATCGCCGAAGTCACGCGCCAATACATGGAATATGTCGAACTCATGAAAGAAATCTCGCTTGAACTCGCCGCCGAATACCTCGTAATGGCCGCGATTTTAGCGGAAATTAAATCGCGTATGTTATTACCGCGTCCAGAAAATTTAGAAGGTGTGGATGAAGATCCGCGTGCGGAATTAATTCGACGTTTATTAGAATATGAACGCATTAAAAAAGCCGCTGAAAATATAGATCAATTGCCACGTCATGGGCGCGACACCTTTCAATCATCCATCAATTCCGATGAAATTATTTGTGAAAAACCACAACCATCTGTCAGCATGCAAGAATTGTTATTAGCCTTTGCGGATGTGTTAAAACGCGTGGAATTAAACACTAGCCATCAAATTCAGCGCGAACCTTTGTCGGTTCGTGAACGCATGACGCGAATTTTAGCGGCCTTGCAAGAGAAAGAGTTTATTTCTTTTAGCAGCATGTTTACACCGAGCGAAGGACGTCTGGGTGTAGTCGTGACCTTTTTAGCCATGTTAGAATTGCTGAAAGATCATTTAGTGGCATTTGTACAAACCGCGGCGTTCGCGCCGATTCACTTAAAAATGGTAACCGAGCAACCAATATGACTTCGATGACGCCAGAACAATTGCAACACATACTTGAAGCCGCACTCATGGTTGCTGGACGCCCGCTTTCCATCAATCAACTGCAAAAATTATTTGCCGACGGTGAAGAACCTGCGAACGCTGAGATTAAACAGGCGTTAAAACAACTGCGTGAACGTTATGCTGAGCGTGGCATCGAGTTAACAGAAGTCGCGAGCGGTTATCAATTTCAAGCGAAAAAAGAGTTGAGTCTTTGGTTAAGTAAATTATGGGAAGAACGTCCACCGCGTTATGGACGCGCACTGCTCGAAACATTGGCGTTGATTGCGTATCGTCAACCGATTACGCGTGCAGAAATTGAAGAAATTCGTGGCGTGACCGTGAGCTCGCACATCACAAAAACCTTACTTGAACGTGAATGGATTAAAGTGATTGGTTATCGCGATGTCCCAGGAAAACCTGCATTATTTGGCACGACGAAAAATTTTCTCGATCATTTTAATTTGAAAACCCTCGACGAATTACCAACGCTCGCGGAAATCCGTGATTTAGACAGCCAAGAAGCCAAATTACACGTACAATTAGAATTAGAAGAATCACATCCAACCATAGAAGATTAATTCATGAGTGAAAAAATTCAAAAAGTCCTCGCCAACGCGGGGCTCGCTTCACGTCGTCAAATTGAAAATTGGTTACGGGAAAAAAGAATTTCCGTCAATGGCGCCATCGCCAATTTAGGTGATCGCATCACCCTCGATGCAAAAGTGCGTGTCGATGGACGCGATATTCATCTCGCCAACACAACTGCAAAAAAATGCCGTGTTTTACTGTATCACAAGCCTACTGGCGAAATTTGCACGCGCTCTGATCCAAAAAATCGTCCCACGGTATTTGATCAATTACCCCTATTGCGTCAGGGACGTTGGATTTCCATTGGTCGTTTAGATTTTAATACCTCGGGCATTTTATTGTTGACGAATGATGGCGAATTAGCGAATCAATTAATGCACCCGTCTTCTGAAATTGAACGTGAATATGCAGTGCGAATTCAAGGTCAAGTGAGTCCGGCGACGATCAAGCTGTTAAAAAAAGGCGTGAAATTAGACGATGGTCACGCGCATTTTACTGAGATTCGAGACGCTGGTGGTGAAGGCACTAATCATTGGTATCATGTCATCGTCAAAGAAGGTCGCAATCGATTAGTGCGTCGTCTTTTTGAATCGCAACATCTGAACGTGAGTCGTTTAATTCGCATTCGTTTTGGCGCAATCACCTTGCCGCGCGCATTACGGCGTGGAAAATGGGCTGAGCTGCCGTTTGATGACATTAATAAATTAACCCCACAACTTACTAAAAAATAACGTCTTTCTCCTCACACTGCCCACTCTGTGTGTATATATTGAGCTATAATATATAAAACACAGAGGAGCATTTATTTAATGAAATCTGCACCCATGTCGGCGCTTAGCTATGCTGTAAAAACACAAAATGTTGCAGAAGTTGAAGCTATGCTGAAAGACCCTCAAAACACACAGGATAAAAACAACCTTAAAACCCCGCTGCGTTATGCGATTGAAAAAGGCAACAAAGAAATAGTAGCACTCTTACTGGCAGCGGGTGCTGATCGGAATAGTTTAGATAAAGGTTTAACGCCACTTGAATGTGCTATCTGGTCTGCTCAAGGTGAACATCCGGAAATTGTCAGTATGTTGCTAGAAGCAGGTGCCGATCCAAATTTAAAATTTAAAAATACAACACCCCCGACCACACCACTTCACTATGCTATTCATAAAAACTATGCTGAGATCGCAAGCATATTACAACGCGAAGGTGGTCATTTAGAAAAAGAAGGATTCACACCGCTCAGTTATGCAGTTGATAGACATCATACTAAAACCGTATTTGCGTTGTTGAAAAATGCGGAGTTGAAAGAAGATAAAGAAACCATTCACATTCTTTTTAAAAGCGCACTCATTGGAGGCCAGGTTCAAGGAATACAAGCAATACTAGATACCGGCATTGATCCGAATGAAGAAATTTCCCAAGACCGAAGACCGCTACACTACGCTATTCGCAACCAACATCTTGCAATTGTGATCATGTTACAACGCGCAGGCGCTTTGTGTAATACACAAAATAAAGGAACTACGCCACTCGAGTATGCCGTTAAAAAAGGGCAAACCGATTTCGTGATTGAAATGCTGAAAAACATGGACTGGGAAAAAGAAAGTAAAGCAGACCTGACAACACCATTATGTACTGCGATTCAAGAAAAAAACTTCCCCTTGGTCGAAGCCTTATTAGCTGCCGGTGCTGATCCCAATAAAGCAGATAAAAAAGGTTTCACACCGCTCTACCATGCTGTTAAGCAAGGTCAGTCTGACATCATGATCCTATTACAAAAAGCAGGTGCAAACTGTAATACTCTCGAAGAAAAAGCAACGACCGTGACACCGCTTGATGCTGCCATTTTAAAAAATCGCTTGGATCTCGCCGAAATATTATTGGCGAATGCTGACTGGAATCGAGAAGACAAACGTACGCTCATATTTGCGCTTTGCACTGCAATTGAAAAAAATAATAAAGAAATGCTGCAACTATTACTAAACAACGGCGCCGATCCGAATCAAATGGATGAAAGTGCTTTAACGGCACTTGCCAACGCCGCTCTTCACAAACGGCCTGAACCATGATACCGATCTTGTTAAATGCAAACGCTGATATTAATCTTGTTCCTCCCAACTTCCAACCATTTATCTTAGACATCGTTATTAAAAAAGTACTAACAAAATTTCTTCTCCCCGAAAAATATGACCCGCAATTTATAGAAAATCTTGGCTATATTCTGTTGCAGGAAAACTTATCTTTTCAATCGAGTGTATTAAACCCGATGCAAAAAAACGAAGACGCTCGGAAAATTCTTTACGTGATCGGTGCCTATTTTATTAATCAATTGCGCGGAACACCCACTGTTTTATCCGAAGACTATCCCGGTCTTCATGAAGAATTATCAAATAAATTGGATTTACAAAGAGAACTCAATTTTAGCATATTGGACACATTGCTAAGAGATGTCGATGGAATAGACGCATTAAAATTTATCACAGATCATCGTATCCAAATGGATGCTGACATGCTTGCTGGTCTTCTTCAGCCGATGAGCAGCGAATCCATGGGAGGTTATTTGGAGGATTATAAACGGTTGGGTAAAGCGCTGTTTAAGACTGATCCGGAACAATTTGCAAGTTTTGAGGAAATGAAACAGACCGATATAAAAAGTGGAATGGATTATTGTTTAAACGTTTTCAGAGCTATTACTCAAACTCAAATACCGGCTCCTGTTGTCGTGCACACGCAAGAAATAAAAGCAGAATCACCACAAACTACGCTTCGGAAATTACGAGAAGAATATCAAAAACCTCAATCAATGGAAGAAAAAGGAAAAAAAGAATTTCAACTAGCTCAGTTATACACTCTCGTTGCCGGACAAAAAACCTCGCCCTCAGAAAAAATAACTTATTACAAAACAGCAGCAGCACTTTTAGTGAAGGCGAAAAAAAATAAATATAATCTTCAGGAAATACAACAGCTAGCAGAGCAAATTAAATCCGTTTCACGCGATGTCGAAACAACAAGACAGGTTACGCAAAGTGGATTGGCAAGCTTCAACCAACCGAGTGAAAATCGTAGCACTCCAGCAGCAAACGACAACACACACACAGACACCGTCAAACCACAGAGGAAAAAAAGTGGTTAAGCGCGCCATGCAATCCAACTATAACGTAATGGCGTCAGCATAATTAAATTTTCTAATACATTAAAATCACTCGCTCGGATTTCTCGTAATAACGTACGCGCGATTTCTGCGCGAATTAACAGATATGATAATGCCTTTCGTTGTGCGCGCGATAAATTGTTTGTGGCATGCACATACGCTTTCTCTATTTTTTCTGCTTGATATTGCAATAAATTTTTAATGGGCGGGGTGATTTTAAATCCGCGCAGCATACCGTGTGTCACACCAAATTGCATACATTCATTTTGTGGAAAATAAATAATATTACGTCGAACATACGCACGCAGATATTGCATATGATTCACTAATTCAATCACCAACATGAATTGATAAATTATTTCAGGATCAATTTCAACATCGTTTTCTGATAGTTCATGAATCAGTAATTCTCGCGCACCAAACGTGCGCATAAAATGAATGACAATTTCTTCAAATGTCATGAATTTGCGAGCAAATAAATTATCTTCAACACCTTCAATCATTAGTAATAATTTTTCTTGAATGTTTTGAGCAGGTGGAACAACGGAATGCAACATCGACAACACTGGATGATCGATTTGTCCGTGCGAAACCTGCGCTTTCCACCAGTTTAATTTGGTGAGTGCGAGTTCTGAATCGTCTGCGTGCAAAACAACATCTTCAATTTCTTGATAAAAGGCGTGCACTGCCACCACGCGATCGCGTTTCAATGGCGTTAATTTTTTTAAGCTATAATAAAGCGGCGCATCCGGTTTAGCTGCTTTTTCATAACAATATTTTTTTGCAGTGCTCAAGTGATTTCACTCGTCTCTTTTAATTCAAATAATATTCCTAACGCATCGCGCGGAGATAATGCGTCGACATCCATATTTTTTAATCGATTAATGATATTCCTTTCCGTGTCATTCCCGCGAAGGCGGGAATCCATTCCGGATGGTTCCCCGCCTTCGCGGGGATGACAAAGAACATCTTCCCTTTCTAATTCAGCCAATTTTTGTTTCGCCAATTGTATCACGCGCCGCGGCACTCCCGCCAATTGCGCCACTTGAATCCCATAACTTTGACTCGCAGGACCCGCATGCACACGATGTAAAAAAATAATTTTATCATCATGCTCGGTTGCAGCAAAATGCACGTTTTTCACTGTTGAAATTTCATCAGCGAGTGCCGTTAATTCAAAATAATGCGTGGCAAACAACGTCAACGCTTTCATCTCACGCGCTAAATATTCGGCGACTGCAAACGCCAGCGACAATCCATCAAATGTACTGGTGCCCCGCCCTATTTCATCCATCAGTACCAAACTCTGCGCGGTGGCATTATGCAAAATATTCGCGGTTTCCGTCATTTCCACCATAAACGTAGAACGCCCACTTGCTAAATCATCCGCAGCACCAATGCGCGTAAAAATGCGATCGATGACGCCTATTTTTGCATGTTGCGCCGGCACAAAACTTCCGATGTGCGCCAGCAAAACAATCAAGGCAATTTGCCGCATATACGTGGATTTTCCACCCATGTTGGGACCGGTGATCATCAACATGCAATGGTCTGTTGTCAAATGCACATCGTTTGGCACGAAGGGTTCCGTTAACACTGATTCCACCACTGGATGACGTCCCGCGATAATATGAATACCCGTATTCGATTCAAACTCAGGGCAACAAAATTCTAATGTATCCGCGCGCTCAGCAAAATTCGTCAGAACATCTAATTCTGCTAAAGCATCCGCTGAACGTTGCAGAGGATTTAATTCCACTAAAATTTTTTCTAACAATGCGTCATACAATATTTTTTCGCGCGCTAATGCTTTTTCGCGACTACTTAATGCTTTATCTTCATAAGCTTTCAATTCCGGTGTGATAAACCGTTCAGCATTTTTTAACGTTTGTCGACGAATATAATCAGCCGGCGCATCTTTTGCTTGTAACCGACTTATTTCGATATAAAAACCATGCACACGATTGTAACCCACTTTCAAGGTAGAAAATCCGGTGCGATTTTTTTCCCGTTCTTCTAATTCAATGAGAAATTGCCCGGCATTTTCACTTAATTGTAATAACTCATCTAATTCTGCATCGTAACCTGTTGCAATCACGCCACCATCGCGCAATGTCACCGGCGGATTTTCCACAATCGCTTTTTGTAATAATGCAAATAATGCGGGAAACTCGCTAATTTCATGCGAAAGTTTTTTTAATAAGGGTGCCGCAAAATTTTTTAATGGGTGCTGAATCTCAGGCAGTTGATTTAACGTATTGCGTAATCCAATTAAATCACGCGGGCGCGCTGATTTTAATGCGACACGCGCAAGAATACGTTCTAAATCTTCTATTTTGGCGAGCGCCAGATGCAAAGCTAAATAATGACGATCGGTTAATAAATTTTTAATACTCTCTTGTCTTTGACGCAACACATCTTGTTGACGCAGCGGACGATGAATCCAACGCTTTAACAAACGACTTCCCATTTTCGTTGCTGTGTGATCTAAAATGGATGCTAAGGTATTTTCTTGGCTACCTGACATGTTGAGTGTTAATTCAAGATTTCTACGTGTGGCGGCATCTAAAATAATACTCTCTTCGCGTCGCTCAATGTGTATGGCGCGCAGATGCGGTAACTGGGCGCGCTGCGTTTCTTTCGCATAATGCAACAATCCACCGGCCGCTGTTAAAGCAACTGGCATATCCTCACAACCAAATCCCGCCAAATCTTGTGTTTGCATTTGTAGTGTCAGCAAACGCATCGCACTTTCTAATTCAAATTCCCAGGGAACACGTCGACGCACGCCATTGATCGCCATCGGCAAAACACATTCTTCGCTGACTAAAATTTCTGTCGGTTTTAAACGTTCTAATTCACTTTGTAATGCTTCTGCACCTTCCACTTCCAACAGATGAAAACGTCCACTGCTCATGTCGAGTGTGGCAACCCCATAACGCTCAGCCGTGCGATGCAATGCAATTAATAAATTATCGCGACTATCATCTAAAAATGCGGCATCACTCACGGTTCCCGGTGTTAAGATGCGCGCGACTTGACGTTCAACGGGGCCGACACTGGTTTTGGGATCACCGATTTGCTCACAAATCGCAATCGATAATCCCTGACGCAATAATTTCGCGATATAAGATTCGGCAGCGTGAAATGGCACCCCCGCCATCGGAACCGGTTTACCTGACGAATGTCCGCGTGCCGTCAACGTGATATCTAAAAGACGCGCGGCAGTCACCGCATCCTCAAAAAATAATTCATAAAAATCGCCCATGCGATAAAACAATAATGTGTGCGGATAATTGGCTTTAATACGCAAATATTGTTGCATCATCGGCGTTTGTTTGTGTGTATCGATCACGTCAGTCATGCTATAATTTCCCTGATTTTTGTTAGGAAACCATACTCTAAAGACTATGTCAGATCAACTTGCAGAAACACTTGGTCGCCATCTAAAAAAACGTGGATGGAAAATTTGTGTGGCCGAATCTTGTACGGGTGGTGGACTTGCGTTCCGAATTACCGATATTGCTGGGAGTTCTGAGTGGTTTGAGCGTGGTTTTGTGACTTACAGTAATCTTGCTAAACAAGAATTGCTGGGTGTGAAATCATCGACGCTGCAATCATTTGGTGCCGTCAGCGAAGAAACGGCGCGTGAAATGGCGGAAGGTGCATTACAACGCAGTCCTGCACAAATAAGTTTGGCGATTACTGGCATTGCAGGGCCCGATGGCGGTTCCAGCGAAAAACCTGTTGGCACGGTGTGGTTTGGTTGGACAAGCATCGAGATGAAAACAAAAACGGAATTGAAAATATTTTCTGGAGATCGGAAAAAAATTCGCGAACAATCGATTCGTTTTGCTTTGGAAAAATTAATTGAAATTTCCGGTCATTCTCACGAATAATTGTCATTCCCGCGCAGGCAGCTTTCGGGAATGACACGACGAAAAAAAAAGGGTTCCGCATGTTGCGAAACCCTTACTAAGTTACAAACAATTATTATAGTTATAATTCCGAGTTGAGAAATGTCTTTACATGTAACAAAACGAATTTTATATCTGCGAACCTTAAGGGAATCTTAAATCTAAAAAAAAAATTTAAAATTGTTTTCTGGATCCCACGGACAAGCCCGCGGGACGACGAATGTGTTCATGAAGTGCACACATTCGTCCCTTGTCAAGAACGTTTCTTCATGCGAATATAAACTTCGTTTCAGCGCAAACACCTCACTTCACATCATTCACATAATTTTTTTAAGGACACATTAATGGAAGACAACAAGAAAAAAGCATTAGGCGCGGCCTTAAGCCAAATTGAGCGTCAATTTGGTAAAGGTTCTGTCATGCGTTTAGGTGATTCAACCATCGTGCGCGATCTCGATGTTGTTTCCACCGGTTCACTCACGCTGGACCTTGCATTGGGTGTGGGTGGTTTACCACGCGGCCGTATTGTTGAAAATTATGGACCTGAATCATCAGGAAAAACGACACTCACGTTACAAGTGATTGCAGCGTGTCAACGCTTGGGCGGCACCGCTGCATTTATCGATGCAGAGCATGCGCTTGATCCTGCGTATGCAAAACGTTTAGGCGTCAATGTCGATGAACTGCTCATTTCGCAACCAGACACCGGTGAGCAAGCACTCGAAATTACTGATATGTTAGTGCGCTCCAGCGCTGTCGATGTCGTCATCATTGACTCCGTCGCCGCACTCACCCCCAAAGCCGAAATTGAAGGTGAAATGGGCGATTCGCATATGGGTTTACAAGCACGCTTGATGTCACAAGCCTTGCGTAAACTCACCGCTAATATCAAACGTTCTAATACGTTAATCATTTTCATTAACCAAATTCGCATGAAGATTGGCGTGATGTTTGGCAATCCGGAAACCACCACCGGCGGTAACGCATTAAAGTTTTATGCCTCCGTGCGTTTAGACATTCGTCGTATTGGCAGCGTGAAAAATGGCGATGAAATCGTTGGCAGTGAAACCCGCGTAAAAGTCGTCAAAAACAAAGTCGCCCCGCCGTTCAAACAAGCGGAATTTGATATTTTCTACAATGAATGTATTTCACGCGAAGTTGAAATTATCGAATTGTGTGTGCTGCATAATTTGGTTGATAAAGCAGGCTCATGGTTTAGTTATAAAAATCAACGCATCGGTCAAGGCAAAGATAATGCACGCGCATTTTTACGTGAACATCCTGAAATTGCACAGGAAATTGAAAATAAACTGCGTGAAAAACTACTCACGCCACCTGTTAAAGCAAAACCAACTGAAGTGGAAGAAACAGAGGAAATCACTGCCTGAGCAGCTTAACTGATATTCGACGTGCTGCAATCCAATTGTTAGCACGTCGTGAACATACTGAAATGGAATTAGTTCGCAAATTGCGGGCGCGAAAATTTTCATCCGATGATATTCAATCGGTCATCAAAGCACTGGCTCAAGAAAACCTACTCTCCCACCTTCGATTTATTGAAAGTTATCTCCATCAGCGTCGCATAAAAGGATTTGGTCCGTTACGCATTCGCGCCGAATTAATCGAGCGCGGGATTGATGAAGAATTGATTGAACATCATATCAAGATCGCCGATAATGCATGGTTCGCTGAAGCATATGCTGCCTGGCAAAAACGCTTTAAAAGCCGCGTGCCAACTGATCTTAAATCACGCGCTCAGATGATGCGGTTTTTGCAATACAGGGGGTTTACTTCAGAGCAAATTGAATGGGTCCTTCGAGACGCGCTTCGCGCTCCTCAGGACGAACGGGAATCCGAACAATAGGTTTGAGTGAATGCAAAACAAGAAACTAAGTGCCAAAAAAATTCGTAGTTTATTTTTAACCTATTTTTCTGATCACGGTCATGAAATTATTTCGAGCAGTTCACTGATCCCGAGCAATGATCCCACGCTTTTATTCACCAATGCGGGCATGGTGCAATTTAAAGATGTTTTTTTAGGAAAAGAAGAACGTCCCTACACACGCGCCACCTCTTCGCAACGTTGCGTACGCGCAGGCGGTAAACATAATGATTTAGAACGTGTCGGCTATACCGCACGACATCATACTTTTTTTGAAATGCTGGGGAATTTTAGTTTTGGGAATTATTTCAAACATGACGCGATTCGTCTGGCTTGGGAATTTTTAACGGATGTTTTAAAACTTCCCCCGGAAAAACTATGGATTACCGTGTACCATGAAGACGATGAAGCCGCTCACATTTGGTTAAACGAAATCAAAATCGATCCCAAGCGTTTTAGCCGTTTAGGGGATGACAGTAATTTTTGGTCGATGGGCGCGACCGGTCCTTGCGGTCCCTGCACTGAAATTTTTTACGATCATGGCGAACACATTGCGGGTGGGCCACCAGGCAGCCCGGATGAAGACGGTGATCGTTACGTAGAAATTTGGAATTTAGTGTTCATGCAATATGATCGCGCCACTGACGGCGTGTTGACCGCACTACCCAAACCGTCGGTTGATACCGGCATGGGTCTTGAACGCATTGCTGCAGTCGTGCAAGGCGTACATAACAATTACGACACAGATTTATTCCAACCACTCATTCATGCGATTGCCAAGCTCTCTCACACCAAAGATTTCAGCAACACATCGTTGCGCGTGATTGCCGATCATATTCGTTCGTGTGCTTTTTTAATTGTGGATGGTGTCACGCCATCCAATGAAGGTCGCGGATATGTTCTACGCCGCATTATTCGTCGCGCCGTACGTCATGGAAATAAATTAGGTTTGCATGAACCATTCTTTTTCAAATTGGTCAAACCACTGGTGGATGAAATGGGTGATGCGTATCCTGAATTACGCAAAGCACAAACTCTGGTTGAAAAAACACTGCGCCAAGAAGAAGAACAATTCAGCGTGACGCTCTCTCAAGGTTTAAAATTATTTGAAGAAGTGGTCAGCAAATTAAAAAATAAATTAATTCCCGGTGAGATGGTTTTCAAATTGTATGATACGTACGGATTTCCGGTGGATTTGACAGCGGACATCGCGCGTGAGCGTCATTTGCAATTAGATCTGGAAGGTTTTGAAACTGAAATGAATAAACAACGCAAACGCTCGCGTCAAACCAGCAAATTTACGGCGGATTATTCCACTGGCGCACATGTGGCAACGCCAACTGAATTTATTGGTTACAAAAAATTACAACTGGATCGTGGCAACATTATTGCGCTCTATCGCGACGGCAAAGCAGTCACCACTTTATCCCAAGGTGAAAAGGGTTCTGTGATTTTAGATTGCACGCCTTTTTATGCGGAATCGGGTGGACAAGTGGGCGATCAAGGGTCTTTGAGCGCAAATGGCGTATTGTTTCGTGTCACTGATACACAAAAACAAGGACAAGCGCATGTGCATCTGGGTGAATGTGTGCGTGGGCAACTCAACATAGGCGACACATTAATTGCTGAAGTCGATGCAAAGCGACGGGCGGCCACCGTACTCAATCACACCGCAACGCATTTGTTACACATGATTTTGCGTAAAATATTAGGCGAACACGTTTTACAAAAAGGGTCGCTGGTGGAACCTGAACGTTTACGTTTTGATTTTTCTCATCCGACGCCATTAACGCGTGAGGAATTACAATCGATAGAGCAAAGTGTGAATGATGAAATTCGCGCGAATCATGAAGCGATTGTTGAAATCACCACACCCGCGGATGCAATAAAGCATGGTGCTTTAGGTCTTTTCGAAGACAAATATGGTGACGAAGTCCGTGTCGTGCATTTTGGTGATTCGCAAGAATTATGCGGAGGCACACACGCACATCACACCGGTGATATTGGAATTTTTAAAATTACCACCGAATCAGGCGTGGCATCCGGCATTCGTCGCATTGAAGCGGTGACCGGCGATGGCGCGTTGCAATGGATTGAAAAACGTGAAGTAGACTATCAACAAAAACTTCAACAATCCGATGAAAAAATTCGTCAGCTGGAAAAACAAGTCGACCAATTAAAAGAACAGCTCGCGCATTCATTGAGTAGCGATTTAATTTCTCACGCACAAGAAATTGCGGGCGTTAAAGTCTTGACGGCAAAACTGAACGGTGTCGATGCAAAATCACTGCGTTCCATGGTGGATCAATTAAAAAATAAACTGGGCAGCGCCATTGTGGCGCTGGCGATTGAAAAAGATGGGAAAGCCAGTATTGTGGTGGGTGTCACCAAAGACTATACCGAGCGAGTGAAAGCAGGTGAATTAGTGAATATGATTGCACTACAAATTGGTGGAAAAGGCGGTGGTCGACCTGATTTAGCAGAAGCAGGCGGCAATCAACCTGAAAATCTGGAACAAGCACTAAAATCCGTGTATACATGGGTCAGTGAAAAATTATCCTGATTTTGCCTATGGACAAAATATAGTAGGATGATAATGGATAGGATTGGGAAACAAGATCATGGCACTTATCGTACAAAAGTATGGCGGGAGTTCGGTTGGCACATTAGACCGTATTCATCACGTCGCATCTAAAATCATTCAGGCAAAAGAACAAGGGAATGATGTCGTCGTAGTTGTTTCTGCCATGCAAGGCGAAACGGATCGACTCATTCAGTTAGCGCATACCTTGACCGCTGAACCGGATCCGCGTGAATATGATGTGTTAGTGGCAACCGGCGAACAAGTGTCGATGTCGTTGCTCGCAATGGCATTGAACGCAAAAAATCATCGAGCACGCTCTTATACCAGCTTACAAGTGGGTATTCATACCGATGATATTCATACCAAAGCACGCATCGTCAATATTAAAACCAACACCATTTACAATGAATTAGCCAAAGGGCACATTGTAATTATTGCGGGTTTTCAAGGCGTCAATACGCACGGTGATATCACGACGTTAGGCCGTGGGGGCTCTGATACCACTGCAGTCGCCCTGGCTGCTGCACTGAAAGCAGAAGAATGTCAGATTTACACTGATGTTGAAGGCGTTTATACCACTGACCCACACGTTTTGCCGGAAGCTTCTTTGTTACCGCAAATTAGCTTTGAAGAAATGCTCGAAATGGCAAGTCTTGGTGCTAAAGTTCTACAAATGCGTTCTGTCGAACTGGCAAGCAAACACAACATTCCAATCCGTGTGCTATCTTCGTTTACTGATGGCCCTGGCACATTGGTTACACTTGAGGAAAAAGTTATGCAAAAACGTCTTGTGTCCGGAATTGCTTTTAGTCGCGAGGAAGCATTGATTTCACTAGCTGGCGTGCCTAATCGCGCAGGTGTGGAAGGTTATATTTTAAGTAAAATCAGTGAAGCGCAAATTGAAGTGGATATGATTGCGCAAAATGCTTCGGATAAAGAAGATACCGATTTTACGTTTACAGTCACCCGCAAAGACCATGTAAAAACCTTGCGTATCATCGAAACATTGGCAAAAGAATTGAATGCCGCGTCGGTTAATAGCAATGCGAATGTTGCTAAGTTGTCTCTGGTGGGTGTGGGCATGCGTTCTCATTCAGGGGTTGCGAGCACGATGTTCAATGCATTAGGTCAACATAATATTAATATTCAGATGATTACCACATCGGAAATTAAAATTTCTGTCGTGATTGAAGAAGTCATGCTGGAAAAGGGTATCAAAGCTGTTCATGATGCATTTGAACTTGACAAAATTGCCTCAAATAAACAGCCTAGCCAGATGGAAGTATGATCAAGTCTTATAAAAAAGATGAAAATCTTGTTTGCACAAACATATTATATTGTTTAACATTGCTGACTTTCGCAGCCAGAACGGCTGTATTGATTAATGTAAATAAGGGATATAAGTAATACACAACAAGGTAGTTTAAGGAGATGGATAATGCTCATTTTAACGCGACGTGTAGGTGAAACATTAATCATTGGTGATGATGTTATTGTGACTGTGCTTGGCATTAAAGGTAACCAAGTACGGATCGGTATTAATGCGCCCAAAGATGTGTCTGTGCACCGAGAAGAAATTTATCAACGAATTCAGCAAGAAAAGAATACGACTACCGCTGACTCGACGAAAGAGAAAAAGGAAAAAACTGATAAGAAAGATAAGGATAAATCAGAAGAATAGTTTTAACGTCTGGATCATTCACTTATTAATCGGAGAGATGGCCGAGAGGCTGAAGGCGCTCCCCTGCTAAGGGAGTATGGGGGC
>CAZOFA010000015.1:0-22396 GCA_964578975.1 uncultured Coxiellaceae bacterium
AATGCATGCGCCACTTTTCCAGCCGCTAAATCTTTTTGTCTTACGTGTAAATCTTTTAAAAACGAAGGATAAGGTGGTTTCTCATGACAATCAATAACCTTTGGCGTGGACACAGCGCTTGTAATAGGAATGATTGTCTGAAAAAGAGTACAAAGCGTAAAACGCGTCTCACTCAGATGACAGACTGAAAAATCAACTTTGCGAAGATCGCACTGCCAAAATTCACTTTTATTAAAATTAGCCTTTCCAATACTAGCACCTCTAAAATCACAACCATAAAATCGTCCGTAAGCCAGAGTTTCATTGCCTAAATCAGCTCCTCTGAAGTCAACGGAAAAAAAATTATAATTAGTGGTGTACCTGTTCCACTCAATATTCTTTAAATTAAATCCCGCCATCATGGGACATTTTCTGTGACAACCTTGAGCGCTGAATTCTAATTCTTTATCAGTGCTATAATGATTCACAAAATCAGTATCTATGATGCTTAAAATCCCTTCATTATTTTCCCATACAAAGAAATATTCATCCAAAACCTTCATTTTGTCAGTGGGCGATAATGCATCTTGATTAACATCGAAGAAATTTTTTACTTCTAAATATAATTTTTTGCAATGCTCTTTTTGCAGGTTTTCATATTCGCCCCGTGTTCTCCCTTCTTGTTTCGGATATTCAGTAGCCCATTGTTGAAATCTTATTTTAATCGCAGCTACTAAGGGATTTTGACCTGATAACATACACACCACCATTTATAAAAATAATTTGCGGATATTAAATCAGACACTCATCATTTATCAAGTCAATTAATTATAGGTAAAAAAAACGCCGACCTCTCCTTGGAAGGAGAGGTGAAATTTAGAATCGAGATATTTTAAAGATGAGAAGGTATATCGTTAACCAACCAGCGTTTGATACTTATCCCAAGTGGGTTGATTCGCAATGGCCACAATCGAATGAGAAATATCTTTCCCACCATAAACAATTGTCGAATTGTTTCCATTGGTTTGGTTCTGATTACCAATGCTTTTCTCAATGGCTGAACCTAAATCGTTGCTAGCAGCATAGACGTTAAGGCTAACAAGTAATGCAGAAATTGTGAGTAACACTTTCCTCATATCTTCTCTCCCTTAAGTGTCAAGCAATTAATTTAACGTCATTATACTAAAAATGCACAAAATGCAAAATAGTTTTAACCTGAAACATTAAAATAATTTAATGAATTAAGTTATAGCAAATCGTACAAAAATAGGGTTTTTCTTGAGCTTTAAACAAAAAAGGTTATATTTTTCAATTAGTAACATAAGTATTTTAAATAATTGCGTAACCTCCGTACATTATTTAATCAATAAATGTATCAATTGAAACATGAAATTTTTTAGACAGTTTTTTAAGGTGGAGGGATATTAAAGCGTCACATCATCAACCGGCAAAATTTTATCCGCCGTCATTTGCTCAAGCTCAACTTTTTCAATCTGACCAAAACGTTGAGTAATTTTTCTGGCCGAGGTATGCACCTCCGTCACATCCGAATGCGCTTGTTCAATGTGTTTGGTCAGATTATCCATGCGTTTTTGAAACCGATCGAAATCATTGGCGAGTAAATGTAAATGTTTTTGAATGATATGTAATTGTTTACGCGTGGCCGCATCTTTTAATACTGCACGTGCGGTGGTTAAAATCGCCATCATCGTGGTGGGTGACACCATCCAAACTTTCATGCGATGAGAGAATTCAACTAAATCGGTATGATGCGCATGAATTTCAGCAAACACCGCTTCCGCGGGAATAAATAAAATCGCACCATCTGCTGTTTCGCCAGGAAGAATGTATTTGTCAGCAATATCTTGAATATGTTTACGAATATCAATTTTAAATTGTTGCTCGGCAAGTTTTCGTGTGGCTTCAGGCTGGGTTGCATCAATCGTTAGACGAAAACTCTCGAGCGGAAATTTCGCATCAATCGCAATATTTCCAGTTGGTTCTGGCAGCAATAAAACACAATCCGCACGCTTACCGTTGCTCAATGTATGTTGTAATAAAAAATGTTGCTCAGGAATAACATTATGAATGAGCGCCGACAATTGCACTTCACCAAATGCACCGCGTGATTTTTTATCGGTAAGAATTTCTTGCAACGAAACAATATTGCTCGACAATTCCGTAATTTTTTTCTGCGCTGCATCAATCAACGCTAAACGTTTTATCACATTGCCAAACGTTTCTGTGGTTTTTTCAAACCCATCCGCCAGTCGTTTTTCAACTTGCTGATTAATTTCTTTTAAACGCAAATCAGTGGTATTGGTTAATGCAATCACTTGTTTGCCGACATCATCTGCATAATCTTTCAAGGCTTCTTTGACTTGCCCCCGCGTTTCTTGAAACCCTTGCTGCAAAGTATCTTGCAAAATTTTCAATGTTTGTAAATCATGCTGTTTGGATTGTTGGCGCATGAATAACACCACCACGATGATGGCCAACAGCAATATTACAATTAATTCTAATGACATAATTTTATCCTAGACGCGACGCCATCAATTTAAAACAGATGCGATCTTTTTTTGATTGAAGGGGCATGCTATTTTTACTGCTTTCAAAGAGTCTTGCAACAACTGTTGTGGAAAATCTTGTTTAGTCGCTGCCGCAATAATTCCACAGGCACCCAATCTAAAATCACTGCCCATCATCCAGTAGGTCATGTTAGCTTCCAACATCACTCGATACGCCCGTTCGATGGAGCTCGAGGTAGGTGGTGATGAGGCGGTCGGTGCACTTAACAAATAAAATAATTTATTATAAACACCACTGGCATAGGATGTGCTCATGCCGGGTGTATAATCTTGAGCATTATCAATCGAGTGACCATCGAGTGTCGGATTATTCACATAACGCAACGGTGTGGCGGGAACGGTTCGTGAAATACTTTTCCCGATTGACCAATCCGCTCCATCCCAATACCAGGTATAACCCAAAACGTTACGTAAATAATTATTTAACGCAATTGCTGTCATATCCGAAAATGCTTCATTGATGGCACCTGCTTGGACTGGATTGACATCTAAATTTGAATAATGTTCAGTGACGATGTGAGCAAATTCATGCGCAGCAATATCGCCAGAGGTAAACGGTGCAAATTTTTCATTCGACTGTGCGTTTCCATTCCCCAATACGATTTGCGGGAAACCATTTTTATGCATGCACCGTGAGCCACAGGCAAATGAGGTGACGTCATTCACGTGCGTATACACATGTAACGGTTCTGTTGTATCGATAGGAGAAGCGACGTTATATTCATTCACCAACATCATATAGGTTTTCATAATAAAATAATTGGCTTCATTAATCGGTGAATAAGCATCACGAATCGGTGCAAAGCCATTGTCATTGATGTTGAGAAATTGAGGCGCAAAACAATGATAATAAAACGGTTGTAAATTTAAATCTTTTTCATCTTGATAGGAAAGCGGAATATTTCTCGATTGATTTTCCAAATTAAATACTTGAAATATAGGGTTTGCCGTCACGCATGTATTTGGGTGTAGGGGATTATGTTGAATTTCCATCAGACCAAAGCCAGGCACGGAAAATTCATGGCCAAATTGATAGCTTCCATCACGAAAATATTTATCGACCTTGAAATCAATTCCCCCCACACCTTGCCCATCTTCAAGATGTGCTAATGCATCCCATTGTTGTAAGATTTTTCCTTGATTGGCATCGATAATATAAGACAGTAAAGCGCTATGACTTTGATCAACAATATAATAGGCTAATAATGCTTTATTTGAATTGCCTTGATCAAAGAAAATAATTTTTTCGGCACTTACATTGCGGTAATTATTTTTTTCGTTCGCAATTCTTTTTGCATCGTCCAGTGAAATTTTACCTGTTAAATTATTAATATCTTTTTCGATCCCTTGAAGAAACATCCCGGTGACGCTGGTATTTTTTGTTGATGGAATATGATAAATCACTTGCATGCCATAAACCGGTAAACCTTGATAATATTGGTCATAGCGCACGTGACGTGTATTTCTATGATCAACAAAACTCGAGTTCAATTGAAATAAATTTGTTTTTAAAAATGGATAGTCAGCTATTTTTCCCCATAATATTTCCAATTGCGCGGCTTGACTGGCAGTCCATGAAAAAAGAAACAAGCTTGACACCAATGTTTGTAAAACAATTTTAAATTTCCATGAGATCATGATATTTCCTACTTTAATTGCACTGCGTAATCTTCCACAGGGCGTACATTTTTAATTAACCCATTCTTTTGCATAAATTGTGCAAACTGCAGCCATTGTTGTTGATCCAAAGCCGCTGGTTGCCTGGAATAATAGGGAAGGGTAGCAAACCACGCGCGATGATTCAATTGATCATTGAGTTCAGGATGAGTTTTCGCAAATTGGTTCCATGTTTCTTCAGGATGTTGTTCTAAATAAATCACGCCTTTTTGTAATGCAGCTAAAAATTTGGGTAAACGATCATCATGAATTTTTTTCTTATTGGTTACAAAAATTAATTCACTGTAGGTCGGCACACCATTTTGTTCAGGAAAAAACACCCGCGCAGGATGACCGGCTAATTCCATTTGAATCACTTCAAAGGTACGCATCATGCCGGTGACGGCATCCACTTTTTTAGATAATAATGCTTGCGATAAATCATAATGCACATTAATGTTTTGCACGTCCGATAATTTGAGACCTTGATTTTCGAGCATTGTTTTTAATGCAATACTGGTGACACCGCCCGCGCTATAGCCGACACGTTTTCCTTTTAAATCTCGAATAGAATGAATATCACTGGTTTTTAATACCGTCAGACAATTTAGCGGTTTATCGATTAATGTGCCGAAACGCACGAGCGGTAACCCTTGTTCAACTTGCTCGATGAATTGGGGTTCATAGGTGATCGCAATATCTGCTTTGTTTGCGGCGACTAATTTCGGTGGATCAGAGGGATCAGACGGCCCAATGAATAACACATCAAGACCAACATCTTTGAAATATCCTTGTTGCTCGGCAACAAACAGTGGCGCATGACTGGGGTTCGCGAACCAATCCAGTAACACAATGAGTTTTTGATTTGCAAACATCACGGTGTGCGCACCTAGAAAAATCAGTCCAACCAACATCACAATCAATTTTTTCATTTTTTTTACTCCTCAGATTACCAAGAGACAACACGTTTTAAAGTAAGATCAACCATAAAATATAACAACAGTGAAAAAATAATTAAGGTGAATAAGCCCGCAAACATTAAATCAATTTGCATGCGCGCGTTTGCATTCAACATTAAAAATCCGAGTCCACGACTGGCGCCGACCCATTCACCGACCACGGCACCAATGGGTGCTACGACCGTTGCAACACGTAATCCGCTAGCAAAATTAGGGAGGGCTGCAGGAATGCGAATGTACCAAAAAAACCGCCATTTTTTTGCGTTCATCACATTTGCTAATTCAATCCAGCCTAATTCTGTGCGACGTAGACCATCATAAAATGCGCTGGTGACGGGAAAAAATATCATAATCATCGTCGTCACAATTTTTGACGTCATGCCAAAGCCAAACCACATGACAAGAAGTGGTGCAATTGCAAACGTTGGAATCGCTTGGCTAATAATTAAAATTGGCAATAGCCAATAACTCAAGGGACGAAAGAATACCATGCTGAGTGCTGCGATACTCCCAATGAGCGTTCCTAAAAATAATCCTAAAAAAGTTTCCAGCATCGTCACTTTTGTTTCAGATAATATTAATCCTGCGCGCGTGTACCAGGTGTGCATCACTTCGATGGGCGTGGGTAAAATGTATGAGGGTAAATCAAATACGACAACAATCAATTGCCAAAGCATAAACAAACTTAACAAAATACATAAGCCGCGCAGCACTTTAGTCATGAGTGATTTCCTCGCAATGCGTCAATGCGTGAAATAACGTTTTTTGATGAATTATTATTTCAGGATCAGAAATATCGCGCGGTGTCGCGCTCACGAGTTGTAATGTTCGCGTTAATCTTGCCGGTTGACCTGATAAAATATAAATTTCATGACCTAAGCGTAATGCTTCGAGCGGATCATGCGTGACGAGTAACACCGTGCAATCTTTTAATAATTCCGCAGCGAGCGTTTGTAATTTAAAGCGCGTAATCGCATCGACTTGAGAAAACGGTTCATCCATCAACACAATGGGTTTATCTTCCAGCAGCGTACGCACTAATGCGACACGTTGGCGCATTCCGCCGGACAATTGATGCGGATATTTTTTTTCTGCATGGGCTAAGCCAACGTGTTCAAATAATTTTTTTGCTTTTGCGTGCACAGATGTGGAAATCGCTCCACGTAATCGTGCACCCAGTAATGCATTGTCGAGCGCAGAAAACCAAGGTAATAATAAATCGGTTTGCGCCATGTAAGCAATTTGCCCGTCATTGCGAGGAGCGTTTTGTGCGACGTGGCAATCCAGGGCCGGTGCGACAAGCCCTGCAATCAACTTGAGTAATGTACTTTTACCAACACCACTGGGACCTAATAAACACGCCCATTTTTTTGGCGCGAGCGTTAAATTCAAATTTTCAAATAAAACACTGCCATCGTACGACAGATGAATATTGTTCAGAACAATCGTTGGATTGATTTGCATTTTGACTTCTTCCTACGCCAGCATTATCTGGATCAGGTGCTAGGGTCGTTCCAACAGGAACCTCTCAGCTGTTTACATACAGCTCCCCTGAGTATAGTCGTCATTGCGAGGTGCTACGCTCCTCGCAATGACGAACTGCGAACTGGAATTTTATAGCAAAAATCGCTTATTGCAACCTCAAAACATCATTTGCAATCGCTTGGAAAATAATAATCAGCAGAAAAATGATCCCCAAACGATAACTCAAGACAAGAATCCGTTGCGGAATGGGACGACGCATAATGGCTTCAATGCTTTGAAAGAGAAGATGGCCACCGTCTAAACCAGGAATGGGAAACACATTAATAATGCCAATCGAAATACTTAAAAAAGCCAAAAAACTCATAAAAGGAATGAGTCCTTGATTGACCGCAAGTCCTGCACTTTGGAAAATCGAGATGGGCCCGCCTAAACTTCTGAGCGATGCTTTGCCCACTAATAATTTACCGACCACAATCAAATTTAAATAAATCAGATCATACATGCTTTGCCAAGCATGCGATATTGCGCTCAGTGGCCCATATTTAATTTGCTGCACCATGTCTGCAGGCCATTCAAAATCTGGTGAGATGCCAATAAATCCATGCTTTTTAAATAACATGTCGCGCTGATAATCCGTCGTCAGCGTAATTATCTGTTTTTTTCCATTACGCTTAATGGTGAGTGTCAATTTTTCAGAGGGTTTTTTCTCAATGAGCGTGACAAGATCAATCCAATTTTTAATCGGTATGTTATTCAGCGCGATAATTTTATCATGCACTTTTAATTGAGCTTTTGCAGCGGGCGTATCCGGCATGATCTTGCCAATGACTGCAGGCACATCAGGTTCATAAGGTTCGATGCCCAAACTTTCTAACGGATCAGGCTTTAAATCATTCATATGCCAATCGGTGAGATCTAGCAGATATTTTTCAGTGAGTGTTTTACCTAATGGTTTTGTTTCAATGGGTAATTGCTCTTGATCACCTGAATGCGCCATCAAGCGCATCGCAACACCCATCCACGTATTCACGCGCGTATTATCAATACTCACAATCGCTTGTTGCGATTTTAATCCTGCGCGAGAGGCAATTGAATCAGGAAGTACTTTGCCAATCACTGGAATCACACTGGTAAAACCAATGACGAAGATGAGCCAATATAAAAAAATTGCCAACACAAAATTAGCGAATGGGCCCGCTGCAACGATAATAAATTTTTTATAAAAAGGCTGAGTGTTAAATGCAAGATGACGTTGGTCGGTGGCGACTGTTTCTTCGTTTTCATCCAACATTTTCACATAACCGCCCAGCGGAATGGCAGCGAAAACATATTCCGTTCCGGTTTTATCAGTTTTGCGTAATAAAGTTTTACCAAAACCAATGGAAAATCGTAACACTTTCACGCCCAACCAGCGCGCCGCTAAAAAGTGTCCTAACTCATGGATGCCAATGATTAACAATATCGTCACAATAATACCGATGATTGAAATCAATAGAGATAACAATTATGCCTCCAGTGTTTGTCGAGTATTCAATCCAACCGATTTCAATTTTTGTGTAATATGTCGTGCAGTGGCGACATCTTTGATGGGTCCAATTTGCACGCGATATAAGTGTTTTTTCGCTAAATGGGTAATTCTCACGGGTGATGTCACGATACCACTCATGCGTTTTCTCATGTGTTCAGCGAGCACACGACTTTTATACGCGCCCACTTGCAGATAAATTCCTGAGGAATGCGCATGTGCATGTGCATGTTTATTACTGGCGAAATGTTTAACTGAATGTTTGGGTAAGATGACACTGTTGTTCGCTAAATAAAAATTATTGGTATGCGTCACATGATCAAATGTATTTTTATCAAAATGCATCGGATCAATTGCTTTCACATCGACAAACGTCGTGCCATGCCCCAGCATTCCCAATTTTTTTGCTGCAACGTAAGATAAATCAATCAAACGATTTCCTTCAAACGGTCCGCGATCATTCACTCTCACAATGACTTTTCTGCCATTACGCAAATTGGTCACTTGCACATAGGTGGGTAAGGGTAATGTTTTATGTGCTGCGGTCATCGACAACATGTTATAACGTTCGCCATTCGATGTGCGTTGCGCATGAAATTTTTTGCCATACCAGGAGGCAATGCCTTGTTCTTCATAATCTTGACTCGAGGGTAAAACATGATAAGTCTTACCAAACACACGATAAGATTTTAGGTTGCCATATTTACTATGGGGTTCGGCTTTAGGTACTGCATCAGCTACTTTGCTTTCATCGACAAAAAAAGAAGGTGGCCCATCTTTTTTTGTTGTAGAACACGCTGCGAGCATTAATATCACTGCAGTTAAAATTAAATTTAGGCCATTCCTTAGCTTATTTTTAAACATTATCCGTTTTTCCCCTTAGCATTGAAATATAATAGCTCAGTTGATAAACCGCCATGGCGTACATATTACTCGAATTGTAACGTTTGATTACATCAAAGTTATGATAGCCGAGCCAGTATTCTTTACCAAAATAGCCTTGCAATTCAATCATTTTTGTTAAGGGATAACTGCCTCGAAGCGTTTTCATCGCAACCGGTTGATTCGCTTGCCAACCATGTTTTTGATAATAGTTCGCAATACTTCCAATCACATCGACTTCATTATGCGATAAATCAATTTGTGCATTATTATCAAAACTAATCGCATAGTTTCGATAACTGCTGGGCATGAATTGCGGTTGGCCGATGGCTCCTGCGTAAGAACCCATGACTTTGCGTGGGTCTAAATGCTGCTCACGGGTTAACAATAAAAATTGTTCTAACTCGTTGCGGAAAAATGGAGCGCGCGGCGAATCGCTGAACGCTAAATTGGAGATAGCATCGATCACACGATAATTACCAGTGTTTCTGCCATATTTTGTTTCAATACCAATGGTCGCCACAATAATACTGGCTGGAACGCCATATTTTTTTTCAGCGCGTTCAAGGGCGTCATGATATTGATGCCAAAATTTTACGCCTTGACGGATACGCCACTCAGTCACAAATAACATTTGATAGGTGTACCACGGTTTTTGTTCTAAAGGCGCTTTAATACTGCGGATGACAGAAGGTTTGACTTTCACTGTGCTGAATAATTTGACGAGATCAGGGCGATTAAAATGATGTCGATGCACCATTTGCGCAATAAATTTTCTGACATCAGGCCGCTCAACAAAAGCATCATTCGCAAATAGATTATGCGACCAACTTACACATACAAAAAATAACACCAACCAATTTAAGCGCATGCTTTATCCATTACGTCGTCAATAATTTTCTGTGTGTTTGAATAGACATTAGGATACCGAAACTTGCCATCAACGTCACCATCGAAGAACCACCATAGCTCACCAGAGGCAATGGGATACCCATGACCGGTAGTATACCTGTTACCATGCTCATATTAATAAAAAAAGAAACAAAAAATGTGAGCGTTAAACTTCCCGCCAATAAACGCGAAAAAGTATCTTGTGCTCTAATTGTGATATAGAGACCACGCAAAACAATTGCCATGAAAACAATAATTAAGATGAGACATCCCATGAAGCCAAACTCTTCGCCGCAGACCGCTAAAATAAAATCCGTGGCATGCTCAGGCAAAAAATGCAAATGTGATTGAGTGCCATTTAACCAACCTTTGCCGAACCAACCGCCTGACCCAATGGCAATTTTAGATTGAATGATGTGATAACCGGCACCGAGTGGGTCACGTTCAGGATTAAAAAAAGTAATCACCCGTTGACGTTGGTAATCACGTAGAACATACCAAATCATCGGCGCCATCAATCCGCATAATGCAATGAGTCCGCCAATCAAATACCAACTAATGCCTGCCAGTAACAAAACACTTCCACCCGCAATCACGAGCAAAATCGCGGTACTGAGATCCGGTTGTTTCGCGGTTAACATGACCGGAAGCAAAATAATGACGGCAGAAAAAAGAATAGTGTGAAAGCGTAATGGCAAATGAATGCGATGATAATGCCAAGCTAAAAACATTGGAATTGCAAGCTTCATCATTTCAGAGGGTTGAAAACGCAGAATACCAAAGTTGAGCCAACGTCCCGCACCTTTGCCAACATGTCCCATAATCAACACCGCAAACAGTAACACAATGCCAATCACATAAATTAATAAGGCCCAACGCTGATAAGTGGTCGGCGGAATTTGCGCGAAAATAAACATCACACCTAAAGCAAGACTAATGCGCATGACTTGTTGTTCAACCATCTCGAGATTTTGACTGCTTGAACTATAAAGAATGACCAGCCCCATCGCGATCAATAACAAAATACCGAGTAACAAAGGAACATCAATGTGAAGATATTGCCAAAACGAACGATAGCTCGCAGCACTTTCTGGGCTCGCCCATTTATTTTTCATGAAATTAGTGAACGGCATTCGGTTTTCCTTGATTTTTATTGATGCTAACAGGCTTCAATGGAATTTGTATGGGCGGTGGGCCAATCAAATAATAATCTAAAATTTGTCGTGCCACCATGCTGGCGGTTGCATCGTTTTCTACAATCACGGCAAGTGCAATTTGTGGTTTTTCGACAGGCGCAAATGCAATAAAAAGTGAGTGATCGCGCAGTTTTTCTGGTAATTTGCTTTGATCGATATGATCTTCATTCATGTTGTAATGTTTAATGGAATAGACTTGCGCAGTACCTGTTTTAGCCGCCACCGTATAAGGACCCAATTTACCAAAATGATAACCCGTGCCACCGGGTGCGGTGATCACACCTTGCATCGCATTAATCACAACTTTCCAATCCTCTGCATCACTCAATTTGACAGGATCAGCCAACGTTGGCGGTTGAAGCTCTGGTTTTTCTCCTGGTGTTTGTTCGGCGAGCAATAGGTGTGGAGTGTAACGCACGCCATGTGTGCTAATCGTTGCAACAGCGGATGCTAACTGCAACGGTGTGGCTTGCATGAAGCCTTGGCCAATCACAGAATTGAGTGTGTCACCTTCATACCAAGGTACGCCTTTGACTCTGCGTTTCCACTCAGGTGACGAAACCTGGCCTGATAATTCTTCCTCCATATCAATTCCGGTCAGTTCACCAAAACCAAATTGCTTTAAAATATGCTCGATGCGTTGGATACCCATTTTACGTGCAAGATCATAAAAATACGTGTCGCATGAATACATAATGGCATGGGAAATATTTACGTAACCATGTCCGCCGCGTTTCCAATCGTGGAAGACATGACTATTCTCATTCAATTTATACCATCCTGGATCAAAGATCGTGTAATTAGGCGTTGCAACACCTGAGTCAAGCCCTTCGAGTGCAATAAAAGGTTTGATGGTTGATCCGATGGGGTAGAGTCCACGCAAGGCACGATTATACAGTGGATGCTGCGATGACTGTTGCAAGGCCTGATAATCCTGATTATTAATTCCTTCCACAAACAAATTGGGATCATAGGTCGGTTCACTGACCAGCGCTAAAATCTGGCCGGTACTCGGTTGAATGGCAACCACCGCACCGCGATGACCTGACAGCGCTTGTTCGACCGCGGATTGTAATTTCGTATCAATACTGAGATAGATATTTCTCCCTGGTTTCGGTTTAATTTGATTTAATACCCGAACCGTTTGACCGCTCGCATCGTTTTCTGCTTGTTCATAGCCGACGGTGCCATGCAATTCATCTTCGTAAGATTTTTCAATACCAAGCTTGCCAATATAATTCGTGGCGCTGTAATTGGTGGGATCGATATCTTTTAATTCATCGATATTAATACGACCCACATAACCCAATACATGACTTAAACTATTCGTAAACGGATAATGGCGTAATAAACGCGCCTTGACTAATACACCGGTAAAACGATATTGATGTTCGGAAAATCGCGCCACTTCTTCTTCCGTTAAACGTAATTTTAAGGTGATTTCATCAAATCGTCTGCGTTGTTTTAATTGTTTTTGGAATTGCACAATGTCGTTATCGGTGAGCGAAATAATTTTTGCAATTTCGGATAAGACTTTTGGCATGTTAGTAATTTTGTCTGGAATAATATCTAAGCTGAATACCGGAATATTTTCCGCAAGCAATACCCCGTTACGGTCATAAATCAATCCACGCGTCGGCTCGATCGGCACCAAATCCAACCAATTTTTTTGCGATAAAGTGGTGAAGTGATCGTGATTGATTATTTGCAAATAAGCAAAACGCGCAATTAATAAAATAATTAAACTAATCATGATCACGAGCATAGCGATGCATCGTCGGCTAATCAGCTGAATTTCTTGAACGTGATCTTTAATGGCTATACGTTTGCGCATACTCAAGTCTATCTCGATTAAAAGCCATAATCCACCGTCACCATGATTGGAATAGTAATTCCAGCATTACTGCTACCCAACGAACCATTGGAATAATGTAAAGCATTTATTATGACTGAAATTTGCTGTCTTTTTCCAAAGCTAACACCAAAGCCAAGTTGATCCTGAAAAGCAAAATGCATGCCAAGATTGCGATCATCCAGTCGAGTGCGCGTCATGTAAGCCAATCCAATTCCTATATTAAAAAAAGGGGATAAATGTGAATTTTGCTGGAAATAATAACGTAAGATGGGCGAAATAGAAAAAATATTTAAACTATGATAATAGTCTGTGCTGGTCACCCAAAAGTGTCCTGCGGATGCATTCAGGTAAAGTCGAGTTTTTCCCCAAACGAATGAACGAGGTTGATACCAGGTTGATAGTTGATACGCATGCAAATATTCCGGATCTTTGCTCATCGCTGGAATCGATAATGATACGCCAATATGCGGGGTATCAGGAAATCCATTCGAAAAAAGAAAAAACAAACCACAACCAATCATCCAAGATCGAATATGCACTCCGGCAATCCTTTTTCCTTTGTACACGACAAATTCTTTGAAAAAATCACATTGTAACTTATCAGAAATACTGCAAATTGAAAGAGTTAAAATAATTATTTTTACTCGCTCTCAATTTTTACCAATGAGAGAGATGGTTTTGGATAATTTTTGCTAGGGCTTCGATGTGATCGGGACTATTATTCAACGCAGGGATATACTGAAATATTTCTCCACCTTGTTGTTCAAATTGTGCTTTCCCACGAATGGCTATTTCTTCTAATGTCTCTAAACAATCAACCGCAAAACCAGGGCAAATCACGTGAAGTTTTTTAATATTTTTTTGTGGGAGTGCTTTTAATACATGATCAGTATAGGGGCTCAGCCATTTTGCACGACCTAATCTGGATTGAAATGCAATTGAGTATTGCTCTGAGGTTAAATTCAATTCGTGCGCAATGCGTTGCACGGTTGTATGACAACGCGTTTGATATGGATCACCGTGTTTCACATTCCGTTCTGGAATGCCATGAAATGAAAAAAGTAAATGATCGCGATCACATGACGCACGAATCGATTGGCAAAGCGCTTGGATATAAAATTCATTATCCGCATAATCTTGAATCATGCGGATTTCAGGAATGACTCGCCAGTGTTTCAGGGTCCGCGCAATTTTATCAAACGCAGATGCGGTGGTGGTAGCGGAATATTGGGGATATAACGGAAAAATTAAAATTTTGTTGATATTTTTTTTACGTAATTCATCCAACGCATGTTGCAAGCTGGGTTGTCCATAATGCATACCAAGTGCAACTGGAATTTGAATTTTATCTTCCAGCGCTTGTGCAAGTTTGCGCGAATAACATAATAGAGGAGAGCCTTCAGTCGTCCAAATTTTTTGATAAAGTTTTGCAGAGTGTTTGGGACGTGTTCGTAAAATATATCCGTGTAAAATCGGCCACCAAAGAACACGTGGAATTTCAACGACGCGACGATCCGATAAAAACTCGCTCAGATAATGTTTAACGGCATGGGGTGTCGGGTGAGCAGGCGTGCCAATATTGCATAACAGAATACCGATATTACTTTTTGTCATACTTAAAACCTAACGCCGCCAATCGATCTTTGATATTGGGATGCGTTGAAAACATATCTGTCAGAGAACCGGTGCTTTCAATTCCGGCTTGAATGGGATCAAAAATGTAAGCTTCGCGACGTACATTTTCGTGCGGCGTTTTTTTGTATTCAGCGTTATACACTTCCGCGTTGTCTTGATGGTCATTATTAATTTTCAATAATGCGGACGCGAGCGGTTGATTGTCGCGCACGAGTTGAACCGAGCCTGCATCCGCCATGTATTCACGTGTGCGGCTGAGATACAGCAGCAATAATATATTAATCACTGGAATTAAATAACGTAAAATAATGATAATGATCATCAACGCATTTCCTGATTTGCTATCGGAATCGCGCCGACGCGAAAAAATCACATTATAAAAAAACATATCTAACACCATGACCGTGAGATTCGCTAATACCGAGGCCATGAGTGTTAACTTGATATCGAGATGACGAATATGACTAAGTTCATGCGCCATCACAGCTTGTAATTCACTGCGATTTAATTTTTGCATCAATCCGCGTGTAATGGCGACCATGGCTGATTTTTCACTGTAACCACTGGCAAATGCATTCATATAATCGGCGTCAATCAAATAGACACGCGGCATATAGCGCAAGCCTGCGGCGATTTTCATTTCTTCGATGACGTTATACAGTTGTTGCTCTTGCGTGTTGGTTGCGGTGGTTGGTGTGATTTCTCGATATTCGGTGCCTAACAACATGAGTTTGTCATGCAAGAAAAAAGTCACTAATAATGAAATGACAGCAACGGCAATCATGATCAGCGTGACGAGAGGAAATATTTTCAAAGAAATGAGTGCTTGAAAAATTTGTGAAAGGCTTACTTGCGGAAATTTTTCCGCATAAATAAACATATCAACCAGTAACCCAATGCCCGCATAAATCAAAAGAAATAAGCCCATGACAAAATAGGTGCGGCGATTGTTGATGCGAATGGTTTTACGCCAATCGGAGTTGGTTTGAGTTAATTGATCGAGTGGTTGAGGCATATGTTTCTCGCTACTTCTTATCGTGTCATTCCCGCGCAGGCGGGAATCCATTCAGAATAGTTTCCCGCCTGCGCGGGAATGACACGATGTTTGCGGATTGTTGTCTTTATAATTTAACCGTATAACTTTCTTGTTCCGCCACTTTCGCCTCAGGCAATTGCCAGTACGGAAAATCAAAATCCAATTTTCCTTTAAACATGCCAACAATCATCGAGGTAAAAAATGATTTTTTGGTTGCGTTATACGTTTCAACGCTATCATTAAACGATTGTTTCGCGTAAGCCAATTTATTTTCCGTGCTGACAATTTCTTCCTGAAGTTGCAAGCAATTTTGATTTGCCTTCAAATCAGGGTATTGCTCAAACACCAAATTGATATTTGTTGCAATGTCAGAAATTTTATTTTCAGCCGCAATACGCGCTTGATCGTTCCCGCTCGCTTTTGCTTGTTCAGCTTGACTACGTAATGCAACCACATCTTTCAACGTGGTTTTCTCGTAATCCATATATTTTTTGACAACATTGATCAATGATTCAAATACTTTGAAACGTCGATCGAGCTGAATATCAATTTGCTTTTGATTATTGCGCACCGCTTCAATCAGGGATATCAGTCGGTTATAGGTAAAGACAATAAACCCAGCAAGAGCCAGTACAACGATTAATAAAATAATTCCGGTACTCATAATTAAGATAAGCTCCTAATTGTTTACTATATTGATTATTATAGCTAAACTTTGTAACATGCTAAACTCCAACAACTTAAAAATAGAGAATACGCCCCATAATCCTATCATAAAATTAGATCCAAGCCTCTTTATAAAATAATAAAAAAGGTACCAAAATGAATAGTAGAGCTTATCCACCCTACAAAATTACAGGAACTTTTACCAACGGTTCATTCATCTGTACGTTGAGCGTTGGGAATAAAACCTGTACTTACGGACAAAGCGATAAAATTGGTAAAGGATCGTATGGAACAGCTTACTTACTGAAACCCCTTGCAGCTAATTTTGCATCCTATCCTGCGCTAGTCGGAAAAGCAGTTGGTTTGCAAAAAAAATATCCCATGTCCTCATCATCCAAAGATATTGAGAGAGTAATAAAGACCTATTTTGCCAAAGCCCAATATGAAGCAGATATGAATAAGCTAGTGGATGGAATTGGCGCTTGCATTAAATTCAATGCCACTGGCCCGTTTCAGACATCGATTACAACGGAGGATGAAAAACAATATCAAGTGCTTGAAACAGTTCCTCGCGCATTCATTGTGATGGAGAAAAAGGAAGGCACGATCTTAGAAGATTTTTCTATTCAATCCGCAACCCAATATCGCGAATTTTGTATTGCTGCGATTCGATCACTCAAAAAATTACATGACAAATTTCTCGTCCACTCTGATGTGCGTGAAGGAAATATGCTGGTCGAAGTACAAGACTCAAAATTAAAGGTGCATTTCATCGATAGAGGTGTATGCGGTCATGAGGGCACTGCAATCCCGCCTGACGTTTTTGGATTTGATCTCATAGCGCCGGAAATTGAAAATCGAGCTTGTCACTCACGAGATAGTGCGCAAGATATATATAATTTAGGAATCGTTTTCACTGATAAATACCGCGACTGTTTTTTAGATCATGTTTATTTTTCTCTTGAACTTCGTATTCAAATAGAAAGATTAATAAAGGAAATGACAGCAACTGATCCGCAAGATCGTCCCCATTGCGCTGAAATTTTCAATCGATTAAAAGAAATTAAGAAATTGTCAAATTCCCACGAGCAAGAAACAGAAAAATTTAATACCTGGTGCAAAGAACAACTCTCGTCGATTGTATTACCAGATCCAGATTTAGAGACTGCTGAACAGCTTAAACAATATGTCATTGCGAATTATGCTACAAATCTCATCCAAGCATTAATAACCATTCCGAATTTAACTGATCGTTACATCATGTTGCATCATCTAACCAATGATAATCCCTATCTGGCACAATTATTTGATTTTAATGTCGAAGAATTTGTTTCTGTTTGGGATGGCGATGAATTATTGCAAAACAATGCAATGCAATTATTATTTCGATCCCAGTTAAAAAAAGTTGCTCCTGATGAAGCGAATGATGCGGATATCAACCAATATTTATATTGCAAACAAGTTATCGTAAGGTTGGAACACGGCGAAAAGATATCAGGTGCCATTGCCTGTTATCACAAACTTCAAGCCAATTCTCTTGAGACTGGTCGAGGCGCGAACCGTTATTTGCAATTGTATGTTACAAAGGCAAAATATTTTGAGACTTGTTTAAAAGAACTTTCATTAAATAATGATGCATATCATACCTATTTATTTCAGTATGGTGACAGTAAAAATTTAGCTAAATTGGTTGATGCAGATAATTTGTTAGATTTGTTTGATGTCACAACAAAGCGAAATTTTAAAATGCTTCTTGATAAACTTGAACCTGAGTATCTTGATGAAATCATTGATCGAATAAAATCTAAAAATTATTCTGGTGATGAATTAAGAAAATATAAAGGGGTGATGGATGTATATCGTGGAATGCATCGCATAATTGACTTTAACGATGATGACGATGTCGTTGGCAGTTTATCTAAATCGCCAACGGTTTCCACGCTTTTCAACCAAAAATATTCACCTTCGCCTACGCCCACGTCAGAGGTAAAAAGAACTGGGAGTTTGAGAATGAGTCTGTCAAGCGAAGCAGAATAATTGCTGTGACTTTTTATTTGAGTAAATGATCCACCCACAGCGCGCTCAAACGTTCTTGCAGCTTATTTTGACTCTGACGTTCATCCAGATTATCAAAATCAATTAATTCTAAGGGTTGATCTGGCCACGAGCAGGCAAAAACGGCTTTGGTGCGTTTGCCTGTCTCAGGATCAATTTGCCATTGCAGACACTGTGCGCAGACACCTTTTAACATGCATTGCATTGAGCTATACACGGAACCGCGCACGATGGGATTTTTCAACAAAATATTTTTTAATAAATGTTGTCGTGCAGTTTGAAAACTTCGTAGCAACGTTGTGTCACCGATTAAATACACGCGATCGACATCATGCAATGAAATATTCGCATTCGCATATTGCAGTAAAACATCAAGATAATCACCGGTTGCACTCATGTCTTGAGCGCGTGACGTTGGTATTTTTTCGCCGGATTGGATAACCCAAATAATTTGATCGGTTGCTTGTTCAATCAAATGCTGGTTATACACTTCATCTTTGTTTTGAAAAATTCCCACAAAAATCACGCGATTTTTTGCGTGCCGTAATGCAAAACCATAAGACAATAAAAATGCTAGACTCATTTGATTGCCAATAATCAAAATCGTCTCATGCTCCATCGAAATTTTTGCCCGTACGCCGGTCGGGCCCATCAGCGAAACTGGCTCGCCGGGTTTCAACAAAGCACATAATTTCGAACTCGCACCCTTTTCAATGACAATAAATTTAAGCGAACCATGCTGATCAGCACCTGCCGCAATTAAAGCGAGTGGTTCCATTTGTAATGGGGCGTGTGTTTCATAATTTTGTAATCGATAAAATTGCCCAGGTTGAAAATGTTTTGCTGCGAGTGGCGCTTTGATGGTGAGTTCAATCACTTTTTCTGTTTGTCGTTTGACATCAGTCACTTCTGCTTTAAATAATTCTGCCATCTTGTAAGCAAACAAACGATACTCTTCGTCCGAAGCGCGTTCGGTTAATTTATTTTTCAATAACGCTAAAATTTTCGGATAGGTGCGCATGCCAGATGCAATCGCTTTCACCACGCTGCCATGGAAAATCGGATGCGTATCACCAATCAAGCTCACGCGTCGATCGTGTTTTTGATACGACGTAAACGGCCCAAACAGTGGGTCTTTGCAATGCTCAACGCCTTCGGCCACATGCAGCGCGCCATCTTGGTCTTCATAATGTTGATATTGAAAACCAACACGCGTAAATGTCCCGCGATGTTCAAACTCATACGCTGTATTCGGCTGTGTGCCGGTCGCGACAAAAATTGAATGCGCAGGAATTTCAATGTCTGGATGACAAATTAACTTTTCTGTATGTCCCCATTGATTTAAATCCACTGCTTGAGGCCTCAAATTTTCGCGATAATAAATTCCTTCTTCAAACGCTTTTTGTAATTCTTCATGATTATAAATATACGCGGGCGATTCTTGTAGCGTGCGACGATAAACAATTGTCACGCCGCCCCATTGGCGAATTAATTTAATGAAATTTGGTTTTTCGTGCAGCGCTGCTGCGCGCTTGCGTTCGTCACGCACGGCTCTACCATGCGCTAAAAATTCATCGAGAATTTCAATCGAGGCGGGATCTAATTGATCACGTACGACTTGCTCACCTAATATTTCGCAACGTGTCAGCGTTTTTTCAACTTGCGTAATATAATAAGCTTGTACTTCAGTGGCCGTATCGACACCCGTTAAACCACCACCAATGACGACTGCAGGCAAGCGAACTTGTAAATTCGTGAGGCTGCTGGCTTTTGCTGCATTGCCCAATTGCAACGCCATCAAAAAATCATTCGCTTGGCGCATGCCTGGCGCCAAGCTGCCGGGAATGGATAATGCTTTTGGTAATCCAGCACCCACCGCCACAGCAAAATGATCGAATCCCATTTCCCAGGCATCATTCACCGTGACGGTGCCACCAAAACGTGCGCTACCAAACACTTGAAAAGTCGGGCGACGCATTAAACTGAGATAAATTAATTTAAGAAAATTTTTATCCCAGCGTGCGGTAATACCGTATTCGGCAACGCCACCAAATCCAGCAATTTTCCGTTCATCGAGTGCTTCAACAATGTCTTCAAATCGATGAATGGGTTCGTTCAGTAATTTCGCCGGCAATGGTTCGATTTTCAATCCATCAAATCCAACCACAGCAAAACCTTCTTGCAACAAATGATGCGCGAGGGTGAATCCTGCAGGTCCCATGCCGGCAATTAAAACTTTCAATCCGTTGTAGGGTTTCATCCTCCATTGTTTTTTTCTGAGCGGATTCCAGCGTGTTAACAAATCATAAATTTCCACACCCCAAGGTAAATTCAAAACATCGGTTAACACACGCGTTTCAACTTGAGGTGTGTTCACCGGATCTTGTTTTTGATAAATACAGGCTTTCATGCAATCGTTGCAAATGCGATGTCCGGTTGCCGGGCACATGGGATTATCCACCATCACCATGGCGAGCGCCGCGAGTGTGTGTCCATCACGTTTTAAAAAATGCATTTCAGAAATTTTTTCATCGAGTGGGCAACCGGTTAAGGTGAGATCCAACGGATTTTTTTTCAATCCGAGTTGCGGTTCATTTTTTTTAACGGGAAAACCTTTCGAACAAAAATCACCTTGATTGTCGTGACAATAAATACAGTAATGCGCTTCATCTTGTGCTTCACGTGCATTCATGCGTGGATCTGTTAATTTAAAACCATCGCGTAATGTTAAATTTTCTTCGGCAACAGGTTTCACTAAATTGGCGTAATCTATGCGTTGCGGAAGACGAAAACTGGTCCAGTGAGCTACTTCAGTGCGATTCATCGCTTGCACGCACCAGGCGGTTAATTTTTCTGTTTCGTTAACATATTGATCGGGATGAGTGAGATATTGATTTGCTAATAAACCAACAGCAAGTTCTTTATCGTCTGTTTGAAGTGGAAATTTTTTTAATTCGCAATCGAGCCAATCATTTAATTCGTTGAACGGCGGTAAAGATTCTTTCTGGGCTAACAGTTTTTTTGCTCGCCGCAACACAAAAAATTTTTTAAATGCAAAAACTGGATTGTGCGCAATGGTTTTTGCTTCAATGTCTGCCGCTTCTTTTTCGATGTTAAATAATTGAATTAAAAAATTTTCCAGATGTTGGGCTAAAATGATGAGTAATTCACTTTCGTTTTCTGGAGCAATATCTGCGCGATAATCGAGTAATTGTTGACGCAAATCGACGCTCAAGGATGCCAAGTAAGCTTGGTCCAAGCGTAATAATCCATCACTCTGAAATAATTCTGAAAATGTGAACCCGTTAAGCATAGCGTGTGAGTTTAACAGAATTATTTTTTCTTGACGAGATGACAAGCGAGGCATAACCTAATTTACTTCATTTAATTTAGGGATAAAGCTTATGAATAAAAGAAAATTAGTCACAATAGTTGGTGCTCAATTAATGTTACTCAGCTCACTTGCTCAAGCTAATATCTTGATAAAATTACCTAATGATGGTTTATGCGATAAAATACCGGGTGCATGGAGTGGTAATGGTGCCGTTTCATATGGACTAATTAAGTGTACGTACACAGGTAGTGCAACTGTCACTGGAACATCGTCATTTAATATGCATGTCATTTTAACTAGAACCTCAGGAATTTGTCCTGCGACGGAAGATATCCAGTTGGCGGGTACTTGCGGCAATGGCGTCTTGGTGGTGAATTCATCGGACGTGAATTTAACGGCAGATGTAAAAGAAGATGCAACGGGACTCTCCGCCGTTGTAAGACCCGGTGGGACTATCTCATTTGATATTTCTCCGTTTGGCAGAATCACAGCAGATGTGGATAGCATGACTTTAAAGAAAAAATAGAGACATGTCATTGCGAGCGCCGCCAAACAAAACAGAGCCAGGATTTCTTAGCGGCGCGCGCCAATACGAGTTTAAACCAGGAGTTTTTTAAAGATTACAAATTAACCACAAAAAAAAAAAATAAACAT
>CAZOFA010000015.1:22406-35253 GCA_964578975.1 uncultured Coxiellaceae bacterium
ATTTAATTAAAATAAAAAAATGCCACCTGTTATGCGCCCCCCAGCAACGAAAACAAAAACCTGGATTGCTTCGCTGCGCTCGCAATGACGATTTAAACGCAGGAGTTTTATAACGATGACAATTTCACCTCAACAAGAAACATTAAGCTTTCAAACAGAAGTAAAACAACTATTACATCTTGTCGTACATTCACTTTACAGCAACAAAGAAATATTTTTACGTGAATTAATTTCCAATGCATCAGACGCAGCCGACAAATTACGTTTCGAAGCCATGTCAGATACCGCACTCTACGAATCAGACGCAGAACTCAAAGTGCACGTCAGTTTTGACGAAAAAGCACGAACCATCACGATTACCGATAACGGCATCGGCATGAGTCGGGATGAAGTCATCGAAAATTTAGGCACGATTGCAAAATCAGGCACGCGCGATTTTCTCGCGCAATTAACCGGCGATCAAAAGAGAGATGCGCATCTCATTGGTCAATTCGGCGTTGGATTTTATTCTGCATTTATTGTGGCAGACAAAGTTATCGTCACAACGCGTCGCGCGGGTTTAACGCCTGAGCATGGCGTGCGTTGGGAATCTTCCGGTGCAGGCGATTATACGATTACCAATGTTGAAAAAGTGTCGCGTGGCACTGAAATTGTGTTACATCTTAAAGAAGGCGAAAACGATTTTTTAAATGATTGGCGCCTACGCACGATCATTACAAAATATTCCGATCATATTAATTTGCCGATTTTCATGCATAAGCCATCCACCTCTGAATGGAAAATGATAAATCGCGCCACCGCACTTTGGACCTTACCAAAATCTTCCATCACTGAGGATCAATACAAAGAACTTTACAAACATATCGCACATGATTTCGAAGATCCATTAGTCTGGGGACACAATATTGTTGAAGGTGGAAATTTAGATTATATCAGTTTGCTCTATATTCCCACGCATGCGCCGATGGATTTATGGCAGCGTGATCGTCAACACGGTTTAAAATTATATGTGCAACGTGTATTTATCATGGATCAAGTCGAGCAATTTATTCCGCTGTATTTACGTTTTGTGCGCGGCATTGTTGACACCAATGCATTGCCGTTAAATATTTCGCGTGAAATTTTGCAAGATAATCCAGTGATTCCGCGTCTACGTTCTGCTTTAGTAAAACGCGCACTGGATATGTTAGAAAAACTCGCCACGGACACACCTGAAAAATACGCAACGTTTTGGAAACAATTTGGCAATGTGTTAAAAGAAGGTCCTGCCGAAGATTTTGCGAATCGCACGCGTATTGCTAAGTTACTGCGATTTTCTTCCACGCATGACAATTCATTAGAACAAACGGTGTCGCTGGATGATTACATCAAGCGCATGAAACCAGAGCAAAAGAAAATTTATTACATTACCGCCGATAATTTTAATACCGCAAAAGCAAGTCCGCACTTAGAAATTTTCCGTAAAAAAGATGTTGAAGTGTTGTTGTTACATGATCGCGTGGATGAATGGTTAGTCAGTCATTTAACTGACTATGAAGATAAACAATTTCAATCGGTTGCAAAAGGTGACGTTTCGTTGGATGAAATTGCTAACACCGATCACCAAGAAAAAGAAGAATTGCAGAAAAAAGATGAAAAATTTAAATCTGATTTTGATGATGTGATTAAGCACATCAAAACAGTATTAGGTGATCAAGTAAAAGATGTGCGTTTGTCGCATCGGTTAACCAGTTCACCGGCCTGTTTAGTCGTCGATGAACAAGACATGGGAAGTCAGTTGCACCGTTTGTTGAAAGCCGCAGGGCAAGATGTGCATGATGTCAAACCCATTTTTGAATTGAACCCTGAACATAAATTAGTGAATCACTTAAGAAATGAAAAAGATAATCAACGTTTCGAAGAATGGACACATATTTTATTTGATCAAGCTATGCTGGCTGAAGGTGGGCAATTAAAAGACCCTGCTGTTTTTGTGCAGCGCATGAATAACTTGTTGTTGGAACTTGCAAATTAGTTTTGGAGAATAAGGATGTTAATTGGCGTTCCGAAGGAAATTAAAAATCACGAATATCGTGTGGGCTTAGTGCCAGGCAGTGTACGAGAGTTGGTGGTGAATGGTCATCAAGTGATTGTGCAGAGTAAAGCCGGTGCGGGCATTGGTTTTGATGATCTTGCGTTTGAACAAGCAGGTGCGACGATTGTGGATACCGCGCTTGAAGTGTATCAAATCGCTGACATGATTATTAAAGTCAAAGAACCGCAAGCAGACGAATGTAAAATGTTACACGAAGATCAAGTGTTATTTACTTATCTTCATTTAGCCCCTGATCCAGAACAAGCTCAGTTATTGCAAGCATCCGGTTGTGTTGCGATTGCTTATGAAACTGTCACTAACAAAATGGGCGGATTACCCTTGCTCGCGCCCATGAGTGAAGTGGCCGGTCGAATGTCGATTCAAGCGGGTGCCACCAGCCTTGAAATCACCTATGGTGGCAGTGGTGTGTTACTCGGTGGTGTACCTGGTGTTTCAGCGGCAAAAGTGGTGGTATTAGGCGGTGGTGTGGCTGGAACAAATGCAGCACGCATGGCGGTCGGGGTGGGTGCTCAGGTGGTGGTGATTGATAAATCACTCGAACGTTTATATCAACTTGATTTACAATTTGGCTCTAAAATTAATACGGTTTATTCAACGGCAGATTCGATTGAAGAACATATTATCACTGCTGATCTCGTGATTGGTGCAGTGTTAGTTCCGGGTGCTTCAGCACCCAAGTTAGTGCGCAAAAGTATGTTAAGTCAAATGCGTCCGGGATCTGTGATTGTCGATGTGTCAGTAGATCAAGGAGGATGTTTTGAGACAACGCATGCAACCACACATCAAAATCCGACGTACATTGTGGATGGTGTGGTGCATTATTGCGTGTCTAATATGCCGGGTGCCGTGCCGCGCACTTCGACGTTTGCGTTGAATAATGCAACATTACCGTTTGTATTAGCGTTGGCGAATTTAGGTTATCGACAAGCGATGCGACAAGATGTGCATTTGTTACATGGTTTAAATATTTGCAAAGGGCGCTTGACACATCAAGCCGTTGCGAATGCGTTACAGCAAGAATATACACCTGCTGAGGTGATGATAGAAATCTAACCCCGTCATGACGAGGTTAAGAAATATAATAGGATATTTTCATATGCTAAATTGTTTCACGACACAAACAACCAAAAAAATAATCCCAATTTTATTTTTCACGCCCGACACATTTTCCAAATGGATTAAACAACAAAATTCATTTGTGACCAGTTGGATCAATAGCGTAGGGTATAACGCAGAGCTCGGTAATCACTGTCTCTTACCTGATGAAAAAGGAAACTTAAACAAAATTCTGTTTGTGCTCTTAGATAAAAAAAATTTTTGGTCAGTAGGAAATTTACCGATTATATTACCAGAAGGTCACTATCAATTTGATTTCAGTTTATTAGATCTCAAAAAAACATCTGATTTTGCCATCGCGTGGGGATTAGGTGCGTATCAATTTACGTCTTATAAAAAACCGTTAAAAAATCCCGCAAAACTTGTGCTGACAAAAAAAGACGATGCTGAGCAAATTCATAATTTAGTTGAATCCATTTATTTAGTGCGTGATTTAATTAACACACCCACCGATGACATGGGGCCGAGTGAGCTTGCAAATGCTGCAGTGCATTTAGCAAAATCGTTTGACGCGAAAATTAAACAAATCGTCGGACAAGATTTATTAAAACAAAATTTCCCCGCAATTCACACGGTCGGTCGCGCAAGTGATGATGAACCTCGTTTGCTTGATTTAACCTGGGGAAAGAAACAACATCCGAAAGTAACTTTAGTCGGAAAGGGTGTGTGTTTTGATACCGGCGGACTTGATCTCAAAAGTTCAGCCAACATGTTATTAATGAAAAAAGATATGGCGGGTGCTGCCCATGTTTTAGGATTAGCGCGCATGATTATGCAAGCAAAATTGCCGATTCAATTGCGTGTATTAATTCCTGCTGTAGAAAATTCTATTTCAGGAAATGCCTATCGTCCTGGCGATATCATCAAAAGTCGCAAAGGCATTACGATTGAAATTGGCAACACCGATGCAGAAGGGCGCGTGGTGCTCGCAGATGCGTTAGCTTTCGCTGTGAGCGAAAAACCTGATTTGATCATTGATATGAGCACACTCACCGGTGCGGCACGTGTGGCTGTTGGAACTGAAATCTCCGCGTTATTTGCAAACAACGATGAAGTGGCTCACAACATCATCCATCACGGCAATCAAACACAAGATCCAATCTGGCGTTTACCGCTGTATGCACCTTATCGCGAAGCACTGAATAGTCCAATCGCGGATATCAATAATGCAACCATGGATAGTTATGCCGGTGCAATTACCGCCGCGTTATTTTTAAAAGAATTTGTTCCCGATGAAATTCCTTGGGTTCATTTTGATATGATGGCGTGGAATTTAAAATCTCGTCCTGGTCGTCCGCAAGGTGGTGAAGCGATGGCATTACGTGCTTTGTTCGGATATCTTTTTGAGCGCTTTAGGGTTGATTAATAAAAACATGTTAGAACAAACCTCAGAAACACACGGCACGATTTCATCCATGGTTCAATTAAAAGATGGTACGTTAATTTATTTGCTCAGTGATGATGACACCATTAAATTAACTGCTTATTGTCTTACGAGAAAAACAAAATTAAATGAATTGTCATTTCCACGACATGAAGAAGACTTGAATTATTTAGAACGATTACAATTAACTGAGGATGGTAATCAGATAGAATTATATTTTCCAAAGCTTGGGATAAGTAAATATGGCTGCTTGTTTCGTGATTATGACAGCAGTCAAAATGGATATATGGTCATGACTTTTTCGTTTGATTCTTCATTTCATCAAACGGCAGTACCCAAAAAAGTATTAAGCAATGACTTGATTAAATCGGAAGATGTTCCAGGTTTGACTGATGCGCGAATTGAATTTCATAAAAAAATTAATCAACTGAAAAAAGATTTTAAACTTCCAGATCTTTTAGGTGATTGCAAAAATATGATTGAAACTGCAAATAGTTACATTCTTTCATTCATGGGTTGTCATGAAATCTACTTGCTGAATAAAAATGATTTTGGCTTTACTGTTGTCGATCCAGAATATCAAGCTTGCTGCCCGCAAATTGCTGTAGTAATCTGAATATCATCTTGAGATAGGTGTAAGGTATCATCCACATGGATTTATATATCGATATCGGATTAAGCTTAATTACATTGACTCTTCTCGAAGTCATTCTTGGTATTGATAACCTGGTTTTTTTAGCCATCATCACGCAAAAATTACCGCTATCCCAACAAAAAAAGGCACGGCGCATTGGGTTGACCTTGGCTTGGGTGACACGATTAATGCTATTAGCCTCTGCTGTTTGGATTACAAAATTAACTTATCCTATTGTTAATATTTATACGCTGCATTTTTCATGGCGTGATTTGTTTTTAGTGTGTGGCGGATTGTTTTTGTTGATTAAGTCAACCGAAGAAATTCACAATGAATTTGAACCGCCCGCAAAAAATATTTCAGTTTTTAAAGCGAGCCAATTTGGTTTAGTCGTGGTGCAGATCGCAATTTTAGATATTATTTTTTCGATCGACAGTGTATTAACGGCAATTGGTTTGACGCAACGCTTTTGGTTAATGGCGCTCGCAATATCCATCGCCATTTTAGCGATGATATTTGCCAGCGAACCGCTCAGTCGTTTCATTGCGCGTCACCCAAGTGTCAAAATGTTGGGATTAAGTTTTTTAATTTTAATCGGCATGGTGCTGATCGCCGATGGATTTGAATTTCATATTCCACGCGGCTACATCTATTTTGCCATGGGATTTTCACTCTTTATCGAATCGTTAAATATCATCCGACGCAAGAAAAGAAAAAAATTCAGTCCCAATTCATAATCACTTTGCCACTTTGACCAGTTAACAGGGTGTCAAATGCTTGGCTGTAGTCAGTGTAATGAAATTCATGCGTGATCACTGGGGAAATATCAAGACCGCTTTGCAACATGCAAACCATTTTGTACCACGTATCAAACATTTCGCGGCCATAAATCCCTTTCACTTGCAAACCTTTCATGATGATATTATTCCAATCAATGCGCGTTTCCTCGGGCAAAAAACCCAGCAGCGCTACTTTGCCGGCATGATTCATGTGAACTAACATGTCTCTAAATGCTTTATCATTACCAGACATTTCAAGTCCCACATCAAATCCTTCGCGCATGTCGAGCTGGTTCATCGCTTCTTTCAATGTGGTTTTTTGTGGATTGAGTGCAAGTGTGACACCCATTTTTTTAGCCAGTGCTAAACGATATTCATTCACATCGGAAATCACGATATAACGCGCACCAACATGGCGTGCAACAGCAATTGCCATAATGCCGACAGGGCCGGCGCCAGTTATCAAAACATCTTCACCCACGACATTAAAAGCAAGAGCCGTATGCGTGGCATTACCAAATGGATCTAAAATTGCGGCTAAATTATCGGGAATAGAAGGTGGAATAGGGTAAGCGTTGACGGCTGGAATCGCGATATATTCTGCAAAACAACCATTGCGTGTGACGCCGACGCTTTCATTTTTGCGACACACATGACGTCGACCTGCGCGACAATTACGACAAAATCCGCAAGCGATATGTCCTTCACCGGACACACGATCACCGATTTTAAACCCTTTGATATCTTGTCCAATTTCAACAATTTCACCGACAAATTCATGTCCAATGGTTAATGGCACAGGAATATGTTTTTGTGCCCATTCATCCCAAGTAAAAATATGAATATCAGTGCCACAAATTGCAGTTTTCTTCACTTTAATTAAAACATCGTTGTGTCCAACAACAGGTGTTGCAACATCTGTTAACCAAATTCCGCGCTCCGGTTTTAATTTCACTAATGCTTTCATGATTAAATCACTCCTAATTTGTGACCGATTTTAGCGAACGCATTAATCGCTTTATCTAAATGTGTTTGCTCGTGTGCGGCTGACATTTGTGTGCGAATGCGTGCTTGACCCTGAGGCACAACGGGATAGGAAAATCCAACGACATAAATTCCTTCTGCTAATAAATCATCTGCCATTCTTTTTGCGAGTTTCGCATCACCTAACATCACCGGAATAATGGGATGAACGCCTGGCACGAGTTTAAAACCTAATTGCACCATGTTTTTGCGGAAGTAAGCGCTGTTTTCGCGTAATTTATTTAATAAATCGTGACTGGATTCCAATAAATTGAGCACAGCAATTGACGTCGCTGCAATCACGGGTGCGAGCGAATTGGAAAACAAATACGGTCTTGAACGTTCACGCAACCATTCAATCACTTCTTTTTTACCGCTGGTATATCCGCCAGAGGCGCCACCTAACGCTTTGCCTAATGTCCCAGTGATAATATCAATTCGATCCATCACATGATGATATTCATGCGTGCCACGTCCATTTTCGCCCATAAAACCGACTGCATGGGAGTCATCGACCATCACCATTGCATCATATTTTTCGGCTAAATCACAAATCGCTGGTAAATTTGCAATAATGCCATCCATGGAAAAAACACCATCGGTTGCAATTAAACGATAACGACATTCCATGGATTTTTTTAATTGTTCTTCAAGATCAGCCATATCATTATTGTTGTAACGAAAACGCTGCGCTTTACACAGACGAATGCCATCAATGATGCTGGCATGATTGAGTGCGTCACTGATAATGGCATCCTCAGGACCGAGCAACGTTTCAAATAAGCCACCATTCGCGTCAAAACAAGATGAATAAAGAATCGTATCTTGCATCCCTAAAAATTGACTTAAGTGTTTTTCTAATTCTTTATGGATAGATTGCGTTCCACAAATAAAACGCACTGATGACATGCCATAACCATTTTTATCCAGCGATTCTTTTGCAGCTTCGATGAGTGCCGGATGATTTGAGAGGCCTAAATAATTATTGGCGCAGAGATTAATAACATCAGAGCCGTCTGCGGTGATAATTTCTGCTTGCTGTGGCGATACAATGATGCGTTCGCCTTTATATAGTCCGGTATTTTTTAAGTTTTCAATTTCATGAGCGAGATAATTTAAAAATTTTTTTGACATGCAGAAACCCTTTTCTTAGTAGAATTGGGCGTGATTATGGATGAGAGCAGGGTTTGTTGTAAACAGCCGCTATTTATTTTTGAACGATTTAACTTTTGCAGCTTTTGTTTGCAATTTTTCTGGATGTAGGTAACACTCGACGACTAATTCTTTGAGCTTAGTATCCCCAGGATTATTTTTGAGAACACCTTTCATATTTAACATGAGATTTTGCACAAAATCGGGTATTTGCTTAGCATTTATATCAATGATATGAGCTTCATTTAGTTTATTAACAACTCTTTCAAGTTTCGCCCGATAAGGAGACTTGACCTTTAAGTCGTCAAGCGCATCGGTTAATCGTTGTTTTAAAGGGATTGCCATAATGCCCACCACCTTTCATTTTGTCTTACCATCCTTGGTAGGCCTCAAATAAGTTTTTTTAGCATACTTCACAGATTATCCATTATCAATATAATACACCATTAATCTGATTAAAATCTTAAGAGGTCTTATTTTTTGAACACACTTATCCCCCCACAATTACGCTGGGCGTGTCGGCGCGGAATGTTGGAACTTGATGTTTTATTAGGGAATTTTTTGAATGAAGCATTTTTAGGGCTTGATCCTACCGCGCAAAAAATATTTGTAAATTTATTAGACTGCCAGGATCAAGACTTGTTTATGTGGTTGACGGGGAAAGAAATACCCGCTGATCCTGATTTATTAGTGATGGTTAATCAAATTCGCCAACATGCAAAAATTCGCCAGCACACTTAAATTTTCTAAGCAATTTCTATTGCTGAATCTCAGCCTGCTGTTGGGCAGTATGGCGATCATTTTTTATTTATCATTCGGAATAATTTTAAAGGGATTATTGCTGATTTTCGTGCTGATTTATGGCTTTTTTATTTTGCGTCAGTCGCAGCCATGGCACACGATTCGCCACGATAACAGTGGTTGGTGGCTGGATGAATTTAATATTGACATACTCGGTGAAAGTACTGTGACAGCTCATGTGACGATTTTACGTTTTGTGATTTCCCCCGGTCGTCGCAAGCAAACTTGCATCATCTTCAAGGATGCTATGACGGGTGACCAATATCGTCAGTTCGTTGTTCGTTTGAGAAAATTTCAATAGATCATATAGTAATCAAGCTATTAAAAGTGTAAATTTTAGACTATACTACTATTAAATGCGAAAAATTATACGAGGGGTGGTGTGTTATGTCAGTCACTAGAAAAGATATCGAGCAATTGAAGCGGGATCTTGAATGTCTACAAAAAGAATATGAGGATAGACATGCTGCAAAAACATTCATGATCGGTGCTATATTTGACTCCTCTCCCGAATATGTTGTGCGGCTTCAAGGTTATATCAGCCAATGTCTTGGCGCGCTTAGAGAAGAAAAATTCGATGACGCATCAAAAGAGATACATCAAATCTTTGAAAATCTAGATCAGCAATTTACTCAGAGAGCAACAAAAACAAAAAAGAGTGATGTCCCAACTTTCATTACTGAGAAATTAAATAAAGAACTTGAAGACCATATTTTTTTTCGAGGAATTGGGACTATATTGGGAAAGCTCCCGCAGAGATTACAGACTGCACATGCTGAAAATTTTAAAACCCTTATAATGTGGCCGCTCAATGAAATAATGGCTCACCGTACGGCTCTCAACGAAAAACAAAAAAAAGATAAAGTTCCAGATCCAGTAACACAAGGAAAATTAGATGTTCTTGAGCAAGCTCAATTGTATTTTGAAGCGGGAGAAAAATTGAGAAACCAAAAGATCCCCCCAGAACAATTTTTCCTTGCTAAAAATAATTTAGAAGTCTGTATGAGAAAAAATTTGATTTATTATACAGCCAGTATAAAAATGATGAGTGAGACAGAAAAGTTAGTTACGCAAGTATTGGAAGTCAATGCAGGTCTTTGTCCAGTTTTACCTACTCCACCTTCACTGAGTCAGGAAATTAAATCTTCAGATGAGCAGGTATATCCATTTAAAACACCTAAAGATAATATCTTAGCCGTCCAAACAATTAGGAGAGACTTAAGGTCTAACGTAACTCAATTATCCAACCGATCTCAATACGATGCTCACGACCGCGCGCAAGCAATGTTAACCAACCTTGCAATAAATATTCTTAGCAATACAAAAGCTGGTCTTTCTCAAGAAAAATTAAACCAGTTAAAAGAAATGCATCGACAGTATCGCGATGCTTATGCTGTGCATTTTAAAATTGGTGGCAAAGAAATTGAAATTAGTCGTACTGCTAAATGCATAGGAGAGTTAATACCTTTATTAACTAGTTCTTTGGCATATTGGCAGGGGAAAGAAAAAGAGAAACGTGTACCGCCTGCGGCGATTCACTCTGAGGCACCACAAGTTTCAACCCAAACAACACAAGTATCATCTTCTAGCCCTCAGGTTTCTCCATCATCGCAAGGAAAATTCAGCAAATCTGCAGCGACTTCCGCAGGACAACTGACACAAACAGAAGCAGAGATTCCAGCAGCAAAGATTCATATAAATCGATCTCCGAGCTGATCTGAATCAGATTTCCGGGAGCAGAAATTTAATTATTCTGAGGAGTGGTTTGATTTATATTTAAAGGTGTAATTTAATTGTATTAACCCCTCAAAATACGTTACTATTTCCGGCTCTTTGAAGCTATTTGGACACAGAATGCAACGAATTCGTAATTTTTCTATTATCGCGCATATTGACCATGGTAAATCAACCTTGGCGGATCGGTTAATTCAACTCTGCGGGGGATTGAGCGAACGAGAGATGGCGGAGCAAGTGCTCGATTCAATGGACTTAGAGCGTGAGCGTGGCATTACGATTAAAGCGCATAGCGTGACGTTGAATTATAAAGCCAATGATGGCCATACGTATCAACTGAATTTTATTGATACGCCAGGGCATGTCGATTTTTCCTATGAAGTGTCGCGCTCACTCGCTGCGTGTGAAGGTGCATTATTAGTGGTGGATGCGGGGCAAGGTGTAGAAGCACAAACACTAGCTGTGTGTTATACGGCGATCGAGCAAGGACTGGAAGTGCTCCCGGTGTTAAATAAAATTGATTTACCCCAAGCCGATCAAGGTCGCGTGATTCAAGAAATTGAAGAAATCATTGGAATTGAAGCCAAAGATGCATTAGGTGTGAGCGCCAAAATGGGAATCGGCATTAAAGAATTACTCGAAAAAATTATTTCTGATATTCCAGCACCCGAAGGCAATCTTGATGCACCGTTGCAAGCACTGATTATTGATTCGTGGTTTGATAGTTATTTAGGTGTCGTGTCGCTGGTGCGCGTCAAAAATGGCATTTTGAAAGTCGGTGAAAAAATGCAAGTCATGTCCACCGGCAAACATCATGAAGTCAGTGGGATTGGAATTTTTACCCCGAAGCGCACGCCAACGGGTGTGTTGCAAGCGGGTGAAGTGGGTTATGTAGTGGCTGGGATTAAAGATATTAATGGTGCGCCCGTGGGCGATACCTTAACGCATGCACATAAAGCAGCGACGCAACCTTTACCCGGATTCAAAAAAATGAAACCGCAAGTGTATGCCGGATTATTTCCGGTGAGCGCAGATGATTTCCCTGCATTTCGTGAAGCGTTGGCAAAATTATGTTTGAATGATGCGGCACTTTTTTATGAGCCGGAATCGTCAGAAGCATTAGGATTTGGTTTTCGTTGCGGCTTTCTCGGCATGTTGCACATGGAAATTGTGCAAGAACGTCTTGAACGCGAATACGACATGAATTTAATTACCACCGCACCGACGGTGGTTTATGAAGTATTAACCACTAAAAATGAAATTTTATATATTGATAACCCCACAAAATTACCCGCAGTGAATTATATTGAAGAAATTCGTGAACCGATTGCAAAAGTGCATATATTGGTGCCGCAACAATATTTAGGGAGTGTCATCACACTCTGTGTTGAACGCCGCGGCGTGCAAAAAAACATGCAATATTTAGGGAATCAAATTGCCTTGAACTATGATATTCCGATGGGTGAAATTGTGTTGGATTTTTTTGATCGATTAAAATCAGTGAGCCGCGGATATGCATCGTTGGATTATAGTTTTGCGTATTTTCAAGCAGCGGATTTAGTAAAATTGGATTTGTTGATCAATGGCGATAAAGTGGATGCCTTGGCGCTGATTGTGCATCGCGAGCAATCACAATATAAAGGCCGACAAATTGCCGAAAAAATGCAAGAACTGATTCCGCGCCAAATGTTTGATGTGGCGATTCAAGCGGCGATCGGTGCGCATGTGATTGCACGTTCAACCGTGAAAGCATTACGTAAAAATGTGTTGGCTAAATGTTATGGCGGTGATATTACACGTAAACGTAAATTGCTTGAGAAGCAAAAAGAAGGTAAAAAACGCATGAAACAAGTGGGTAATGTGGAAATTCCGCAAGAAGCGTTTTTGGCGGTGTTGAAGGTTGATAAGAAATAGTGATTGAAAATATATTTACCTCTCCCCTTGTGGGAGAGGTGAATCTAATATAAATTTAAAAGGAACCAACTCAGTGAACTTTAATTTCGAACTGATTTTATTTTACGCCACGGTCATTACCGGCATTATTTATTTAATCGACGTCATTTTTTTCGCTCGCCGTCGCAAAACAGAAAAAATGCCGATGATTATCGACTATGCGCGTTCATTTTTTC
>CAZOFA010000016.1:0-21196 GCA_964578975.1 uncultured Coxiellaceae bacterium
AAAAAATTTCCATTGGCGCCGCCCCTAACCAAATCCTGTTTTCCCTGTCCCCAAAAAACCTGTTTTGTGTCCCCGCCGCTCGCAATGACGATCTTCTAGCAAAAATATCGAAAGTATTCCTCTGATTTTTCATTTTAAAATCGTATAATTACCTGGTCTTTTTTAGAGAGTAAAATTTTGTATGACACATGCTAAACCGAATAATTTTTTTTTAGCGGCAGCGCCTTTGTTTTTAGTGCTATTTATCGATAGCATGGGGCTCGGTCTCGTCTTCCCGATTTTGAATACATTGGTTTTTGATCCTCATGCGCATTTCATTCATGCCAACCTCAACGAAACCATGCGTAATCTTTTATTCGGCGTCACGATTAGCATTTATATGTTTTGTTGGTTTTTTGGCGCCGCATTTTTGGGCGACTTATCTGATCAAATCGGACGAAAAAAATCATTAATGATTTGTTTGTTGGGCGCGGTGTTGGGTTATTTGTTTTCCGCATTTGCCGTCTTACTGCATAGCTATAGTTTATTATTAGTGGGACGCATTGTGGCAGGATTTACGGCAGGAAGTCAGTCGATCGCGCAAGCAGCCATTGTTGATCTCAGCGAACCTCAACACAAAGCACGTAATTTAGGTTTAATTTTATTTTTTACGTCATTAGGATTTGTATTTGGACCGATGGTGGGTGGAGTATTGTCAGATGCAAAACTGACACATTTTTTTAATTATGCCATGCCATTTTATTTTGCGTCAGCGATTTCATTGCTTAATGCTGTTTTACTACAACTTTTATTTCAAGAAACTTTTTTTCATGAAAAGAAAATTCAATTAAAACTTCATCATGCAATCGCAATTTTTATTTCAGCCTTTAGCAATAAAAAAATTAGAAACTTATCCATCATTTTATTAGCGATGATTTTTGGTTGGAGTGGATTTTATTCATTTATTTCGATGTACTTATTAAAAATTTATCATTTTAGTTCGTTAAGAAATGGTTTTTTTATGGGAGTCATGGGAATCGGGTTTGGTCTGGGCACTGGATTTTTTGTGGATGTTTTCACTAAACGATTTTCCTTAAAAAATTGCACGATTGGTGGATGTTTTATTGTTGCGTTGATGACAGCATTAATCATCACAGCGCCTTACGAAATTTATCTTTGGGTCTATGTCGTTTTTGTCGGTATTGCCATGGCGCTCGCGTATTCAACGATTTTGACTTTATTTTCCAACCAAGTGGATGCAGATTCACAAGGATGGGTGATGGGAATTACGGGCGCGATCATGGCATTTGCTTTCGGCATCAATGGATTATTAATTGGGTTATTGGCGGATGTCAGTCCTGACATGCCGTTAATTTTAACCATTATCAGTTTAATTTTAGCTGCTATTTTAATGAAATATATTTTTAATGAGAACCAGGTGACGCATGAATAACTTTTTAGAAATTGCCCGACGTGATTTATTAGATCCAGCTGGAATCACCGATAATCAGTTGCAAACTGTATTAGGTCACGTGTTAGGTAACACAATTGATAATGCTGATTTATATTTTCAAGCGACGTGTTCTGAAGCATGGTTGTTGGAAGATGGAATTATCAAAGGCGGCAGTTACAACGTTGATCGTGGTGTCGGCGTGCGTGCGATGAGCGGTGAAAAAACGGGATTTGCTTATTCGGATGATATTGTCATGCCTGCATTGGATCAAGCGGCAAATGCAGCGCGGAGTATTAGCAAATCAGGTGGACATCAATCCATACAAGCATGGAAATGGACGCAGGGACATGAATTATATTTACCAATTAATCCATTACATTCGCTGAATGAAAATGAAAAAGTCGCTTTATTGCAACGCATTGATGCTTACACGCGGCAACAAGATCCGCGTGTGATTCAAGTCAATGTGAGTTTGGCTTCTGAATATGAAACAGTGTTAATTATGGCAAGCGATGGACATATGGCGGCTGATGTGCGTCCCTTAATACGATTAAATGTCAGCGTCGTGGTCGAACAAAACGGACGTCGTGAACATGGTTATGCAGGCGGTGGTGGACGTTATGATTATAAATATTTTCTAGACCAAGATCTTGCATTGAGTTATGCACGTGAAGCCGTGCGACAAGCCATCGTCAATTTAAATGCGATTGACGCGCCTGCAGGAACCATGCCGGTGGTTCTCGGCCCCGGTTGGCCGGGTGTCTTATTGCATGAAGCGGTGGGACATGGACTGGAAGGCGATTTTAATCGCAAAGAAACATCGGTATTTTCTAATCGAATTGGACAACAAGTTGCATCGTCGTTATGTACGGTGGTGGATGATGGCACGCTCGCTAATCGTCGTGGTTCACTCAATGTTGATGATGAAGGTGTACCAACGCAACGCACGGTATTAATTGAAAATGGCATTTTGCGTAACTATCTCCAAGATAAACGTAATGCACGTTTGATGGGTGTGCAATCGACAGGGAATGGGCGCCGTGAATCGTATGCACATACACCGATGCCGCGCATGACAAATACTTACATGTTGCCAGGAAAATCCACGCCGGAAGAAATTATTGCATCTGTCAAAAAAGGAATTTACGCCGTGAATTTTGGTGGCGGGCAGGTTGATATTACCTCAGGAAAATTTGTTTTTTCTGCGAGTGAAGCGTATTTAATTGAGAATGGAAAAATTACCGCACCGGTGAAAGGTGCCACGTTAATTGGAAATGGCCCAGATGTGTTAATGAAAGTGTCTATGGTGGGAAATGATTTGCAATTGGATGCGGGAATTGGAATTTGTGGTAAAGACGGGCAGAGTGTGCCGGTAGGTGTAGGGCAACCGACGTTGCGTGTGGATGCGTTGACGGTGGGTGGGACAAGTCATGAATAAATACGCTCAGGATGACAATAGTTGCGCTTACGATGTCAGAACCCTGATTCTGTGTCATTCCCGCGAAGGCGGGAATCTATTCCGAATGGATTCCCGCCTTCGCGGGAATGACACAGAACACGATCATTTTTCTATAATGCCACGCAAATAACGAAACAACTCAGTTTCTCCACCCGTATTTTTATTCTTAGCAATATCATGCTGCGCTTTCCGCACCAATTGCCTAACATACTGAGAATCAATATCCGGATACTGCTTCATACATTCTTGCAAAGCCACATCACCTTCTTTAATTAATCGATCACGCCAGCGCTCAATTTGATGAAATTGCGCTTTGCTCTGTTGATGCTTCCCTTCAATTTTTTCCAGCGCCGCTTCAATCGGTTCTGGATCCGTGTGTCGCATTAATTTTCCAATATACTGCAATTGTCGGCGTTTTCCTTCATGGTCTTTGATGCCACGTGCCGCATGAATGGCTTGAAGCAGCACATCATCCAGCGGAATTTTTTTTAATTGCGCTTCTGGTAAGGCAACTAAAATTTCTCCCATTTTTTGCAATGCCAACATTTGTCGTTTACGAAAAGATTTTGATTGACGCTCTTCAGAATGATCATTCATGAGGGAAATTCAAAAAAGCGGTCTCGAAACGAGACCGCTTTAAAGATTATTTGGTTGTATCTGTTGAAGCTGAGCTGTCGGTTGATGTTGTATCAGTCGACTTAGCAGCTTTTTTCTTTGATGCACAATGATGCTTTTTATGTTTAGTAGCATGATGTTTTGTTTTCTTCGGAGTCGTAGCAGCTTGATTTTGGCTTGCGTCTGTCGACGTTGCTGTAGAAGAAGAACTGTTGTCAGCTAATTGTTGCATAACAGCATCTGATTTGTTGTTTGCTGGGGTAGCTTGGGTGTCTTCAGCAAATGCACCTGTTGAAGTAACAACCGCAGCACCGATTAATATAGCAATAAGTTTTTTCATTTTTGTTTCTCCATGTTAAAGTTGCGCCTATAAGATACTATAATTTTTACCAAATGGATATCATAGAGAGAAAATTTTATGCTTGAAGCGTGGAATAATCCAGCTTATTTAGAACATATTGTCACGGACATATTAAAAGAAGCGGCAAAACAGGGGGCAACAGACGCGGAAGTGGATGTAGGGCTCAATAAAGGATTTTCAGTATCGGTGCGCATGAATGACGTGGAATCCGTTGAATATAATCAAGATAAAGCCATCGATATTACGGTTTACTTTGGACAACGCCTCGGGTCTGCCAGCCTATCAGACTTACGCCCTGAGGCTATTCGTGAGGCTGTTTCCGCTGCTTGTCACATTGCACGTTTTACTGATAAAGATGAATATGCAGGCCTTGCCGATAAGGAATTACTAGCATTTGGTTATCCCGATCTTAATTTATCGCATCCCTGGGATCTGTCAGTGGAGCAGGCAATTCAAATGGCATTGCAATGCGAAAGCATCGCGCTGCAAGCCGATAAACGCATTAAAAATTCCGAAGGTGCCGCTATATCCACAACGCAAGCGTGGCAAGCGTATGGTAATTCGAGAGGATTTATTGGGATGTATGCAGCAACCCGGCATGAGGTGAGCTGTGCGATGATTGCGGAAGAAAAAGGAGAAATGCAGCGCGATCATAGTTATACGGTTTCCTGCGATCCTCAGTTATTAACGTCCATTGAATCGGTGGCGCGAGAAGCAGCTGAAAAAGCGACGCGCCGTTTAGGGGCAACGCGACTCACGACGCGACGTGTGCCGGTGATTTTTATTGCGGAAGAAGCGCGCGGACTTCTGGGGCATTTTGTGGCAGCCATGTCTGGCGGCAGTCTTTATCGAAAAAGCTCATTTTTACTGGATCAATTAGGCCAACGCATTTTTCCTCAACATGTGCAAATTGATGAACGTCCCCATTTATTAAAAGCACTTGGCAGTTCACCGTTTGATGATAACGGTGTTGCGACACGAGCGAATGTATTCATCGAGCAAGGCATTTTACGCAGTTATTCATTGGGTGTTTATTCCGGACGTAAACTCGGCATGCAAACCACGGGTAATGCCGGTGGCGTACACAACTTATTTATCAATACGGGCACAAAAGATTTACGCACATTAATTAAAACCATGGATAAAGGTTTATTGGTCACGGATTTAATGGGGCAGGGCATTAATCTTGTGACAGGCGATTATTCGCGTGGCGCAGTGGGTTTTTGGGTGGAGCAGGGTGAAATCCAATATCCTGTGGAGGAAATCACCATTGCCGGCAATTTACGTGATATGTACGCACATTTAGTTGAAGTGGGAACGGATGTCGATCAACGCGGAAATATTAAAACCGGCTCGATTTTATTAGAAGAAATGATCGTGGCAGGCATGTAAAAACTTAAATTAGATGGTGAATCCGATTCGGTTTGTTGTCAAAAAAAAGCGTGTGCGGGATTTTGCGAATTGACAAGTGGTTCCATATACGGTACCATTGATTATGAGCAAAATAGAAAAAATATTACAAAAAATGCGACATAATTCGCGTGATTGGCGTATCGAAGATATAAAAGTAATAGCAAGTCGTTATAAAATTGATTATCGTCAACCAGGAACAAGTCACGTTACTTTTCGCTTTGCAAATGGCGAAAAGTTGACTGTGCCTGCTCATAAACCGATAAAACCAATATACATACAAAAATTTATTGGTTTATTGGATGCTCAGATAGGAGGTAAAAATGAAAAGTAAATTAAAATATCCTGTGACTATTCGCCCTTTGACAAAGGAAGAGGGTAGTGGTTACTTAGTGGAGTTTCCAGATTTACCTGGATGTATGGCTGATGGCGAGACGATCGAAGAGGCATTAAGTGAAGCTGAGTCAGCAATGAAATCTTGGATAAAAACAGCAAAAAGTTTTGGTGATTCTATTCCTGAGCCGGGTATTTCTACAAAATATAGCGGGCAGTGGCGATTAAGAGTACCCAAGAGTTTACACGCAGCTTTGACATTGAGAGCAAAATTGGAAGGCGTTAGTCTTAACACGCTTGCGGCAGTTTTATTAGCTGAGGGTCTTGAGCATCGATTTCATCTTAAAAGTGATGAGACAAAAGCAGCTTAAGCCGCTTCACCAAAACGATTATTGATGAGTTTCACAATCGCATCGCGCGCTTCTAATTCATCTGGACCCGAGATCATCAGATCCAAAATCGTGCCTTTCGTGACGCCGAGCACAATGATCGACATGATGCTTTTGCAGTTCGCGACTTGATCTAATTTTTGAATTTCAATTTTGCTTTCAAAACCGGCGGCGAGTGCTACTAGTTTGGCAGCAGCGCGTGTGTGTAATCCGAGGTTGTTAATAATCGTGATTTTTTCATTTAGCATGATTTATTTTTCCAAACATTAACCCGTCATTGCTTCGCTTCGCTCACAATGACGACGAACTACAAATTAAAATCATCACCCAAATAAACCGCGCGAACTTGTTTGTTATTTAAAATATCTTGCGGCGTGCCCTGATGTAATACTTCACCTTGATTCACGATATAAGCACGTTCACAAATATCCAGTGTTTCTCGCACATTATGATCTGTGATCAATACCCCAATGTTACGCGTGCGTAAATGTGTAATGATGCGCTTTACATCGACCACGGATATCGGATCAATGCCGGCAAAGGGTTCATCCAGTAAAATAAATTTCGGTTCAGTGGCAAGTGCACGAGCAATTTCAACGCGACGTCTCTCACCACCCGATAAACTCATGCCTAATGTTTTTTGTATATGGGTAATATGAAATTCTTCGAGCAATTGATTTAATTTTTCTTCACGCATTTTTGCGGTTAAATCTTTACGCAATTCGAGAATTGCCATGATGTTATCGGCCGCTGTCAATTTACGAAAAATGGAGGCTTCTTGCGGAAGATAACTAATGCCTAATTGTGCGCGCAAATGCACAGGTAGCGTTGTAATATCTTGATCATCTAAAATTATTTGGCCTTCATCGCAACGGATTAAACCCACAATCATATAAAATGATGTGGTTTTTCCTGCGCCGTTTGGCCCGAGTAATCCCACCACTTCACTGCGGCGCACATGCAACGAAACTTCTTTCACCACTTGGCGAGATTTGTAGCGCTTACTAATTTTTTCAATGCGTAATGTATTCATGATGTCAGTTGATTCGGTTCAATCACCACAGTCGCATGCCCGGTTTTTGAGGCGGGAGCGGTGATGACTTGATCTTTCATGTTATAAATAATAATCGGTCCTTGAAAACTATTTTTTCCCTGTGTCACCATCACGTTTCCTTCTAAAATGACCATAGAGGTGTGCGGATAAAATTTAATGATTTTGGCTTTAGCATGCAAAACTAAATCTCCCGATTTTGGTAAGGTGCTATATTCCGCTAAATTATTATTTAATCCATACGCAATGGCTTCCTCAATTTTATGGTTATTATTATTTTTTGTACTGACGCGATCTGCTGTCAAATGAGTAGATCCTTGATCGATTTTGACATGACCATCATACGTGTTTGCACCCGTTTTGTAATTAAATGTTGTTGAGTCAGCTACGATATGCATCGTTTTTAAATTATCATCAGGCAATGAAAATGCAATGAGTGGAATAAAAAATAATAGACACGCAGCTTTATGAGCTCGGCACATAATCGCCCTTAGCTTCTGAAAGCAATTTAATCGTTCCTTCATTGAGATCGGCTAACATACCCACCGCATGCACGATGGTGTCCGGTTGGGTGATAACCACTGAGTGATTGGTTTCTGCTTGTTGCTTATCAGGAAACACTGTTAATGAAGCAGTTTTCATGATGGTATTGGGATTTTCTGAGTCAGGCGGATGATTGATGATGACATTGTCAGAAAAAATAATTTGTTCGATGCCGTTCAATGCACGCGCGGTGTTGGCATTGATATACCAAGGTTGGGGCGATTGACGATACACCGTCACGTGCGGCTGTGTGATATAAGTCGTGTCATTTTCAACATAATGCACCATCTTGGGTGCTTCAATTTTTAACGCGGGATTGCCTTCTTTATTTAAGATGAGCGCAGCCACGTTTTCCATATACGCATCTGGTTGATCATTATCGTCATCCGCATTTGATGAGACGGATTGATTGGATAGCACAATCGACCATGCGCTTAACGTGATGGCAATCACCAGCAATACACCCATCGTCGAATTTTTAAATGAAAAAATATCCATGCTTACCTTTGCAAATAAGAATCAATAACCGTTTGATAGGTGCCTTGTGCATGCATGATAAATTCACATAATTCACGCACCGCACCATTTCCCCCAGACGCTTGTGTCATCCACGCGGTATTTTCTTGAATGACTTTTGGCGCATTAGGAACGGTAACAGAAAACCCAACACGACGTAATAAGGGTAAATCTGGTAAATCATCGCCGATATAAGCAATTTCAGCATCGGTTATTTGTAATTTTTGTTTTAATTCTTCGTACGCTTGTAATTTATCGGCTTGACCTTGGTAAACATGTTCGATTTTTAAATCTTGCATACGTTTTTCAACGGCGGCTGATTTGCGTGCAGTAATGATCGCCACATGCACACCCGTTTGTTGCAGCATTTTAATGCCCATCCCATCTTGCACATTAAAAATCTTTATTTCAGTCCCATTCGGGTCATAAAGTAGGGAGCCCGTGGTCAAAACACCATCCACATCCGCAATTAAAAGCCGTACTCTTTTGGCCGATTTAGATAATTCTTGAATATTTTCAATAGGTTGCATATTGACGCCTCAAAACCAGTTTTGCATACAGGGAGGTTATTTTACCCTGAAATAGGTAATTTAAGGAAAAATTTTTACTATATTCAGAGCGTAATACGTATTATCATAACCGCCTATTGAGCGACAAAATAAGGTGTTTATCATGACTGAATCAGAAAAACCGAGACGTTTATTTCGCTCCCGCAAACAACGCGTGTTCGCAGGCGTGTGTGGTGGTGTGGCAGAATATTTTAATGTTGATCCGACTTGGATCAGGCTGCTATTTATCTTGTTGTGTTTGCTAGGTCTCGGTGCTTTCATCATTATTTATCTAATATTTTGGTTGATTGTGCCGCTTGCACCTCAAACAGATGTATGCCCACATTGCAAAAAATGAGTGTGTATGGAAAATTTGGTCACGATTAAAAATATGCATTTTAAACGAAATAGTCGCACTATTTTTGATGGGATGGATATTGATATTCCGCGTGGCAAAATCGTTGCGATTATGGGTCCGAGTGGAACGGGAAAAACCACGCTCTTGCGTTTGATCGGTGGTCAATTACAACCAAGTGAAGGCGCCATCACTGTCGCAGGAAAAATTATTCACGAACTTTCTCAAAAAGAGTTATACAAATTACGTAACAAAATGGGTATGTTATTTCAAACCGGTGGTTTGTTTACGCATCTCAATGTATTTGAAAACGTGGCATTTCCGTTGCGCGAACATACACAGTTATCCGATGCGATGATTCGCAGTTTAGTCTTAATTAAATTACAAATGGTCGGATTGCGCGGTGCGCGTGATTTAATGCCAAGTGAATTATCCGGTGGCATGGCGCGTCGCGTTGCGCTTGCACGTGCGATTGCACTTGATCCAGAATTAATTATGTATGATGAACCTTTATCAGGGCAGGATCCTATTTCAATGGGCGTGTTGGTGAAACTCATTCGAAACTTAAATGATGCGTTGGGGTTAACGAGTGTCATCGTGTCGCATGATGTGCAAGAGACATTAAGCATCGCCGATTATGTGTATGTGATGTCAAACGGTAAATTAATCGGTAAAGGAACGCCGGATGAAATTCGTCAACATTCCGCAAAAGAATTGCAACAATTTATTCAAGGTTATCCAGATGGTCCGGTCGCATTTCATTATCCGGCGCGCAAATTATCCGATGATTTGTTGGAGACAGTAGAATGAATCAAATTGCCCAGTTAGGGCGTTTAGGGATTGAGATCATCCGTGATTATGGCAAAGCGGGTTTGTTGCTTTACCATACTTTTTTTCGCATTCCCAATGTGCGCAAAGGATTTCCGTTAGTTTTACAACAAATTTATGCGGAAGGTGTTCTTTCGCTGGTGATTATTATCGTATCGAGTTTGTTTATTGGCATGGTCGTTGCATTGCAAGGTTATCACACCCTCGCGAAATTTGGTGCGTCAGCAGAACTTGGGCCGTTAGTGGCATTGAGTGTCGCGCGTGAATTAGGCCCCGTGGTCACCGCATTATTATTTGCCGGTCGTGCAGGTTCTGCCATCACCGCAGAAATTGGTTTGATGAAAGCAACTGAGCAATTGTCGAGTATGGAAATGATGGCGGTGAATCCCATTCATCGCGTGATTTCACCGCGCTTATGGGGTGGATTTATTTCGATGCCACTGCTCACATTAATTTTTAATGTGACTGCCATTTATGGCGCGTATCTGGTCGGAGTGAAATGGTTAGGATTAGACGCAGGTGCATTTTGGTCGAATATGCAAGCCTCCGTTGATTTTCGTGTGGATGTGATCAACGGAATTTATAAAAGTATTGTATTTGGATTTGTTGTCTCTTGGATATCTGTGTATCAAGGTTATTTTGCACAACCAACATCAGCAGGTATTGCCGGTGCAACAACTCGTACAGTGGTTTATTCTTCATTAGCAATTCTCGGTTTAGATTTTGTCTTAACCGCCATGATGATAGGGGGTTGGTGATATGTTATCTCAGCGATTAGTTGAGACGTTAGTTGGGTTGTTTTTATTAGCGGCCATTGCAGCGCTTTTAGTGTTGGCATTTAAAGTCAGTGGACTCACGAGTTTTTTTACCAAAGAAGGTTACAATGTGACAGCTGAATTTGATGACATTGGTCAACTAAAAGTGCGCGCGGCCATTAAAATTGGCGGTGTCACAGTTGGCGAAGTGGCTGGTATTCGGCTGGATCCGACATCTTATCGGGCCGTCGTCACGCTACACATGAATTCCAATATAAATAATATTCCTGATGATTCGTCTGCAGCGATTTTAACAGCAGGATTATTGGGCGATAATTATGTGGAAATTACACCCATGTATAGCGCCACATTTTTAAAATCTGGTAGTCAAATTCAAGAAACTCATTCTGCCATGATTTTGGAAAAATTAGTCGGACAATTATTATTTAAAATTGGTAACAGTAATAATAATTCTTCGAGTGATAGCACGGCGGGAAATTCGACCACGAAAGATGTTAAAAAAGATGAAACCACTACTATGACTGGAGTTAAAAAATGAAGAAAATTTTTCTATCGATACTATCTTTTTTTGCAATAGGATGTTTGTTATTTTCGCTGACAGCGCAAGCCGCTGGCGGTCCTGTTGGCATGTTGCAATCAGTTGCAGACCAAATGATTGCAAGTCTTAAACAAAATAAAACTTCACTCAAAGAAAATCCTGGGCTGGTTTATTCACTCGCTACACGCATTATTGTGCCGCACGCTGATCTCGATGAAATGTCGAAACGAGTGTTGCCTCCGCAAACCTGGAACAGTGCGAGCGCCAGTCAGCGTCAAGTTTTCAAAAAAGAATTTTCCACGTTATTAGTTCGAACTTACGCTTCAGCGTTAGCGCAATATCGTGATGAAACCGTGAAATTTTTTCCTGTGCGCGGCGGTGATGCTGGTCGATCAACGGTTCGTGTGAATAGCCAAATTATCCGTTCCAACGGTCCTTCGATTTCTGTGAGTTACAATGTTGTTTCCCGCGGTGGTCAATGGAAATTATATGACATGACCGTGGAAGGCGTGAGCATGTTAGAAAGTTTCCGTTCGCAATTTGCCGATCAATTGGCGCGTGGTGACATGGCGAGTTTGATTAAAGTGTTGAAACAACATAATGGCTATAATGCGAATCGCAGCGGAGATTGATTCATCCATGCCGGCTAATATTTTAAATCAAAATGGTCGCCTGATAATTTCAGGCGATTTAAATTTTTCAACCGTGACAACTTTGTGGAAACAAAGTTTGCCATTATTGTCAGCGGTTGAAGAAATTAATTTTGATTTGAGTCAGGTGAAATCTTCCAATAGTGCAGGCCTTGCGCTGTTACTGGAATGGTTGAAATATGCGAAGCGCGTAAAAAAAACCATTCGGTTTTCGGAAATTCCAAATCAACTGAAATCTATTTTATCTGCGGGTGGGATTGAAGACTTAATTTGTAATCGTTCACAAAGTCTCTAACAAACTCGTCATTACAAGCCTTTTACTCGTCATTGCGAGCGTAGCGAAGCAATCCCAAGTTATCTTGATTCACACAAAAAAACCTGGATTGCTTCGCTACGCTCGCAATGACGAGTAAATGACAAAGAAGTTACTTAACGTTGCGTCGAATGTGACTGCCAGCGGTGACGTAAGCCTGATGTTGATCGAGAATCGATTTGAAATTTCCAAGTTCAGGTTTTGCAAATTCTGTAATGTAAAGATGAAGATCGGTCGCCAGTCTTCCTAATCCCATTTGAAAATTAACTGTATTTTCCTGCAGATATTTTTGTACTTCATCAGCATTGTTTTCATAAAGTGATTGCAAACTGCTTACAGCGTGCTTGGCGAGATCCTGTATATTGGGCTCTTTTTTATTTATTATATTGTTTAATACTTTTTCAACGAGAGCTAATCTTATTCTTCGAATGTTACATGCATGTTCATAATCTCCCTCTGCATAATAAAATTTTTCTTCTTTATCTTTTGCGCGTTCTAATTCTCCCTCGAGATAATTTATATTGTTGCAAAGGAGTTCTATACAATGCTGCAAAATAAATCCTGGAATTTCATTTGGTTTGAGCTTAGCTGCTTTCTCTCGAAATTTTTCAAGCTCTTGCATTTTTGCTAGGGCTCGAATCTCTTCTGGAGTTTTCGTAAAAAACATTTTTTATATCCCTCGTCGTGTGCTTAACTATCTGCCCATTATATGCTCAATTTATTAACAATATATTAACAGAATAATTAAAAAATATTATAATTTTCAATGTGTTATCGGTGTCCAGCTCTTTATCGTGGACCTCGAGATGGTCTTGGATTTGAAGAGGAAACCGTTGGCAAGGTTTCATTTGAACTTGTCCTAGAAAATTTTCCCAGTCGACTTGGACGACCTAATTTTTCTTCAATTTTTAAATATTCATTTTTTAATTCAATCGCAAACGCTTTTAATGCAGCGTTATTATTACTTTTCATTGCAGTATGAATTGCTTGCAGCGCATTATGATAACAATTTAGTTTTAATTCGTCATTTTCTTGTGTGTTGGCAAACTCACGATAGGCGGTTGCCAGTTCATAAAAAATTTCAGCTTTATTTTCTGGTGTGATTTGCCCGGCTTTTATAAAATTTGCTAATCGAGTAATTTTAAATTCAGGCTTTTCAATTTTGACTTCATCTCTTTCTTCATTCGCATGATCGTGTTTGATTTTTTCTGGTAAATTAATCGCGTATTTATTTAATGCTTCAAACACTGCAACACAATAGCTAATCCCGTCTCTCGAATTATGTATGTGCTCAATACTATCTAAATGTGCAAGATGACTTTTTGCAAGTGCTTTACCAATGAAATAATAATTTTTCAAATAGCCTTCAGGATTTTTTATACTCTTGGGTGCGAAGAGTTCTCTGAAGGATTCTTCGAGCAAAACTTCTATGTATTCACAGACACCTATATCAGTTTCATTGGCAAATCCATGCGCGCGAAAATAATTTTTTTCATTTTCCAAAAATAATTGTTGAGCCAAACAGTTATAAAAGTTTTTAGGAAAATGCGTTTCAATACCTGCGAGTTGATTAATAAAATAAGCACCGATGTAAGACAATGTGCTGCTTCCAGCCATGCTGTCAATCGTACTTTTTAGAAAACCGCGTTCTTCTAACAAGACAGCCCAGAGGTTTTCAAGCATTTTTTCGCTATAAAATGTGGCTGGGAATGGTTTTAATTTTTTCGCCAATGAATTAAAAAACATAGATTTAAAAGCAGGTTTCAGTAAATCAATATTTGCTTTGGCTTCTAAAAGAGCCATGATTTTTTGGGTTTGACGATTAGCGATGGCCTCATCAAGCGGTGTTAAACCTGTTTCTCGATCCATTGTATTCGGATCAGCCCCTGCACCTAATAATAATTTTGCAGATTCGATATGCTCCTTTTGGAGCGTTGAAATGAGTAAGTGTGTGAGCCATGCTTGATCCCGAGGATTATTCCAATCTGCTTTGCTCAATAATACGCTCATTGTTTCGGTAAAATTTTTCAGAGCAGCTTGTCTTAATGGCCTTAAAAGCATTTCTTTATCTTGCTCACTCCATCTGGTTTCTTCTAATAATGCATTGACCATATCCACTTGGCCTGTGTTCGCAGCATAGAGCAGCGGATAGCTTAATAAATTTCTATCGATTTTTTCCCAGTCAGTGGCTTGTAATATTTCTCGCACCATTTTAAGTTTGCGTTGCGTAATGGCGGTTAAGAGCGATCTTGTATCATCTTCTAAGACATGTTTCGGATCCGCACCTTTTTCAAGTAGTGCGCTCACAATATCGGTATAACCATTTCCAACAGCATAGGAAAGTAAGGTTCTGCCTACTTTATTCTTGGCATTGATATCCACGTGCTCCGATTTATTTTCTAAAACTTCTGCCACGTTCAGATTTTTTATAGCGTCAACTACAATGCTTATGTCTGTCGCTGTTAAATTCTCGTCAGCTATTGCTCTAAATAATTTTCTTAAAGACATTTATCGTACCTCGTATGGGCCAATATTATTGCATAATAATTGTTCAGTGTATATCAACGAAAATTATTTGTCATAAAAATCAATTAGTTATAAAAGAAGTGCTCGGATGAAAATAAAGAAATAAAGAAAAGTAAGTTACAGTGAAAACAGCGGCACTGGGTGCCAGCTTTCGCTGGCATGACACAGTATGTGTTTTTACAAAGGGGGAAATTTTATTGTTGTTTACTAATCACCAAAAACACCGCACCAGGACCTCTTAACACATTCAACAAAAGATTGTCTTTCGTGTCAGATGCTACTTTTTTCAATTCATTGATGGATGTCACTTTTTGCTGATTCGCAGACGTGATCACATCGCCAGGACGTAAATCGGATTGCCATGCATTGGTATCTTCAGGAACTGACACCACAATGATACCTTTCACATCACCATGAATCGGGCTCGATAAGCTGAAATCTTTCAAACTGACCCCATACAAAAATGGATCTTCAGCGGCTCTTGCTTCTTCACGTTTTTTTGGATCTGTCAGCATCGCCGTCACTTTGATTGGTTTTGATTTTCTTAGAATGTCGATATTGGCTTTTGAATCGACCCGTAGAAAACCCACTGCATTGACGACATCATTGGCATTTTTGACTGGGGTGCCGTCGACCGAGGTGATAATGTCGCCGACCTGCAGACCTGCTTTTTCAGCCGGTGAGCCCAGCATAATTTGTGTGATGACTGCACCTTGTGATGCACTGAGATTAAAAGCGGTGGCGAGATCTGGCGTAATATCTTGTGCCCCAATTCCCAATGTACCGCGACGCACATTGCCATATTCAATCAATTGTTGCATCACGCTTTTCGCCATGTTGGAAGGAATGGCAAAACCAATTCCGATGCTGCCACGATCGGGCGCCAAAATCGCTGTGTTAATGCCGACGAGTTGACCTTGCGTATTCACCAAGGCACCACCCGAATTTCCTGGATTGATGGATGCATCGATTTGAATGAAATTTTCGTAATTTTCAATGCCCAAAGTGCTACGACCGAGTGCACTCACAATGCCTGAGGTGACGCTTTGACTTAATCCAAACGGATTACCAATCGCCGCGACATAATCACCCACTTTTAAATCGTTTGAATTCCCCAGCGTAATGGCAGTTAAGTTTTTTGCTTGAATTTGCAGTAAGGCAATATCAGAGGCTTTGTCCATGCCAATATTTTTAGCGCTATAATGATGACCATCACTTAATGTGACCACGACTTTTTCCGCATCACTGACGACGTGCGCGTTTGTTAAAATGTAGCCTTTATCCGCATCCACAATCACGCCTGAGCCAACGGATAAATATTTATCTGGAATAGAGTCTTCATTACTATTATCTTTGCTGGGTTGTTGGCTTTTTTGTATGCGATTTAAAGTGGCAAGATCCGTAATCTTAATTTGCGCGCGGATATTCACGACCGAGGGCAAAACATGCTGCAGCATTGGAGCAAGACTTGCGCTTGAAGCGGAAGCTGCAAACGTTGGCGCGGTCAACCATGGGATAAACAGAAAAAAGATGAGACCTATATGAATAATTTTTTTCATCTTCAAATTCCTCTCAAAAGTACTACGAAATTATATACCGATTGGGTATAAAGATGCGAGTTGTTTAGCTGAAGTCGTCATTGCGAGGAGCGCTTTACGCGACGCGGCAATCCAGGTTTTTTAAGCGTCGATATAAATCAAACTAGCCATCCGCCCAATAAAATTGCCATCACGGCGATAGGAAAAAAACCATTCTTCATTTGAATAAGTGCAGTGCTCGCCGCCATAAATATGCGTGACCCCCAGTCGCTGCAATTGCAGACGTGCTAACGCAAAAATATCCGCTAACCAACGTTGGTTGAATGGATGAAATGCCATATTTTGTGATTCTGAATCAAATAATTGATGCACATCTTCACCCACTTCAAATTTCGTGGGCCCAATGGCAGGACCTAGCCAAACCAGTAAATCATCGGCGGGTAAATTGAGCGCTTTGAGCGTATTTTCAATTACCCCACTGGCAAGACCACGCCAGCCCGCATGAATTGCTGCCACATGCGTACCTGCTCGATTACACACTAAAAGCGGCAAGCAATCCGCCGTGAATACCAAGCAAATATGCTTTGGATGCGAGGTGAACGAGGCATCCGCAATTTCATCTCGATTCTCGGGCAGGGCAGGGATGGCGATTGCGCTATGCGTTTGCTTGAGCCAAATCGGTTCGGTGGGGAGATTTAATATTTTTTTTAATTGTTCCCGATTCGCTTTCACATCGCCCGCACTGCGTAAGGTGGAATACGCTCGAATGTGTGTCGGTGCAGGCCAATCTGGTTTAATAAAGTGGTTCGTCATTGAGTATATCCGCATCTGTTCGTAATATTTCAATTAAATGCTGCATGTCATCTGGCATCGGTGCTTGCCAACGCATTATTTTTTGCGTCAGAGGATGAGTAAAACTTAATTCAGCCGCATGCAACGCTTGACGCTTGAATTGACGCAATTCATCAATCAATGCAGGCGATGCTTTGGGCGGAAGTTGCAATCGACCGCCATAGGTCGGATCACCCAACAATGGATGGCGAATATGTGCCATATGCACCCGAATTTGATGCGTGCGTCCCGTTTCCAGCAACACTTTTAAACGCGTATGCGCGCGATATTTTTCCACGATGCGAAAATGTGTGACCGCTGGTTTTCCTGTTTCAATCACCGCCATGCGTTTACGTTGAATGGGATGACGCCCGATCGGTTCATCGATCGTGCCACCACTCAATAAAATTCCCGAGACAATCGCTTGATACGTACGTGAAATCGTACGTGCTTTCATTTGCTGAGACAACTTCATGAACGCATTTTCGGTTTTCGCAATGATAAGCAATCCAGACGTATCTTTATCCAATCGATGAATAATCCCGGCGCGCGGCAATTTTGCCAGTGCCGGCGCATGAAATAAAAGCGCATTGAGCAATGTATTATCAAAATTTCCTACGGCCGGGTGCACCACCATGCCAACCGGTTTATTGATAATCAACAACGCTTCATCTTCATGCACAATGTCGAGTTGAATCGCTTGAGCTTCCCACGCAGGCTGAACCTTGCGTGCGGCATTGATCATAATTTTTTCGCCGCCAATGACAATATCCTTCGCTTTCGGATGTTGATTATCTAGCGTAATATTCGCGTTTTTTATCCACTCTTGAATTTGCGTGCGCGAAAAATCCGGCAGTAATTTTGCGAGCGCTTGATCTAGCCGAGTTCCACCTAAATCATCAGGGATAATTAATGTTATATGTATTTGTTCTGTCATGAGGGTGAATGATGACAAAAATTCGTTTACAATGCACTGCCTTTTAAATGAAAAAATATCGAGATGGGATGAGGTTTATGAAACTTATAACAAAATTATTGCTCAGCGCAACCGTATTGGCTCTGTTAACCGCTTGTTCAACGACCACCGATCCTGCTGAAGCTTACAAAGGTGAAAGCGCGCAACATATTTTCGATCGAGGCGAGAGCGCATTGCGTGATCGAAGTTATCAGGAGGCAATCAAACGCTTTGAAGCACTCGATGTTCAATATCCTTATGGGAAAAATACTGAAACCGCCCAATTACATATTATTTATGCCTATTACATGAATAGTGATTATGCGTCAGCCGAAGCCGCCGCCGATCGTTTTGTGCATGCACATCCTGCCAATCCCCATGTGGATTATGCATATTACATGCGTGGACTTTCCAATTATTATCAAAATCTCGGCGTTTTCGAACGCATGTTCGCCATCGATTTAGCCACACGTGATTTATCACAAATTAATAAATCGTACGCCGATTTTTCCGTCATCGTGCATTCACATCCCAACAGTTACTATGCACCCGCCGCACATCAATACATGATCTATTTAAGAAATATTATGGCGGATCATGAATTGGAAGTGGCAGATTATTATTACAGTCGTGAAGCGTATGTGGCATCCGCTGATCGGGCCAATGTAGTCGTCCGCGAATACCAAGGCGCACCGGCTGTACCGAAAGCGTTGGTGATGATGGTTAAATCCTATCGCGCATTACATTTAACTCAAAATGAAAATGAAGCGATGCAGGTGCTGCAGTATAACTATCCGAATTCGAGTTATGTGCAAGAGGCTACGCGTTGAGCCATCCTGAACGCACTCGCCGTCATCCTGAACGAAGTGAAGGATCACTTGCTGGTTAACTGATCCTTCACTTCGTTCAGGATGACAGTGGGATCGTTCAGGATGACGATAGCAGCGATAGTTTGTCAGAATGACAGCGCGCGCAGTATCCCCATCAAAGCAAACCCCATTAAAATCGTCCCACCCGTATAATTCAGCCATTGAATCGCTCTAGGAGTTAGTTTATGTCGCGTAAAATGAATGAGAATATTTAAAGAGATCACCCAGCCGACGGTGCCAATGATGACACCAAGACCGGCTAACAGTAATCCATTCATCCCTGACAGTGCATGCAATGAAATTTGCGAACTGACAGACGCCCAAAATAAAATGGTGAATGGATTAATCATTGTCATCGCGTAACCTTCAATTCCATAACGCAAAAGCGAGGGGCGCGAACGTTTTTGTATGGTTTCCATGGATTGGGCGCGAAAAGCATTAATTGCAAACCACGCTAAAATGAGAGAACCCACAATGCCAAACGAACGTAAAATCATCGGATATTGCAACAACGCTAACGTACCAAAACAAAGTAAAATGAGATACGTGATATCCGCAGCACAGGCGCCTAATCCTGTCACCATGCCAAACGAGGTACCAAAACGCAGATTGCGACGAATGACTTCTAAGTTCACCGGCCCAATCGGAATTGCCACGCCTAAACCCAAAATAATTCCAAGCAATAAAAAATGCACAATTACCCCTTAAATCCCGATGTGATGGGGTAACGTCGATCACGACCAAATGCTTTATGATTGATACGCACTCCCACTGGCGCTTGACGCCGTTTATATTCATTTTTTTTGATAAGATTTACGATTTTTATCACCCAGTCACGATCAAAACCTTGTTCCACAATCGCATCAATACTTTGTTCTTGATTGAGATAGAGTTCGAGAATTTTGTCGAGAATTGCATACGGCGGCAATGAGTCTTCATCTTTTTGATTGGGTGCAAGCTCTGCGGTCGGCGCGCGTTGCAAAATGCGTTCGGGAATGACAGGATTCACTTGATTACGTAACGTCGCTAAACGATACACCATGGTTTTTGGCACATCTTTCAATACCGCAAATCCGCCTGCCATATCGCCATACAGCGTGGCATAACCGACGGCCATTTCACTACGATTTCCCGTGATTAAAACCATATCTCCCGATTTGTTTGAAAGCGCCATGAGAATAACACCACGACAACGCGCTTGAATATTTTCTTCAGTGATATCAACTTTTTTCTCGTGAAACAGCGGCGCTAAACTTTCAAGAAAACTATTAAACGTGGGTTCAATCGAAATCACGTCTGCATGCACTCCTAAATTTTGCGCACACGTCATTCCATCTTCCATACTGATATCGGCTGTGTATCGTGATGGCATGAGAACCGCGCGCACGCGATCTTTTCCCAGTGCATCCACTGCAATCGCAAGCACCAGTGCCGAATCAATTCCACCTGAGACACCGACTAACACACCGGGAAAATGATTTTTGTCGATATAATCTCTGACACCTAACACCAGCGCATCATAAATTCGTTGTTCGACGCTGGGGAGATTAAAAGAGGCAGAAGTGATGAGTGTTTCCGTGCTAGAAATTTCAATATCCACCGGTAATAATATTTCGTTGCAAAAACCCGCGAATTGACAAATTTTCCCAGCGGCATCAATCACCATCGAACCGCCATCAAACAACAAATCATCTTGTCCGCCAATACAATTCACATAAATAATCGGCGCATTTGCAGCTTTTGCACGTTTTGCCAAAATCAGATGACGTTGTTCGTGTTTATCCAGTTCGAAGGGTGATGCATTTGGCGATAGGATAATACGCGCACCTTGATTTGCAATTTGTTGCACGGGTGCTGCATGCCAGATATCTTCGCAAATGACGACACCTACATCGATACCGTTCACCGGAAAAATGCAATTAGCATTTCCAGGCGTGAAATAGCGACATTCATCAAACACACCGTAATCGGGTAAATGTTGTTTTGCCGAACGCCCAACAATGGTTCCATTATAAATGACCGAGCAGGTATTAAATAAGCCTTGCGACGTCGCGTGCGGATGGCCAATCACAGAATAAATTCCCTGCACTTCATTTTTAAAAATATTTAATGCCTGATTGGTTTCTTCGATAAAAGATTTTCGCAGCAACAAATCGTCAGGTGGATAACCGGTGAGACTTAATTCAGAAAAAACGATGATGTCTGCTTTCAGCGTATCGCGCGCAGCGATGGCAGATGAAATATGTTTTTTTAAATTTCCCTCAATATCCCCGACGGTCAGGTTTAGTTGAGCGATTGCAATACGTAATTTTTTTGCCATGACATTTCCCCGTGTCATTCCCGCGAAGGCGGGAATCTAT
>CAZOFA010000016.1:21206-33229 GCA_964578975.1 uncultured Coxiellaceae bacterium
GGATTCCCGCCTTCGCGGGAATGACACTTAATAAAAACTTATTTTCCATATCCAAGTACAAATTGCCGTTTTTAACCTCAGCATCCTCAGCAACGACTAGTAGCTCGTAATTATTATAAGCGATTTCAACAAAATCGACGATGCTGCCAACGCATTTATCGCCAGTATAAAGATCATTGCCCCGAATTGGCTTTTCAAGGGACTCAAGCTGCACATGATACAAATGTTTTTTCAATTTGCCCCGATACTGCATGCGCGCAATAATTTCTTGCCCCGTATAACAACCCTTATTCAAATGCACAGCACCCAGATTTACTAAATTCAGTTCATGCGGTAAAAATTTTTCAGACGTCTCAGGATAAATAGCCGCAATTCCTTGGGCAAAATCCTCATCGATTAATCCAAACTGCAATGATTCTTCACTCGCATCCGTTAATTTTACTTTAAAAAACACCGCATATTTTTGTAATGCCGTCATCGCCACCGCAATCGATGGACGCGGCAATCTGAGATAATAGTCATCATTAACATAAAATACACGAAACAAACTAATCACCCGCCCTTGCGGATTGCAATGCGCGCCCAAAATGGATTTTTCAGCTGTCACGTCATCCATATGACAAGTGAGTTGCCCATGTAAAAATTTTTTAGCATCTATTCCTGAGACGCGAATGAATCCAGGGGTATTGATCGTATTCATAGAGTTTGATTATCAAAACCCGATATAATACAGCTTTTATTGAGGAATGGGGAAGATTTTGCATGAAAAAGGCTTTAATTATGGTGGATTTGCAAAATGATTTTTGTCCGGGCGGCGCGCTTGCGGTGCCTGAAGGTGATGCAGTGATTGCGCTTGCCAATCAATTACAGCAAAAGTTTGATTTTGTCGTGGCGACAAAAGATTGGCATCCGGCTGATCATGTGAGTTTTGCCTCGCAACATGCGGGCAAAAAAATAGGGGATATCATCCCCGTGCATGGGCTCGATCAAGTGTTATGGCCGGATCATTGCGTGCAAAATAGCTCGGGTGCGGAATTTCATCCAAAGCTAAATACCGCAAAAATTAGACGCCTTTTTTATAAAGGCATTGATTCGAATATCGATAGTTACAGCGCATTTTTTGATAATGAACACTTGCGCTCAACTGGGCTCGGGGACTATTTATTACTGGAAAAAGTGACGGATATTTATGTATTGGGCTTAGCCACGGATTATTGCGTTAAATTCTCTTGTTTAGATGCAATAAACTTAGGTTTTCAGGTGCATTTGATGATCGAGGGTTGTCGTGGCGTTGAGTTAAATCCAGGTGATGTGACCCAGGCAATCGACGCGATGGAACAGGCAGGAGTAAAAGTTGAATATCTGGACAAAGAATGAGAAAATGCAGCAGTTAAATCTGGGATGAGTGTATGTTAATCAATGAGTTAGCAGAAAACAAGCTAGTCGATTCCGCTTTGGATACCGCGCGTCGTGTTCTCACGATTGAAGCCGATGCGTTGAATAAACTGAATCAATTTTTGAATGAGACATTTATCCAAGCCGTTGAACTGATCGCAAACGCGAAAGGTCGCGTGATTGTCACGGGGATTGGTAAATCAGGTCATATCGGCAAAAAAATTGCCGCCACCTTTGCCTCGACCGGCACGCCTTCTTTTTTCATTCATCCGTCAGAAGCGTCACACGGTGATATGGGGATGATTGTGCGTGGTGATATTATTCTCGCGATTTCAAATTCGGGTGAAACGAAAGAGCTACACGACATTATTGCGTATGCAAAACGTTATGCGATTCCGTTGATTAGTTTGACCAGTGCGCCACATTCCACACTCGCACAACATGCTGATATTTTGTTGTTATTGCCCGCAGTACCCGAAGCGTGTCCGAATGGACTTGCACCCACGACGTCAACGACATTAACGTTGTCTTTAGGCGATGCGTTGGCGATTGCATTGCTCGAAAGAAAAAATTTTACTGCACAAAATTATCGCGATATTCATCCCGGTGGAAAACTCGGACAAAAACTCATGCCAGTGTCTGCCATCATGCAAAGTGGCGATAAAATTCCGCTCGCGCATGAAAGCACGCAGATGGTGAAAATTATTGAAATCATGTCAGAAAAAGGATTTGGTTGTATTTTCCTGACCGATCATGCGGGTGTGCTCACGGGAATTATTACGGATGGAGATTTGCGCAGTAATTTATTTAACGATGGCCACTCGATTATGTCGCGCTCACGTCGTTGGAAAAAATCGAAAGAAGCGCAAGATATTATGAATCGTTCTTTCTTGACGATTCCAGCCAACACGCTAGTTGCTGAGGCTGTTGCGATCATGAGTGATATGAAAAATAATTTTCGTCGCTTAACGCATTTGCCGGTGGTTGATGAAAATAACAAACCAATTGGTATATTGGATATACATGATTGTTTACGTGCCGGATTTAACTAATTCGTAAACGCGCCCGATTGGATTAGAGAGAAATGAAAAAAATATTATGGATGATTTTTTTTAACCTGATTTTTTCAACCACTGTTTTTGCTGCAGAAAAAATAGTGAATTTAATTGTCGGATACAAAACTGTAAATTTTACCGGGAAAGCAAGCAAAGCAATTGCGGTTAACGATCAAATTCCTGCGCCCGAATTACATTTTCATGAAAACGATCACGTGACGATTAATGTCTATAATCATCTTGATAAAGCAACCGCAATACACTGGCATGGAATTTTAGTTCCCTGGCAAATGGATGGTGTGGAAGGGGTGACGCAGAAAGGGATTCCGCCAAATAGTGTTTTTCATTATCAATTTACGCTGAAACAAGCAGGGACGTATTGGTATCATGCTCATGCGGGTTTGCAAGAACAGCAGGGATTGTATGGTGCTTTCATTGTGGATCCCATCACGCACCCGCATTATCACTATTCCAATGATTATGTGGTTGTATTGTCAGATTGGAATAATGCGCAACCGGATCAAACTTTAAAAAATCTTAAAAAAGAAGGGGATTATTATTCCCCGCGATTTCCGTTACAACCTTCGTTGATTAAATTTCTTCATGATTATCAATCTGCATCTCAACCAGAACGAAAAAATGTGCTGGATGATTACAGCATGATGCAGCAAATGCGTATGAGTATTTATGATTTGAGTGATGTGGCATATGACGCGTATTTATTAAATGGTCATGCAAATTCGAATCCGTGGACGGCGATGGTGAAAGTGGGCGATGTGGTGAGATTGCGTTTTATTGGGGCGGGTGGGGATACGATTTTTCATGTCCGAATGGATTCCCGCCTTCGCGGGAATGACAAAACGACGATGATGCAGATCGTGCAAGTCGATGGAAATGATGTTGTGCCTTATCAAGTGCGCGATTTTACGGTGGCGCCGGGTGAAACTTACGATGTATTAGTGAAAATTCAAAAAAATAATCCCTATATTATTTATGCGGAAGCGCGCAACACATCGGGTGCTGCATATGGTGCTCTGATCACATCGCCTCATCAATTTGTAGATTATCAACATATCACAAAATTTCCCGAGCCACTGCCCGTCACGCGAGAAATGATGGATAACATGATGGGCGGCATGCATCATCATTCTTCATCGATGAACATGTCGATGCCAGTTGAACCGAGCATCATCGGCGATAAAATTTCTAAAACAACTACAGAATCAGTAACCACAGGTACGTCCTATCAAGATTTAAAAGCGGAGGTCAAAACCAATAACCCAAACAAACCCATTGATGGCGTGATTAAAATGGAATTATTTGGTTACATGGATCGATTCATTTGGTTTATTAACGGTGTGCCAGAATATAACGCGCATCCAATTCCGCTGAAACAAGGCAAACGTTATCGCATTATTTTTATTAACAACTCGATGATGCATCATCCCATGCACATTCATCAGCATTGGTTTATTTTACGCAATGGTCACGGCAGTTATGATCCATTGTTACATACGATTGATATCCCAGCGGGTGCAACAGTTGTTGTTGATGTCGATGCGGATTCAAGTGGGCAATCATTTTTTCACTGTCATTTGCTTTATCACATGATGGCGGGAATGTCGCGAGTATTTCAGTATTCGAGCATTTTGGAAATTGCTAAACATGAAAGGCAACCACAAGATATTGTGAAAAATACTGCATATCGCAATCGTCCCATTGTGCGTGTCGATGAAATGCGACCGATTGATACATCATTATTAAACCATCCGATGGCACATCCACCAGGTTTTTGGTTTTCAACCCTGTTAGATGCGGGTGTAGATCCATTTAATAACGTGCAACGATTCACTTACAAAGGAATGTACGGATCGGATTACAATAAATTGCAATTGTTGATGAACGATGCGGAAATTTCTCATGGCACGACGGAAAATGCCGACCTCGATATTTTTTATTGGCGTTTGATCGGACAATTCTGGGCAATAAAAGGTGGTGCCAATTATTTTTATCGCCCAGCGATGAGGCCGTATTGGCAACCCGGTATTGGTGTTGAAGGTTTGATGCCATATTTTATTGATACGGATGTGAGAAGTTATTATCACAGCGGCAGCGCAAAACTCGATATTGAACTTTCGCGTGATACGCAAATCACTAATAATTTTTTTATTCGTTTGGGAATTCGCAGTATTTTAGCATCTAAAACAGTATTGCAAGACGAAGTTGGAAGTGGATTGAATCAAATGCGTTACATCATTCGTCCGTATTATCGATTGATACCGGGGTTGAATGTTTTTGCTGAATATGAACATGAGCAAGATTATGGGAAGTTTAAAGCGATGCAAAAAGATAATGGAGAATTAGGAGTTGAGAATACGGTGACATTTGGATTGTCGTTGGTTTTTTAGAGGGTGACTTTAACATATAACGCCTTGCGTTATACTGAAATATATGATTTTAAATTATAAAAATAAAGAAACAAGAAGCGAAGTAATCATCGAGGACTATCATTAGAGGTATGCCAAATGTCTAAAACAAAATTAAAAAATATCCATCCAGGAGAAATTCTTTTAGAAGAATTTTTGAATCCGATGGGTATTAGTCAAAATAAGTTAGCAAATGAAATTGATGTTCCTCCAAGACGTATCAACGAAATTGTGCATGGGCAACGCGCTATCACGGCAGATACCGATTTACGACTGGCTCGTGCTTTTGGAACAAGTGAGGGATTTTGGCTTGGCTTGCAAGCGGATTACGATTTAGAAAAAAAACGCAAGGCGATTAATCAAAAATTAAAACGGATTAAACTGATTAATAAGGCTGCTTGACCATTATCCGACGAGCTCCCTCGCCGGGAAGGCGTACTAATTATTGTCAGATTGACCGGACAGTAGTGCGCTTCGCTTAGAATGACAAGACAGGGTGAGTGTGTTTTGTGCGTATAAAAAAATTAATTTTATTTTTTTGAAATTTGAGTTAAATTCTCCAATCGGGCAAAAGTGCTTGTTAAAATATAATTAAAAAAACTTGGAGAAAAAAATGCCAGGATCACCGCGCGCTAACTCATCTCAAGAAGAACAAAAATCAACCTTACCCAAAGCTATATATGGTGATGAAAATATCACAGAAAGAGCGAGAGCAACCAGAGCACGAATGCAAACAGGAGAATATCGTGACTCAATAGGGGCAACATCAGATTGTTATAGAGGCGCGACAGAAATTTTTCGGGAAGAAAAAATACCATTGGGGTTGATGGAAGTATTAATTGAATGTGCAGGTGATGATAAAGATAATAAAGTCGATGTTCATATTAAAGTTGATGACAGTACTTCGATGAATGGGCGTTCTAATTTACTACGAAGCAAAGTTACTCCACACATGCTTGATGAAATGAAAGGAAAGAGGGATGTTACCCGTTGGGATGAAGCACAAGATCGTATACATAAATTTATTAATCTTTTAAGTTTTGTGCCCACGGGCCCAATCACTTTAAGCTTTTTGAATAACAGTCGCGTCACCGTTATTAAACGCATAGATGATAAAAACAACACAATCAGTCTTGAAGATTTTATAAGAAATGCGCATGACCAAATACGCAAACATTTTTCTGGTCTCCGTCCTGATGGTTATACCCCTATTTATGATAATCTGGTAAAAATGTTAAACACATCAAGCCGGAAAACGATAAATTATATTTTAACAGATGGTGAACCCAATACTCCTACAGATTCTAGACTCCGCGAAGTATTTAATACTGAACAAGAAATTGGCATGATAAAAAAATTATTGCAGGAACGAAAAAATCCAGAAAACCATCCCGTTGCTATTCTTTGTTGTTCTGATCAACCTCTTACTTGGTTGGATGAGATTTCCCATTATAAATATTTTGCGGCTATACAAAATTTAGATGAAGATATGAGGGTAGTTACAACCAACCAGGGTCAACATTTTATTAATGCTGACAATATGAAAGGATTATGGCTGATGCGCAATGTTGCAGCAGCAATTAATTGCGAATTGTACTCCGTACATCGTCCAGTACCGTTAAGTAAAAGCACTTTGGAATTATTATTTGGCAGGGTATACAGTGAACATGATTATCGAACTTATTTTAGCGCTCATCAGAGTCGCGCCACTTTTGAAAATGATTTCCCATTATTTTTGACAGCAAAAACTGCGGCTGAGATTCGCAGTGTGCAAGTATTTGAAACATCTTTAGCAAAAGATGGTGATGTGACTAACGCTTCAACGGCTGTATTTTCAGATAGGAGAAAACATCGCAAACAGCCTGTGCCGTCTCCCAGAATGTATCAGCAACCATCACAATCACAACCACAACCATCAACTCCACCCGAATCAAGCCGTTGCAAAGGTTGTACCGTTTCGTAGCTCATATTTTCTAATTGATAAAACCCAAATTCCTATAAATATAAAAAGGAAAACATCATGCAAACACAGCACACACATACGCAAATCATACGTTCCTTAGAGGAACAAAAACAGGGTTTAGAACATAAAAATTATTTGATGGAAACCAAACCCAAAGAAGAAAAAGAATTTGATTGGGGTATCGAGCGCCCACTCGCGCAACAAATCATTGATTCAATCGTTCCGCATCTCTTTCGAAGCATTCCCGAATTGATCGATGAAATGGTCAGGTTAAATAAACCTTACGCGGACGGCAAAATAGACATTGAGATAAATAGACACAATAATGTAAAACAAAAATTATTTTATGGCGTTAAATACGATGGAGCAGATCTCGATTTTTTACAGCAAATCAGAAAAGAGCCCTATGTATGGGGGGCAATGTTGTTATGTCCGCAAAAAGATTTAATGAGAGGTAACCCTCGAGGACCAATAGCTTATGGTACCGGTGTTGCAAGCGACAGTGAAACGCCAGGACCCATTTTAATGTATTATCAAGCAAAAGATTTTGATGAAGAATTATTTCTTGGCGGGTTTTCAAGTAACGTTAAAAATATTCCTAAAGGTACAGATATTCGTCAGTGGTTTCAGGATGGTGCGCCTGGTGTAGGGAGGGGACCCGATGAAGATAAAAATAAAAGAAAAACGACTGGAAAAAATAGTTTGCGTTTTTTAATGGCGAGCTGGGGACATTTAGAGACAAATAATGGAATTGTTTCATTTGTTTTTAATGATCCGGACATGCCACCTTTGGATGCGAATGGTTTAGTTATTTTTGATGATGAACCTTATCTTAGAACTGAAGCAGACAAAAAAATAAAATATTTAACATATACCTTTGTTGATCACAAAGGAGTTGTGCATGCTTTTGATAAACAACATGTTGAAAATGAGATTAAGAAACATGCTAATACGAAAGAGAAGCACAGCCTTGTTGTCCTTGCGGATGATCTTCCTCATGTTTACATGGCGTTAAGCAAACAAAAAGATGAGATTGTGAAGCAACTCAAGAATGAAAACACAGAAGACAAAAATGAAAAAATGAAAAGTCTTAATATTGTCCAAGTTCAAGACTTGATTTCAGAACGCACTCAAGCTCGCGCAGAAAGCAAACTGGAACAGGCGAGGTCAATTAGTACTGTATTAGCTCAAATGTCAGTTGTGCTCGAAGATGGGGTTGATGGCAATACAACTTGGGATATTGCAGAGAAATATTTTCTTGGCAAGGATGTAGAAAGAGCGAAGCCCCGCAAAACAGAAGAGGAAATGGCTGCTAATGCAGATAAGCATCAAAGATTTATGGCAAGTGTATATAATACATATGCAAGACTTAAATTAGAAAATATAAATAATCCAGAGTTTTTAAAAGATCCTGTCATGTTTGACTACAAACTTTTAGAGAAGGTAATCTTACAATCTATAAAAGTTTATAAAACAGCATCGGGTAAATCCAAAGATAATTTGATGCGCGTTAGATTTCTTTTAACGCGACATGCCCATACCAAGATCATACGTTGGTCTTCTAAATTTAATAAAGCTGTATTAGCGCCTAAACATCTTGATGCTAGAGGTCGTCGTCCTGATAATAAAATTGATTTAAGTAATGTCTCCCACATGGCAGTTACAGAAGGATCTGCGGCTAAAGTGCAATTAGGTGTAACTTTTATCGAGATATTGCAGCAATTGAATTTTAAGTGGGTTTCTAAAAATCTCGTGGAAAACGTCTTTTATCCAATATTTTTGCAATATAATCAAACAAACTGGCAAACACCTTTTCCAACAGAGGCTTACCGATTTGTGACGACACTCTTTTTTATTCAGTCATTATTATCAGACAACTTGTTTGATCTGAATTTTTATTTTATGAGAAAGGAACCAGACGGCGACGATAAGTTAAGCTCATTGAGAACACTTGAAGGACTTCAGGAGGTAGCAAAACAAATTTTGGATGTTAACCATCTCAGAAAAGCAATTCGTCTCAATGATTTTTTTAGCATCATTAGCGTATTGAATTATATCCATCCCGAAAAACTCTCAAAATATTCTGCAATAGAAGCTGCTAAATTAACTCCGTGGTTAAATGAAATTTTAATTAAGAGATGTGTTGCTACAGCTCAAATGATTGGTAAAGGAGAAAATAAAGAAAATTTGACGGCCGAAGAATTTTTGGCAAAATTTCGCGAAGCAGCGCAATCAGAAGATTTTTCAAGTTTTTTCACCATGGAAGGCATACTCACTAATATTTCGCCACAAATTTTCGCGCAATATAAAGCACCTGAATTGGCAGAATTAAAAAATGGGTTACAAAATAAAAGTAGTCAAATACTTCAGCAGCTCCAATGTAAAATAGCAGCCAGTCAATTATTTAAGGTTGAGATTGTTGGTGGTTCCAAACCGTCCGTTCAAGACATGTTAGATGACATGCAATTAAATACTCTTGATGATGGTATAGCGCGGCAAGATCTCACTCTTATTAAGCAGACATTAAACAAGATATCAATAGAGTCAATATATGTTGAGTTGGATCCCAAAGACTCTTCTTTAATTCGCAATGATAGAATTGACAATATAATAAAAATAGCGTTGGCACAAAAAGCATTCGATGTATTAAGTTTTATTGAACGCGAATTAGGATGCTTTGGACAAACGAGATATTCCACTACCAGTCTTACCACACATATTGACAATGCGGCATACATTGAAATGCGTAACGATCCAGCCAGATCCATGGAGGCGGCTAGTTACAAATTTGCGGCACAATACGCTGCTGACATGGAAGACTGGGATTGTGTTTTAGAAATTGCGAAACATAAAAAAAATAGTCCATACAATGCAGGTTTAGATTATGCATTGGTACGCGCCGCACAATGTTCGCAATGGGAAGTCGTAAAAGAATTAATTAGCACATATAAAGTCACTAACGTTGATAAAAAAGTTGATGGTAAGAGTGTTATTCATTATGCAGCACTGGCTCATCGTTTAGATATTATAAAGTTGTTAAATGAAAATAATGCAGATTTAGATTCGCTTGATACGAGTGAAGTAAAACAAGAAAAGCTTCCAATCGAAATGTTAGAACTGCTTAGAAATCAAGGGAAAATCGGTTATTTTGAGAGTCGTTTTGGTGCAAATCCAGAATATAATTCAGTGATGGAGCTTGCAAGAAATGGCAGTTGGTATAATTTGATAGGCGTGTTTAAGGAGGAGGAGATACAACTTTTACTAAACGATACGAGTCGAACAGATGCATTAGTTCAATACGCGCAAAAAAAGAAAGAAGCGGTTCAGCAACAAATAGGGGACTATTTTAATAATTGCCTTGAAAATAAAGAAATTGGTAAAATTCAGGGTATTGATGAAATTAAAAAAGCAATCGCTGATCATGAATGGAATAAAATAATAAAGTTGTTAAAACAAAAGTGTACTCCTGCTCAACTGCGACAGCCCAAGATTCAAGAAATTCTAGACACTGCAAAAATCATGGCAACGAATAATTGGACTGCACTTCCGAAAAAAGCTCTCGAGCATCTCAAAGGCACAACGATTGCGGCTGATGCATTTTTAATAACAGTTGCTGAATCGAGTGAGCTGATTGCTTACCTTGAGAAGCAATCAGTGAAAAAAGAGCCTGTTCAAGTTTTAGCGATTGAAGCGATTGAGGCATCGAGAAAAGATAAACAACTCGGAAAAACACTTTGGGAAAGGGTGCTCCAACTTCTTCCAAGGAGTAATTACAAAGGTGATGTATTGCTATCTGCCTCACAAGCGGAAGATTGGGATAAGGTAAAGTCATTAATTTTTCCTGTCGATCCAAACCCACCTATTTGTCGGTCAGAGGAAGATTTTAAATATTTATATAAAAATACAGCTTGTAATGAATTTGCATTTTTACCCATTACTTTTGCTGCCAGAGCAGGAAAATTGGATATTGTAAAACAGATGATTGAGCTTTGCCCATCTCTATTACGGATGCGGTATATTGACAGAGATCATCCTACTACAAGATATTTTACTGCATTTGATGTGGCTCTACAGGCGGGTCATGATGGGATAGCTCAATATTTAGAAAATAAAGCTGTGGAAGCTTTAATTAATGAGATAAAAAATACAAATAATAGAAATCCATTGGATACAGTAAAAGCCTTGTTAGCAATATATCCAAATATTGTGACAAAACAATTTTCTAATCAGGATATTAAGCTTACTACCCCATTAGAATTTGCTAGAAGTAAAAATCTAACAATATTTAAATGTTTAAGCGATCACCAAACTGATTTGACGAGAAGAGCAGCAGCACCTGATATGAAAAGTGACGACGAAGATCTTGTCCGTAAAAAAGCAAGAAGGCCTTATCAATCAACTCTTGGGGCAGATGTGTCAGAGGAATCGAACATTTCAGCTTTAATCGCGAATAGCGCTGTGGCGACATCATCACACCCACCGTCGAAGCAACCACAGTCAGCAGCAGAGAGCAGTCTTTGTAAGGGATGTAATTTGATGTGATTTTTTAATTACTCACTTACCTTGATACTTGTCATCCTGGCACTACGTTCAGGATGACAAATAAGAGCTCAGGATAACAAGCCCCTAAATTTTATAAAACAAAACCCAACAAATCAGCAACGTAACAACAAGAAACGGTGAAATAGGAAGTGTACGTGTCTTAGAACTTTTTACTTCTTGGAAAAATTTATTTTCATAACAAGGAACCCGGCAATTTTTTATATTATCCGGTCGAACTAAACAATTTGTATATTTGTAATCATGCCCATCTCGATGAACCGTCATATGGTTACATGAATTAATATCGCAAGTATTGAGATAAATCGAAAAAGACCCCATTTGCGACCAATAAACTTTTTGTTTACTATCCCAGAAAAGATCATTTTGGTATTCTGTTTTTTCACACGTTTTCTGTGTTTTAGCCATGCTATGATTTGTGAATGTTAAACAAAATATACAGAGACAAAGCATGTAAAATAGTTGCAAATGATTTTTAACCATATTAAGTTCTCAAATAGCTATATTCAATAGAAATATAGTTGTCATTGCGAGGAGCGTAGCGACGAAGCAATCCAAAAAAAAAAAATAAAATTATTTTTTTTTTTTGATTTTTTGGTAGGTGGCCGCCACGGAATAAACGGT
>CAZOFA010000017.1:0-7832 GCA_964578975.1 uncultured Coxiellaceae bacterium
TTTTTTAATGTCTCAGTGGGGAAAATATGTTTTTCATCCCATTCTTTTGCGAACGGTGCCATTTCATTGTCGGCAAATTCGCGTGCTAATTGTTGAAACGAGCGTTGCTCATCGGTGAGAGAAAAATCCATGTGATCTGTTCCTTTATGAAATTATTTTTTCACGTGCAAATAATTCGTCAATTGTTTCTCGTTCGCGGATTAAATGAGTTTTATCCTGAGACACGATCACTTCGGCGGCACGTGGTCGAGAATTATAATTTGAACTCATACTAAAACCATAGGCACCCGCCGTATGAATCGCCAACAAATCACCGACCTCAAGCGCAAGCTCACGATCTTTTCCCAGAAAATCAGCGGATTCACAAACGGGACCGACAATATCATACATTTTTTTCGGAAGATTTTCGCGGGGTAATACGGGTGAAATTTGATGCCATGCTTGATATAAAGCAGGACGTAATAAATCATTCATAGCAGCGTCAACAATGGCAAAATTTTTGTGTTCCGTCTGTTTTAAATATTCCACAGAGGTTAGTAAAATTCCGGCATCGGCGACCAGCGCACGACCCGGTTCTAAAATAATGTCTTCAGAGTAAGGCGCGAATTGAGTGATGAGTGTTTTTGCATATTCCGCAATGGTAGGCGGTGTTTCATGTTGATAAGGCACACCGAGTCCGCCACCAATGTTGATGTGTTGTAATTGAATATTTTGATTGGATAACGTATCGACAACTTCAAGTAAACGATCAACCGCGTCTGTAAAAGGACTGATTTCAGTCAATTGCGAACCAATGTGTTGACTGATGCCGATTAATTTTAAATGAGATAATTTTTTAAATTTGGCGATTAATGGAATGATATCTTGATACGCAATACCAAATTTATTTTCATTTAAGCCAGTCGCAATGTAAGGATGAGTGCGCGCATCAATATTCGGATTGATGCGTAAACTGATTGACGCAATCTTATTTTGCCCGGCTGCGATTGCATTTAAGCGTTCTAGTTCTGCTTCAGACTCAATGTTAAAACAATGAATGCCAACTTCAAGTGCGCGTGCCATTTCATGTGATTTTTTGCCAACACCGGAAAAAATAATTTTACTGGGCGCACCACCCGATGCTAAAACGCGTTCTAGCTCACCGAGTGACACAATATCAAAACCCGATCCCATTAATGCAAATAAATTCAAAATCGCCAGATTAGAATTTGCTTTCACTGCATAACAAATACGATGAGCATGTTGGGCAAATGCCTCATCGAAGGTTTTGAAATTTTCAGTTAACGTTTTTTTCGAATACACATAACAAGGCGTACCATATTGTGCGGCAATATCAACTAAACTGACTTGTTCGACATAGAGTTGATTCATTTGAGCCTCTTAAAATAACGCTAACACGGCCGCATAGTCCGGCTCTGAGGTGATCTCAGGAACTTGTTGCGTATAAATAATTTTACCTTTTTCATCGATGACCACCACTGCGCGCGATAATATTCCTTTGAGCGGACCATCCGCGAAGGTGACGCCATAGTGTTGACCAAATTCCGGATGACGAAATACCGAGGAAGGCATGACATTGGTGAGGCCCTCAGCACTGCAAAAGCGTTTTTGCGCAAACGGTAAATCGGCTGATACGCAAAGGATGACCGTATTTTTGAATTGATTGGCTTTTTCATTAAATTCTCTTTCAGCTTTCGCACAAGTGGGTGTATCGACACTGGGAAAAATGCTTAGAATGATTTTTTTACCTGCGAAATCTTTTAAGTTGACTTCTGAGAGATCGACTTTAGTCAGGGTAAAGTCAGGGGCTTGACTGCCCACGCGTGGTAATTCGCCCACGGTATTAACCGGCTTTCCTTGTAAAGATATTAGGGCCATACTATTCTCCATGCAGAATAAATATTTTATTGAGAAACATAGCGTACATCTTTGGCAGGTGTTTTTGCCAGATTTACTTCCGCAAATTGAAGATTTTTCGCGTATTTTAAATGCGGATGAAATAAAACGCGCACAACGATTTCGTTTTGATGAGCATCGCCATGCCTTTATTGTGGCGCGAGGGGTATTGCGCCAGATTTTATCGCTGTATTTGCAATGTGATGCAGAGACAATTGCGTTTACGCTCGGGACGCGTGGGAAACCTTATCTCAGTGATGCAGCAACACAGTTACAATTTAATGTGTCACATTCACATGATATGGCGGTGTTTGCGTTAACGCGCGCGTCAGAAATTGGCGTGGATATTGAAAAAATCGAACCTCGTTTTAATGAAGGGGTCGCAGAACGGTTTTTTAGCGCAGAGGAATATGCTGCATTATCCGCGTTGACAAACGATAAAAAAATCAGCGCTTTTTATCATCTCTGGGCGGGGAAAGAAGCGATTATTAAGGCGTTGGGCGAAGGATTATATGCGCCGTTGTCTGAATTTTCGGTGGATATCTCAAAACCGGTTCAGACGATTCAAATTCTGCATCAACAAAAAAATTATCCGTATCATCTAGAATATTTTAGCGCGCATGAAAATTATCAATCGGCTTTTGCGACGTTAGAGCCGGTTAAACAAATTGAGTATTGGAAATGGACGGTAGATGGATCTTCGCTACGCTCGCAATGACGGATCTTTTTTAATTTTGCGTAATTTAAAAATATGTTTCAAATAATTCCATTGCTCTTTTAGGCTCATTTTAGATTCGCCCATACTGCGTGCCATAAAATGATAGGGAATTTCGTGTACGGTTTTATAGCGGCCTTTCACTAATATTTCCATTAAAATTTTCCAACTGGTTGGATCAAGAGAAACGCCCTCAATCACTTCGCGTCGCAAGCCAAAATAACCACTGGTACAGTCTGAAATAGAACGAAATTGTTTAATCAGCACTTGCCCAATTTTTCTTGCAACGTAAGAAATTAATTTGCGAAATATATTCAGACCGCCATCCGAACCACCTTCAATAAATCGGCTGGGAATAACGATATCACTGTCATGAATAAGATGATGAATCATTAGCGGCAATAATTCGGGGGGATGTTGAAGATCGGCGTCCATCACCACAAAATATTCACCGCGCGCTTGTTCGAAACCTTTTACGACTGCTTGGCCTAATCCGCGGGTATTTTGCCGATGTAAATAATTCACGTGAGGATTTTCTTTCACTAATTCTGCCAACAACTCAGGCGTATTATCTTTACTATCATCAATAAACCAGATTTCATATTCAATTGCGGTTTTACTCAACACTTTTTGAATACGCTGAGTAATAGTATTGACGTTATTCCCTTCGTTATACGAAGGTAGAATAATACTTACGACTGCCATGCAAACATCTCCACTTTTTTCGGCAAATAAATAACGTTTCCGTTACACAGGGATTTTGCCGAAGATAACCGACGAATTTTTCTTTGAGTGTTATTTTCTAATCCATCCATGACAACAATAATATGATCATTGGGAACGCGAATTGAGGGTAATTTTCCTGTTCGCCAGTATGCATTATCCATCCATGGAGCGAGCTCTAGCTTATCATTCGTTTGAATCAAATGAAATGCACGATGACTTGCTTCAAATAAAATTTTAGCTTGCCAGTAGTTGGCGACGACTGTGGCATTTTGACTGTATTTCTTAAAATCGGCGCAATTTAACATGATGTTGGATGTGGGAGGATAATGCATTCCAAATTGATGGTTCCCATTGAGCAGAGCAAAAATGATGATGAGCGTTGAAACAGGAAGAGCCGTTAAATAATAAAAAACCTGTTTTGGCATTAAATAGGCCGTGATAAAAACCACCATGGGGAAAAAAATGATGATATAACGCAAGGTGGTGATATCGAGCATGCCTGCAAAAATCAAGCCGGATAAAATCAAAAAATACCCCAGCACAAGCGGTAATACGATTTTCCGTTTTTCATGATTTTTCGCGAAGCATCCATATAAAACAAAAAATAAAATCGGTAATCCTAAAAAAAGTAAGACACTGTTAAGTGGATACACTGCTGTTGCATGGTCAGTGTGTCCGAATTGTCTTAATATTTTATGATTGGTAAAATTATTAAGCAGTATTCCGAGAAAACCACACACAAACATCATGCTGATTGTTTTAATCCAATCAACATATTTTATGATTTGCAATCGATAAATTAAAACAGTCGCGACAATGAGCGCAAAAAAATATAAAAAGAAAAATAAATCTGAATAACTGGCGAGAAAAAAAATGAAATAAAAGACAACATTCAGACGCTGCAATTTCTGTGGTGTTGTCCATAAATAAAAAAACAAGGCCAGAATGGCAGCAGACATATGATAAGCCATCAAGAACAGAGAAGGAAAAAAAAGCAGAAGATTTCCCATTAAAAGATGACCGATGGCATAGAGTAAAATAAAAATATACGTGATCGGAGCGAACAACGTTAGCTTGGGATGCTCTGATTTTATAAATAAACTCGTTAAAAAAATCAGAAAAAACGGCTGTAATACACTGACGATGTTAAACCAAGTCAGTGGATCACGAAAAAAATAAACGATTGGGATCGAAATAACAATATCAGGAAAAATAAATGTGGGAATGGGGAACATCCAGTCGTGTAGAGGAAGACGTTGAATGATGTCCAGGGAAAATGAGAAGGGGAAAATCGCATCCGCATTTGCATACATGAAACTTGCGATGTATAAACAAAAAATAACGAGTGCGATACTGCCCGCGATCAATGACAACCAATGACGAATACTCAACGTCTTAATTTCCTATCAACCTAATACTTCATCAAAAAAACATTTCATGGCAATCCAAGAGCGTTTGTCTGCCACGCTACTATAAAGGGTGCCAAATCCCGGATCGTTTGCTTGAGGATTCGTAAAACCATGAACCGTATGACTATAAACATGAACCTGCCAATCAGCACCTGCTTTTGTCATTTCAGTTTCAAATTCTAATACTTGTTCGGGTGGAACCATGGGGTCATCATGACCATGTAACACTAATATTTTAGTGCGTGTCGTGGTCGTGGGCAGGTCGGTTGGTTTATTTAATAAACCATGAAAACTTACCACGCCGCGTACATCGACATTGGCGCGTGCTAAATCTAATACGCATAAACCACCAAAACAAAAACCGATCGCGCCGATTTTTGCCGTATTCACGAATTCTAATTTACTGACTGTGTCGAATGCGCTCAAAATACGTTGACGTAACTTTTGACGATTTTCTAATAATGGTTTGATGAGTGCGGTTTTTTCTTCTTTATCTTTGCCAATTTTTCCCTTGCCATACATATCGACTGCGAACCCCACATAACCCAATTCTGCCAATTTTTCAGCCTTTTGGCAGGCTAAGTCATTCCGCCCTGACCAGTCATGTACAACCATGACAGCTGGCTTTTTGGCGGTGCCGCTATCATCATACGCACAATAACCCTCTAGAGCTGTTTCATTATCATAATATTCCATCTTTTTTGTTTGAATCATGTACTTCTCCGATCATTGATTAATTTAATATTTTTACTATTCCAGTGATTGTTATCAATAATAGACCTATTCAGCAGAATAATCATTATGTTACAATAAGCGTCCACTATAATAATTACATCCAAGGCAATCAATATGAGTCCATTAGATATGTTGCAACCTCAAGTTGTATTACCTCTTTTAACGCCTGATTTAAAAGAGGCAAGGGAAGCTTTGTGTGAAAATGAGCGTTTTAAAAAAGCTTACAATGATTTTTTAAACCTACTGAAGAAAAAAGCAGAGCAAAAAGATCGTGAAGACAAGGATTTTTTTGCACGCCTTGATTATAAAGCTGAATTAGCGGCTTATAATGAGCGAATGAACTCGTTGGCTGCCGCAAAAGCAAAACTGCAAGCGCATGAAGATAAACTACGCGAAGAAAAAGCGGCGAGAGCAGCTGAAAAAGAAATGAAAAAATTTAATGAAGCGATGTCAGCCTCTGCTTCTGATTCCACTGAGACTAAGTCAGAGTCTACGTCCAATTTATTACAGATCAAAGCATTGATAAAACAAATCGAAAATCATCAAGAAAAATTGACTCAGCTTAATTCAAAAATTGTTGCCTTACAGACCCAATTGGATAATCGTAGCGGTTTTATGGCGAAAGTAATCCAAGCAAGTGGACAGATGGCCGCAAACAATTTAGCAGTTGCGATGGCGAATAATCTTAACCAATTCATGAAACTTGACCAATTACAACAAGCGGCTCTCGATGCCAAAGATGCGAAACAAGTCGAAGCGATCGAATCATTTAAGAAAAAAATTCAAGAAGAAGCGAATGAATTGAAGCGTGACAATAGTGCTGTTTTAGGTAACGCACCTGATCCAGAACAAATGTTTCATCAAGTAAAACCATTAAATGACTTGCGAGAAGCAGAAAAACAAAGATTAAAGATAAGAAATCCACAACACCCTGAAGCTGAAATAGAGAAATGCGCAGTCGGTAATGTCCTCGGTGAAAAAATTGCTATGTTAGGACAACTTAAAACTGTCGGTCGGGGTATTCAGAGAGATTCAATAAATAAAATCAAACAACATGCTTTAGATGATAAACACTTACCTGAAACGCTTAAAGCTGACATTCGACAATGGCAATCCATTCGAATGATGGCAAAGATGAACGAATCGGACAGCACTTTTGATGCTTATAGTGTAATGATTCTAGATGCTTTCAGATTAATGATTGATTGCAAGGCATTACTTGCCGATTGCAACAATGAAAGAATACAACAGGAAGCGCAGCTTAAGAATTCTCTACAACTCTTAAATGAGCTTACCAAACCTTCGCCCAGAGAACAGTCTATCGATTTGAGAAGTTCATTCTCGGGATAATGATTTATTATAATAAAAAGGGTTGAATGATAATGTCATTCAACCCTTTTTTATTTTTAAAATATTTTTAAAGTAAATTTGTTTATTAGAATTTTAGTAAGTTCAGTTAGGGATAACCCTGAAAGATATGTAAAATTTATTTTTTCTGTTGTATGATACTTTTTGTTACTAACTTAAAAGGGAAATTACTTATGGTAGTACGCAAGAGAAGAGCGAAAAAAGCTGGTGGGAAAAAGAGATCTGCAGCGAAAGGTTTAAGGTCAAAAGTTGCAGCTCTGAAAAAGAAACACAAATCAGCTTTGAAAAAAGCAGTGGCTAAAGCATACAAGGAAGGTGTTGCTTACGGAAAGAAAAAAGCTAAGCCCGCCAAGAAAAGACGTCGTAGAGCGAAGAAAAAATAGTTCTGCTTTACTGCGTAAAATACACGCCTCGGAACAGGATGTTTCGGGGCGTGTTGTTATCTGGGATGAGGATTTCATGCATAAATTAAAAGGTTTTTCGTTAGTAGAAGTGATGGTTGCTTTAGGCGTGGTTGCGGTTTTTGGTGTGTTAGCTTTTCATGCCTATCGAGATTACATCAGAAGAGCGTATTTTAATGAAATCATCAAAACAGCTGAAGAATTGAAAGAGCCGGTGACTTTGTGTTTTCAAGAGATTAAAAAGTTTAAGGGCTGTAATTCAGGCGCGCATCAAATTCCTGCTGCCAGGCAAAAACCTCAAGGATCGGTTGCAAGTGTCAGTGTAAAAGATGGTGTGATTACTGCAGCGCCTATGCCTTGGGATGGGATTTTAACGACAGACACTTTTATTTTGACGCCGCGTGCGGGGCGTAATAATCAAATTACTTGGATTCCGTCAGGGGATGGGGTCAATCATGGATATGGTGGGTAGAAGTGTAAATAACCCCCCGGCGCAAGACCAAAAAAATAAATAAACCCCGCCGCCGGGAAGCACCCGCACGAAAAATTATAAAAAAGTTTAAAAATAATATTTTTTTAGAA
>CAZOFA010000017.1:7842-32867 GCA_964578975.1 uncultured Coxiellaceae bacterium
TCTTCCTCCCGGGTTTGTGTAAATTTCTTTTTTTGGTGTCCATACTTCTCATCCCCCCGAGGCCTTAAACTTTTAAAAATCTATCCCCGCCGGGGCGGGAATGACACGTCAAGTTCTGTTTACTACATGTTATACCTTGTTATTTTTTTCCAACTCATTCCATCGTTCATAAGTCTTTTCAAGCTCAACGGATAACTGATTCAGTCGTTCCATATGTTTTGCCACGATCTTTGGATCTTGTTGATAAAACTCTGCAGCCGCTGTCATTGCTTGTAATTCGTGTTGCTCAGTCTCGAGCATTTCGATTTTTTGCGGTAACTCAGCTAATTCTTTTTGTTCTTTATAACTTAATTTTTTGACCGGTTTTGCTTGTTCGGGGATCGTTTTTTTAGTTTTAGACGCTTCTTTTTTTTGATTGAAACTCTCTTGATAACCTCCAATATATTCTTCAATGATGCCGTCACCTGCAAATACTAACGTACTCGTGACCACATTATCCAAAAATGCACGATCATGACTGACCACTAACAATGTTCCCGGATAATCATTTAAAAGTTCTTCTAATAATTCCAATGTTTCAATATCAAGATCATTGGTCGGTTCATCCAGCACTAATAAATTCGAAGGCCGACTAAACAAACGCGCCAACATTAAGCGATTACATTCGCCGCCCGATAAAGCTTTCACCGGTGTGCGCGCGCGTTCGGGGGTAAACAGAAAATCAGAGAGATAACTGATGACATGGCGTTTACTGCCATTAATTTCAATCATATCGCTACCCAGAGCGAGATTATCCACGACCGTTTTTTCTAAATCGAGCGCATGGCGTAATTGATCGAAATAAGCGATATGCAATTTTGTGCCGTGTGTCACACTTCCTTGTTGAGGTGCCAATTTAGCTAATAAAATATTTAATAACGTACTTTTGCCCACCCCATTTGGGCCAATTAATCCAATACGATCCCCGCGCATAATACGCAATGAAAAATTCATGATAAGTGGGTGATGGTGATATTGATGGGAAATATTTTTTGCTTCAATCACCAATTGCCCTGATTTTTCTGCATCATTTAATTCAAATGACGCTTTTCCTTGAAGTTCACGACGTTGTGAACGTGTCTTGCGTAATGCAATTAAGGCGCGTACTCGACCTTCATTTCGGGTTCGCCGTGCTTTAATTCCTTGTCGAATCCAACGTTCTTCGGCTGCGAGTTTTTTATCAAATACTGCATTTTGTTGTGCTTCGGCATGCAGCATTTCTTCTTTACGCCGTAAAAAATTAGCATAATCGCCAGGCCATGAGGTCAGCTGACCACGATCTAATTCAATAATACGCGTGGCTAAGCGCTGCAAGAGGGCGCGATCATGCGTAATAAAAATAAGACCGATCTCAGTCGCGAGTAATTGATTTTCTAACCACTGAATGGCTTCAATGTCTAAATGATTGGTGGGTTCATCTAACAATAATAATTCTGGATTGATCACCAGCGCACGCGCAAGTGCCGCACGCCGTTGCCACCCACCCGATAAATCACAAACGCGTTGTTCAGGGGATAATTCTAAGCGCGTTAAAATCGTTTTAATTTCTTGTTCATAATGCCAACCTTGTTTGGCATCAATCGCCTGTTGCAAGCGTTCTAATTCTTTTAAATCATCCTCGGTATGTTCAAGCGCAAGACGCGTGGTTAATGCAAAATAATCCGCAAGCAATTGACCGGTTTCTGTTAATCCTTGCGCGACATACTGATAAACAGAAAGATCCACTTGTTGCGGTAATTCCTGAGCTAAACGTGCAAGGCGTAAATGCGGTTTACGCCAAATCGTGCCGCTGTCAGGCAATTGAGTGCCTTCGATGATTTTGAGCAGCGAAGATTTACCCGCACCATTCCGGCCGATTAAACAAATACGTTCGCCGGATTCCACTTGCAATTTTGCTTGATCGAGCAAAAGATCAAGGCCAAACGCGAGATTAATACGATCAAGATTGATTAGAGTTGTCATAAGTTTAATTTTTCTTTTTCAGCGCAGGCGCTAAGCCATGCTTCTTCGGTTTCTTGTAAAGTCTGATTTAAGGTGGTTTGAGACAACAAATATTGTTGCAAACGTTCCTGATGCTCTGACTCATATAAAGCGGGATCAGATAAGGCACGTTCAACCGTCACCAATTCCTGCTGTAATTTACTTAATCTTGTTTCCAAGGACTTAATTTTTTGTTCGAGCGCGCGGCGTAATTCACGATCTTGTCGTAGATTTTTACTGGTTCCAGTATTTTCCTCACGACGAAACTGCAGTAACCATTTTTCATAATCGTTCAAATCACCATTAAACGGGTTTAATTCGCCTTTTGCCACTAACACGAGCTGATCGGCACTGGTGCGCACTAAAAAGCGATCGTGCGACACAATCAGCATGGCGCCTTCATATTCTTGTAATGCAATGCTGAGCGCATTTCGCATCTCTAAATCTAAGTGGTTCGTCGGCTCATCGAGCAATAATAAATTCGGTTTTTTCCACACCAGTAAGGCGAGTGCAAGACGTGATTTTTCTCCACCGGAAAAAATATTCACGAGATCATACACACGATTACCAATAAAACCAAACGAACCCAAAAATGTTCTTAATTCTTGTTCGGATGTGGTCGGTGCAATCTCACGCAAATGTGCTAGAGGCGTTTCATCTAAAATTAAATGATCTACTTGATGTTGCGCGAAATAACCAATTTTAACCCCCGCACTGGTTTCACGGATTCCCGCGCGCGGTGGAATTTCACCGGCTAGTAATTTAATGAAGCTCGATTTTCCTGCGCCATTCGGCCCCAGAATTGCAATACGATCATTGGGTCCAATGGTTAAATTTAAATGACTTAAAACGACTTTGTCGCCATACGCAATTTTTGCATCTTCTAAACGGATGAGTGGATTGGGGCAATGATCGGGTGCACGAAAATGAAAATGGAATGAGGATTCCAATTGCACGGCATTCACGAGCTCCAGTCGTTCAATGGCTTTAATACGACTCTGTGCTTGACGCGCTTTACTGGCTTTATAGCGAAAACGATCAACAAAATGTTGCATATGCGCGATTTGTTTTTGTTGTTTTTCGTAAGCTGCTTGCTGCAACAAAATCTGCGCGGCACGCGTATTTTCGAAAGTAGAATAATTTCCTGAATAGAGTGTTAATTCTTGATGAGCAATATGCGCAATCTGATCCACAATATGATCGAGAAATTCTCGATCATGTGAAATGAGTAACAATGTCCCGGGATATTTCATCAGCCATTGCTCAAGCCAAATCACCGCATCCAAATCTAAATGATTGGTCGGCTCATCCAGGAGCAATACATCCGAACGACACATCAGGGCGGCCGCGAGATTAAGGCGTACGCGCCAACCACCGGAAAATTCACGCACCGATTGCTGTTGTTCTTGGTGACTAAAGCCTAATCCACTCAACAATTGTGCGGCGCGTGCAGGCGCACGATAAGCGTCTATTTGGCTTAATTCTGCATGCAAATGTGCGATCTGGGTGCCATCATTTTTTTGTTCTGCGTCACGTAATTTTTTTTCTAACTCACGTAATTCGGTATCGCCATCCAACACAAATTCCAATGCGGATTTTTCATAGCCCGGCGTTTCTTGTGCCACATGCGCTAATTTAAGTTGACGCGAAATATCAAAATCACCTTGATCCGGTTGTAATTCTTGTAACAATAATGAAAAAAGACTGGTTTTACCCGATCCATTCGCGCCAATCAGACCAATATGTTGTTTGGGAAAAATCGTCCAATTCACATTGGTTAATAAAACGGTTGTCCCTCGACGTAAAGTCAAGTTGCGTAGCGTAATCATGAGAACACCTAAATTTTTGTGTCGCACATTTTAACTCTAAATCAATTTGGTTTATACTACGACGCTTTAGCCTTCTCACAAAGGAGTGTAACTTTATGAAAAAATGGTTGATTTTATTTTTTTCGTTCTTCTTTTTTTCAACCGCATTTGCAGAATCCTTCAATCAAATTATTTTTTTCGGGGACAGTTTAACTGACAATGGTAATTTGTTTCGTCTCATTAAGATCATTCCGAAATTGCCTTATTTTCAAGGACGATTTTCAAATGGACCCACCTGGGCGGAAGACCTAGGAAAATTTTATTATGACAAAGAATATCTCGGTTACGACGATTATGCATATGGTGGAGCGACTGCGATCACCCATCTGAATAGCAATAGCACGTTGCCGATTACGCTGGAAAGTGAACTTGATGGTTATTATCTCAATTCAATGTTAGTCAACAAAAAAAATGTGCTGTATGTCATATGGATCGGCGCAAATGATTATCTCGATGATCCATCACCGAATATACAAGCGATCGTGGGCAAAATTTCTTGGGCAGTTCAATCATTAATAAATCATGGTGCACAGAATTTTTTAATCGCGAATTTACCTGATTTAGGTCGTACGCCTTACGCACGCGAAATGCACGCTGAGACCAGGCTGAGTAATGTAACCATCCAGCATAATGCACAATTAGATGGCGCAATTAGCCAATTAAAAAGCCGTTATCCGTCCATCACGATCGTTAAAATGGATGTGAATGCTTCTTTCAATGACGTGTTAACGAATCCTAATAAATATAATATTACGAACACGGTTGATGCTTGTCTTAACATCTCCGGGCTCACACGCAATGCGCTGAAAGATAATATTAGTCCAGACATTTTAAATTCGGTTAGCTTGATGAAGACATATCAAATCGGTCAATCACTTCCAACACCCTGTAGCGATCCTAATACACATTTATTTTGGGATCCGTTGCACCCAACCATGGCCATCCATCAATTATTGAGTACTGTCGCGATTGATACTTTAAACAAGGCGGGATTTACAGCCAAACGGGAATAAATTGATCCACGCGGCGCACGGCTTTTCGGTGTTGCTGATAATTCGGATCAAATGATTCAACCAATTGCCAGAATTTTTCTGAATGGTTGAGATGAACGGTATGACAGAGTTCGTGAATTAAAATATGCGTGGCGAGAGGCTGCGGCAGAAAAATAATTTTATAATTGAGATTGATAGATTTATTTTTCGAACAGCTCCCCCAACGTGTTTTTTGATCACGAATAGTCATTTTTTGATAGGGTAATCGGATGGCCGCACTCACTTGCTTTAATTTTTCACTGAGATGAATTTTAGCTTGCGCTTTTATCCAATCGATTAATAATTTTTTACCGCGCGCTTGATTGTCCACTTTTCCCATCAGCACGAGTTCTTGAAACTGTGGGCGAATTCTCAGGGTTAATTTCATATTCGTTTCAATTTTTTGAATGCGCCAAGATTGTTGAATGGCGACTAAATCAATGACATCAGGCACGGTACATTGATCGCGTGCGATTTTTTTTTCCCGCAATTCCAGCAGTCTTTTTTCGATCCACGCTCTATTTTTTAATAAAATATCTGGCGCGTGTTTGATATTAAAATGCGACGGAACGATGAGCTCCAATCCTTTTTCTAAGGAGGCTTTTAATTTAATATGGCGCGCGCGCAGCTGTTTTTTAATGGTATAGTCAGGTGGCCACAATGTTATGCAAGACCTTCTTCTTTTAAAGATTTGCTCACCGAATCATGTGTTTTTATCTGTTGAAAATAGCGCGTTAACGTGGGGTATTGCGCAAGATCCAATTTTAGCCCAGGCATCCAAGTTAAGATGACAAATAAATAAATATCCGGCAACGTCAGGTGATCACCCACTAAATATTTATTTTTTGCTAAATGTTGTTCGAGATAATTAAATTTATTTTTCATGATAGGTTGAAACACTTTTTCTTTAATGTCGTCGGGTACCATCGAATTAAAAAACGGAGAACAGCCTTTATGCATGTCTGTTGCGACAAAAGTCAGCCATTCTAAAACACGATAACGATTATTTCCGAGGGCGGGTAATAATTTCTCGGCGTGATGAGTTTCCGCGAGATAAATTTGTATCGCTGCATTTTCAGTTAATACCGATTGATTATCTAATTGTAATGCGGGCACAGCACCTTTGGGATTAATTTGATAATAATCGGCACCGCTTTCGGTTTTTTTAGTTTTTAAATTAACCATTTCATATTCGCAGGGAATTTGCAATTCGTTCACCAAAATGCGTACTGCCAATGAACAAGCGCCTTTTGAAAAGTATAACTTCATGATTTTTCCTCAGTTAAATTTTTAAATGGTTCGGACAGTGAATAGCGCGAGTTGTTGTAACATACGCGCCGTGGCTTGATTTGCTGCTCTTACACCGCTCGAGGGGATTTTTGGTTGAAATGATTCTACGATAGATATTTCTTTGATAGCAACTACACGTTGGGTGGCTGCACGAATTAATTCTGCACGCACGGTTAAATGTAAATAGCCGATCGGTCCACGATAATCTTGTAACAATTGTTGAATTTGGGTATTTAACACATAATCATAATTCACTGAATTGGAGGTATTCACCACGGCGTGAAAATGCTTGGTATGTTGTAATGTTTGAATGAGTAAAGGATATATCATTTCAGAGGGTCGCTCAGCCCAAACATTTTTCGCAAAATAAGCGATTTTGTAGGGAGCGGTGGTATAAGCCATTTCGCGGGTTCGGTAGAGCGGATTTGTTTCAGGTGGTGTGACCAATAACGTCATGCCGCGCGACGATTTTTTGATGGGCGGTGTGGGTAGCGTATTTAATACGTACGCAGTCGAGGGTTCTGTTTTCACCGGTGAAAACACCGAACAACTCATCAATAAAATACTTATCGCAATCAACAATAAAAAAAATTTCTTCATTATTTTTCACCTGGGCCCAGTGGCGGTGGTTCTTTGCCACGAATTAATATAGATGGATTTTCTCGTAATTCTGCTGATAATGCCGATAAATTTTCAGACATATTATTAAAATTCGCAATGGCATGATTTGCATCTGGCAACAGTTGGCTTTGAATCGCTGACATGGTTTGCGTGCTGTTTTGTATGAGCAGCGGAAGTTTAGCACTCGCTCTTTGCGTATTAATTAAAATCGCCGTTAATTTTTGATTATTCATCGCGATTGTCCCAGTAATTTGACTGGTATTTGCGAGTATTTGTTTGATGGAGAGTAAATTATCTTTATCCAATAATGCTTTTATCGATTCACTGACTTGCTTCACGCTATCCGTTAATTTTTGTAACGCAGTGTCAAGTTGCAGAAAAATAGAAGGACCGGTTTTAATAATCGGATAAGGTTGATTGCCGATGGCTTTCAGTGGTCGAGGATCATCACCTTTGTCTTTGAGAGAAATATAGGTAATGCCGGTCACACCACGTGTGCTTAACGTTGCAAATGTGCCGCGCGAGATCGGTGTGTCAGATTGAATGCTTAATAACAGTTCGACGGATTTCGGATCATTTTTATTAATTTTAATACTATCCACATTACCCACACTCACGCCATTAAATTCAACCGTTGCATCATTGCTTAATCCGGTGACTGCTTCTTGCATATCTACTTTATACGTGGTGTAAGTTTGTGTGGAAAAACCAGCAGAAAGCCAGATAATCGCCAACACCATAAATGAAAATAAAATGATAACGAAAGCACCGATAATGGTGTAATTAACTTTAGTATCCATAGGCGCCACTTTCCATTAGTTTGATCCTTTAAAAAAATCTTGAATCAAGGGATGTGGATTTTTCATCATGTTTTCAGGTGTATCAATACATAACACTTTTCCTTCACCCAAAAACGCTACTCGGTCGGCTACTCGTTTCAAGCTTTCAATATCATGCGTTACCATTACAATAGTCAAACCCATAGTTGTCTGCAAGTTTATTATTAATTCATCAAATGCCATGACTTTATTGGGATCAAGGCCTGCCGTCGGCTCATCCAGAAACATGAGTTCAGGATCAAGCACAACCGCGCGCGCGAGTGCTGCACGTTTTTGCATGCCACCGCTCAATTCTGCTGGATATTTGTTCGCAGCCTCGGCCGGTAACCCCGCGAGTACAATTTTAAGTAAAGCCAGTTCACGAATGGTTTTATCGTCGAGTTGGGTATGCTCTTTTAATGGGAAAGACACATTCTCTAAAACAGTTAATGAACTAAATAAAGCATTTTGCTGAAATAAAACACCCCAACGACGCTGTATGCTGAGTAACGTTCTGGGAGATGCTTTTAATATTTCTTGATCGAAAATTCGAATCGATCCACCGGTTGGTGTCAGAAGACAAATCATTTCATTCAATAACACCGTTTTTCCCGTTCCACTGCCGCCGACAATGACGAATATTTCACCCGGATTGACAGATAAATTGATATCTTTATGCACCCAGGCACCGCCGAGATAGGTTTTTAATTTTTGAATTTCAATCAGGGATTTTGTCGTCATAAGTGAAGTTTGCTGAAAATAATGGAAAAAATAGCATCGGACACGATAATAAAAAAGATGGCGAGTACCACGCTTTTGGTTGTATTGACACCGATACTATCTGCGGTATCTCGCACCTGCATGCCTTGAAAACAGCCGATACTTGCAATAATCAACGCAAATACGGGTGCTTTGCCGAGGCCAATCAGCAATGCACGGACGGGCACTTGGTGTGAAAAGCGTGAAAGAAATTCATGCCAACTGATGCCCAACATATTATTCGCCATAAACATTCCACCCAACACACCAAAAATATCAGCCCAAATGGTTAAAAGGGGTAACACAATCACGAGGCTGGTGATTTTAGGCAATAATAACAATTCACTGGGTGTGACACCCATTGTATCGAGCGCGTCAATTTCACGATTCACTTTCATAATACCCAATTCTGCGGTAAATGAAGATCCCGTTCTGCCTGCCACCATAATGGCTGTGAGTAACGGTCCAAATTCACGTAAAACAGACAGGCCTAATAAATCGACGATAAATACATTTGCACCGTAATTTCGTAATTGCACACCCATTTGATACGATAATACAACGCCAATCATGAAAGATAATAATCCGATAATGGGTAGTGCGCGATAACCGGTTTTATCAATTCCGCTGAATAATGCATTCCAACGAATACGCAATGGATTGCTTAAAATACGCAGTGTTTCTAGGGTTAAATCACCGATGAAGATAAGATAATTATCGAATTCACGCAATTGATGGACGGTCATTTTTCCCAATCGATACAGCCAATTTTTTCTTTTTAAGACGGGGACATCAGTATTTTTGACATAGTTTTTTTCCACGAGCTGAATTAATGTGTCTTTTTGTTGTGAAAAACTTTCCAATTCAACTTTTATTTTTTTTGTTGACCAGCGGTTTAACCACTTGCACAGTAACCATGCGCCTGCACTATCCATTTTAGTGATCAGAGAACCGTCTATTTTGATGGATTGATCAGTGGGTAGAGAAATTTTCGCAAATGATTTTTCGAGTGCGGAAAGATGTGTAAGATTCCATTCACCTTCGCAAATCAGCGTTTGATTTTTGAGATAAATATTTGCTGTATTTGGCACAATGTTTCCCATTTAGTACATGAGACTAGTATCCCTTGAAATATTTTTTATTGCAAATCCGTGCTATGGTATAGCCAGAGAAGGAGGCTATATGGAAACCTGTTCAGTTTATATTGCTGGTGGAATACGTACCCCTTTTGTTAAATCATTGACAGATTATCAAGATGTCACCACACAAGAATTAATGACGGCAGCACTGCAAGCGCTGGTGAGTAAAATGCGCATTGATGGAAAAGTCATCGGTGATGTTGCGTTGGGCGCCGTGATGAATAGTTCCTCGAATTGGAATTTGTCGCGCGAATGCGTGTTGGGCACCACGCTGCATGCGCATACACCCGGATATACACTGCAGCGTGCCTGTGGCACCAGTCTTGAAGCAGTCTCACAAATCGCACTTAAAATTGCGCACAAACAAATTGAACATGGGATTGCCGGCGGTGTCGATACGAATAGTGATTTACCGATTTTATTAAAACGCAGTTTGGCGCAAAAAATAATAAGAGCGAAATCCGCCAAAAATTTTTTTAGCAAATTCATGGCATTTTTGCGCATCAGTCCCAGTGATCTTAAATTGGAATTACCACAAGTAGTTGAACCGCGCACGCATCTTTCGATGGGCGAACATTGCGAGAAAATGGTGAAAGAGTGGGGAATTTCGCGTATTGCGCAAGATGAATTTGCGTTGTTAAGTCATCAAAAAAGTCACACCGCGTATGCTGAAGAATTTTATCAAGATCTGGTGTTTGAATTTCATGGCATTAAACGCGATGGCATCGTACGCAAAGATACGTCGCTTGAAAAACTTGCCACATTAAAAACCGCTTTTGATTTGTCGAGCGCAGGAAGTTTGACGGCGGGCAATAGCAGTCCATTAACCGATGGCGCTGCAGCCGTTTTTTTAGTGAGTGAGGCTGCGGCAAAAGAATTGAAGGTGCCAATACTCGCACGTTTTGTGGATGCGAAAGTGGCTGCCGTTGATTTTGTGCATGGTGAAGGATTGTTGATGGCACCCACACGTGCGGTGAGTGACCTGCTCACACAACATCAATTGACGTTACAAGATTTCGATTTTTATGAAATTCACGAAGCATTTGCGGGTCAAGTGCTTTGTACGCTGAAAGCATGGGAATCAGAGGAATATTGTAAACGAGTATTACATCGATCATCCGCATTAGGTGCCATCGATCCCGCTAAAATAAATGTGAAAGGTGGCAGTGTTGCTCTCGGACATCCATTTGCTGCAACGGGTGCCAGAATGGTCGCAACACTCGCTAAATTGTTACAAAAAAATGGCAGAGGACGCGGACTCATTTCAATTTGTACGGCGGGTGGTATGGGCGTGGCTGCAATTTTAGAAGCGGTTTAACCGATAGACGAACCCATTTCTTTTGGACGTGCCATTGCAATTTTAACTTTTCGATTCCAACTGCTATTCACACCCCATGCAAATGCAGAAGGTTCACCGGTTTTCGGATTGGTTTTTAATAACAATGTGCCAATGCCAATGCCTGATTCATTACGATGGCGTGTGTCTTCACTGTGTCCGGATTCTGCAGAATCTGCGATGCGCACGAAATAAAAATCGCTGACATGCACGGGTTTATCCATCACCACCATCACATGACCGCCAGTTTCATTTCCACGTGAATTTTTGTAACGAAACACTAACACATCGCCCGCTTGTAATTCTTCCACACCATTAATTTTATTCCAGTATCCATCCGATTCATCGTCAAGATCACGAAAAAAACTAAAATAATTTCGCGTGACGGGATTGTCGGCTCCCGTCGAATTGACGAGACTGGAATACGCATTGGGATAGACAGTTGCAAGAATGCGATCAACGAAATTAGAACAATCCACCACGTACACACCACGCTCGGTATCAAATTTAGAGCCGCCTAATTTATAACTGCTGTAATGCAAGGTTTCTACGGTTTTCTGCACAAAGGCGACAATATTTTTTTTCACCGAAAACATTTGATTGAGTGAGGAATGAGAGGGCGTCATGTTATTTAAATTAATCGTCGCAAGATCATGATTGATGGGTCTGGATGATACACCCGTCAAAGACACATCGTCTGAATTAGTGCCTGAGTGAAATTGCGCATGATGTTTTGGACGCTTATTTTTTGCAAGATGTTTGCGATGCGATTTGCGTGCGACTTTGGTTTTTTTCTTGCTGTGAATGGATTTATGTTTATGATTTTTGCTGCTCGTGTGCGCAGGCGCTTTGTGCTGTGTGGTGTGCGTATCGTTTGCCACAGCGGGTCCCGCACCACACAACAATGCAATTCCGATAAGCAAAATACAACGATTTTTTATCTGCTGAATAATTCTATGGAGCATTTAAAAAAATCCTTATCCATATCCAATAAACAAAAAATTGTTTATTGCTCTATTTATACTCAATTAAAAAAGGTTATCCTGCATTATAAAAAAAATCAGCCGGGATATCTATGAATAATGTTGTCACTGGATAAAAATGTTGCGGTCGATTTTCTATCTTTAAAATCTATTCATGATTTCAATCAGTAAATCATTTTGATTATTTAAATTATTTAATTGATCTTGCCAATAATTTACCGTATTAAACCAAGGAAAATTTAAAGGAAATGCAGGGTCTTCCCAGCGTTTGGCCAGCCAAGCAGAATAATGCAACATGCGTAACGTGCGTAATGCTTCAATCAAATGCAGTTCACGATGATTAAAATCATGAAAGTCAGTATAGCCATATAAAATTCGCTCTAACTGTATTTCCATTTGCATCTCGTTGCCTGAGAGCAACATCCAAATATCTTGGATGGCAGGTCCCATCATGCAATCATCGAGATCAACAATATGTGGACCGGTGTCGCGCCATAACACATTGCCGATGTGACAATCACCATGCAAACGAATTTGTTTGATCACGCCGACACGAGCAAAAATCGTTTTAATGTTTTGTAAAACATTGTCAACCACGTGACAAAAATTATGTTTTAAGTGTGAGGGAATAAAATTATTTTCAAGTAAAAAATGATAGGCAGTAAAACCAAATTGTTCCACGGTTAAATGATGACGATGTCGAAAGGATTGACAAGCACCGCGTGCGTGCAAACGTCCGATAAATCGCCCCATCCATTCGAGTTGCGATAAATCATCCAGCTCGAGTGCGCGTCCGCCTTGTCGTTTAAAAAGAGCAAAACGAAACGAATTAAAATGATGTAAGGTTTGATCTTGAAACGCGATGGGAGCCACCACGGGAATATCATGTGCATTTAATTCAGTGGCGAATTGATGTTCTTCCAAAATTGCTTCATCACTCCAACGATTCGGTCGATAAAATTTCGCAATCAGCGGATCACCATCTTCCATTCCCACTTGATACACACGATTTTCATAACTGTTTAAGGCGAGCAAACTACCATTCACACGCTGATTTAAACTTTCAATCGCATTTAAAATAAGATCGGGATTCAGTTCACTGTAAGGTGTATTTGCATTGTTTTCCACGGGCATGACTCATTGAGCGCTAAGACCCGTATGATACACTAAATTTTCTTTTCAAACCCGCAATGATCACAAAAACTCAGCAATGAATGCCTAATCTCATGACATTGCTCACATTTTTCAAATAATTTTTCGCCACAACTGGGACAAATATAATCGTCAATTTTGGTTAAATAATCCAAATTTGCCAGTTGCATCTCTTTTTGTTTACGTACTGGCAACGTCAGTTTTAATAATCCTGGGGTGATGGGATATTGACAGATGGCGCACAACATTTTTTGATAGGCATCGCGGTTTTGTTTCTGCAACCATTTGCTTTGCGGTTTAACGATCATGCGTAGCATCGCTTTGAGCGCCCAGATGACAAGGAAAATTAACGCTAAAATCAGAATATATTTAAAATAGCGCGAGGGAAAATGCTCGTGCATCACCAACGCTATTTCGATCAATGTCGCAATACCGACAGCGATAAACATAGAAACATAAATGGTTTGGCGGAATCGTCGATAAAGATAAGTGACTAACACCAACAACGGCAATAAGAAACACAATTGTAACGCGGCGATTTTTAAATTATAACGCGCCATTTGCTTTTGATACTCTTTATTCGCTTCTGTTGATTGCGCATCTAATTTTGTATTATTTGAATTAATTTGTGATTGGATATCTTGAGCCGCGTTATATTTATCGGCAAGTGTCGTATTTAATTTTTGATAGCGTTGCTGATTATCTAAATATTCTTGCGTCACCTTCGTTAAATTTTGTTGCGCATCGGCAGAAATATTCACGCCTTTTTGCACACTGGATTTTTGTAAACTGAGCAATTGATTCATCGTATCGCGATAGCTACTGATGCTGGATTGAGTCAATGATTGCTGTTGTTTGAGCGAATCGATGGTGCGATTTAAATTGAGTAATTGTTCATTCAGAGATTTATTTTGTGCGACCAACGCTTTATCTTGATAACTCGTTTGGATCGTGGTCCAATCCGGCCCTGGCTGATCACTAATATCATCGAGGACAAAACCCAATAACCAATAAAATAAAACAGCCAGCAAAATGTTTAATGTTGTGATTAAAAATCGATATCCAAATGAACCTTTTCGTTTACCGTGTTCTGCTGTCATAAACGATTCCTCGAAGATATATACTTCATTTTACATCAACTCAGAGCACCACATTTGCCTGAAAATAACCTTATGATACACTGAATATGACTTATCTAAATTAGAGGTTAATTGGTTATGTCAGGACAAGAAACTGGAACAGTGAAATGGTTTAATAACACAAAAGGTTATGGATTTATTTCACGCAATAGTGGCGAAGATGTTTTCGTACATTTCCGAGCGATTGTCGGCGATGGATACCGCTCCTTGAAGGAAGGACAACGTGTAAAGTTTAATGTCACTCAAGGGCAAAAAGGACTTCAAGCTGAAAATGTAGTTGTTGAATAATTATCAATAGCTTACATGAAAGGCTGCCGCTTTAAACCTCATTTCAGGTTTAATTGGATTATAATGTGTCATTATATTAACCATACGATTTTACTTGAAATTAAAACAGATTTGAGTTTAGTATTCATTTTTTGATAAAATTAACTAAAGATTAACCAATCGCGAGCCATAATCAATATGAAACAGTATAGCTCTAAACAAGATGTGCACTCAGGCGTTTCGACGCTTTGCTCTCGCTATATTGCGCCATACCGACTCTACGACTATCTGCCCAACGGCAGATAAGCATACCCCAAGCCTGGCGAGGAAATAATACGCAAAAAAGCCACAAATTTTATCCGCAAAAGCGGTTGGAAACCTGATTGGGGAGAGTAGTATGAAGAAAAAACAAACTTCTTATGTAGCAAAAAAACCAGATAAACATGGGATGATCGATTACACAGATGATGAAAATTCTGTGTGGCAAGAATTGTATGAGCGACAAATAAAAATCGTCACCGGACGTGCGTGTGAAGAATATATGCACGGGTTGGAATTACTGAATTTACCCAAAGATCGTGTTCCACAATGCAAAGAAATTTCAGAAGTATTACACGACACAACTGGGTGGAAGTTAGAACCGGTTCCGGCGCTTATTTCATTCGATCATTTTTTTGAATTACTGGCAAAAAAACGTTTCCCTGCCGCCACATTTATTCGCAGTCGTGAAGAATTAGATTATTTACAAGAACCCGATATTTTCCATGAAATTTTCGGCCATTGTCCTTTGTTAACCAATCCAGCTTACGCCGATTTTACTTATACCTATGGCAATTTAAGTTTGCGCGCCAGTCATGCTGATCGCGTGATGTTAGCAAGATTGTATTGGTTTACGATTGAATTTGGTTTAATTAAACAAGCCGCCGGATTACGCGTGTATGGTGGCGGTATTCTTTCCTCTAAAAATGAAACGGTGTATTGTCTTGAGAGTGATAAGCCACAGCGCAAAGAGTTTAATGTTTTAGAAGTATTGCGCACCCCTTATCGCATTGATATTATGCAACCGATTTATTATGTCATTAATGATTTTGATACATTGTATCGTTTAATCGAAATGGATTTAATTGGATTGATTCAACAGGCACGCGAATTAGGAGAATTTTCTTCTGAATTTTTGAAGGAAACGTTGAAGTAAACTTTATGGATAAAAATTTTCTGGAAGAAATTGCAAGCGAAAATTGGCAGGATGCGTTCTCAAACGAAATCCATACTCGTGCGGTGACAGCATTAGAAAATGAAAAAATATTATTTTTTTCACGGTTACCGTTTGACTTATTGGAGTCTGAAAAAAAATTTCTTTCCGCGCAATATGTGGATGTTAAAACCAAAAATATTAGTTATAACATTCTCACGGATACATTGCGCGGCGCACGTTGTTCCGATGAATCCTTCACCCAACTCAAAACAATGTTGCAGCGTTTTGCAAAGCACGCGGAAAATTTAGTGCGACAACTTCTTCCGAGTTATGCAAATGCATTAAAAATAGGACGCACTAGTTTTCGACCGATCGAAATTTCTGGGCGCGTGAGTTCGTATCGAAAAGATGATACGCGTTTACATGTGGATGCATTTCCTGCGACACCCAATCAAGGTCAACGCATCTTACGTGTTTTTACCAACATTAATCCACACAACCAAGATCGTGTTTGGCGTGTGGGTGAGCCATTCACGGAGGTGGCAAAACGATTTTTGCCGGATGTTAAAAAACCTTGGATGGGTCACGCGGCATTATGGAAATTACTTCATATCACTAAAACCTATCGAACTGAATACGATCACATCATGTTACAAATTCACAATCGCATGAAAAAAAATTTAGTGTATCAAAAAGAAGTTCCACAATGTGAAATTCGTTTTGCGCCGGGGAATTCATGGATTGTGCAAACTGATCATGTGTCTCATGCTGCTATGTCAGGGCAACATGCGCTCGAGCAAACGTTTTATTTGCCGGTGGATGCGATGCAATGTCCTGATTTATCGCCGTTACGAATTTTAGAGCAATTAAGCGGTAGGGCATTAGCTTGAAAAATCATCGGTTGAGCCAAGCCTAACGTACTCCAAAACCCAGCAATGTGCTAAAATAAAGACTGCAATTAATTGCATTCTCTTCAAGGAAAGCCAATGCAAAAAGCAGCAATAATACTCCTTATTGCGTTCTTTTATGCCTTAACAGCACGATTAGGTTTTTCTTTAGCAGCACCCAATACACTTGTATCCCCCGTTTGGCCGCCCACCGGCATTGCCTTAGCCGCTATTTTAATTTTTGGTGATTTTGCCTTATGGGGTATTTTCATCGGGTGTTTTATTGCAAATTCACATATGTTTTTAACCTCAGGTATTTCGCTACTGGCCGTATTAAGCATGTTAGTGCCTGCCACCGGGGGTATTATCCAAGCCTATTGCGGAAAATTCGCTCTGATAAAATTAACCGGTTCTTATAATATTTTTCAAAATACAAAAAGCGTGCTGATTTTTATTTTAATCACGGCATTTGGTGCTTGCTTAATTAACGCTTCGTTGAGTGTTCCACTCTTGGTGCTCGAAGATAAATTTCCGTTGAGTGATGCACCTTATGAATGGTTAACTTGGTGGATTGCGGATGCAGTCGGTGTTGTGTCGATCGCGTCCGTCATTATCGCGTGTGTCGTGTACGCAAAAGTCAAAATTCCAGTGAAACAATTAGTGAATTTGGTAATCACATGGTTATGTATTTTAATACTTGGATACATCGCGATACACAGTGAAATAGAATTAACTTATCTTTTCATTCCATTTGCAATTTGGGCAGCATTTCAATTTGATATTAGGCTCGCACTTTTAACCGGTTTATTAATTTCAGCGATATGCTTATATGATTCTGTGCATACGAGTTATCACATACTGAATACAGACTCAATCAATAAATCCATGTCGTTGATCCAATTATTTATTACCATTGTTTATTTAACGATATTACTGATTCACGCCATTTTATCTGATCGCAAAAAAGTGTATGACAATTTACAAGTATTGAATACGCAATTGGAAAAACGCGTGGATGAGCGCACGCAAGATCTTTCTAATTCCAACAAAGAACTTGAAATTCAAAAAAATAAAGCGATTGAAGCATTTGAAGCGCTCAAACAATCGCATGCTCGATTAATGCAATCAGAAAAGATGGCATCATTAGGTATGTTAACGGCCGGTGTGGCGCATGAAATAAAACATCCCTTGAATGCGACGACGGCTAATATGGAATCCATTCAACAGATGATGTCGCAATTCGCTGACCGTATTAAGCAAGTACGTTTAGATGAAGAAATTAAAAGCGATTTCCTGCATATTTATGATGATATTCTTGCATTGATTGCGGCATCTTATGTTGGAATTCATCGTACGGCAGGGGTGATTGCTGATCTCTGTGCATTTGCTCGATCTGATGAACCGGAAATGGTAAAGACAGAACTGAATCGAAATATCGATTCGACATTAAATTTATTAAGTGCCGAAATAAAAAATAATATTACGATTATTAAAGAATTTGGTGATATTCCACCGATCCTTTGTCATCCAGGAAAAATCAATCAAGTGATTATGAATATTTTAGTGAATGCAATACATGCGTTGGAGACAACTCCACATAGCACTATTACAATTAAAACAACATCCATGGATAATGCAGTGATGATTAGCATCAAAGACAATGGCCCAGGCATGAAAAAAGAAGTGCTTGATAAACTTTTTACGCCGTTCATGACAACAAAAGTCGGTGGCATGGGCTCGGGACTTGGGTTATTTATTTCGAATAATATTATTAAAAGTCACCGCGGGAAAATTAAAGTCACGAGCGAATTAGATAAAGGAACTGAATTTCTCATCACACTACCCATTCAAGAGGAGTAAACGTTGTATGTCAGACGAGTTGAAAAAAACATATCATTTTTTAGTGGTGGATGATGATGAAGAAATTGTTCAATTGAACAAAACATTGTTAGAAGACGCGGGACATAAAGTCACGACGTTTACTTCATCAAAAGAAGCATTAAAACAAATAGCGTCAGTCGCACCCGATTGCATCGTGTCTGACTTGATGATGCCAGATTTTGATGGATTAGAATTATTTCAAAAAGTGCGAGAACTCGAATTAGCAAAACAACCTATCTTTGTCATTCTAACCAGCAAGGTTTTTGAATTCGATCGACGTCGTGCGTTTGAAAAAGGAGTCGATGGTTATCTGAATAAACCACCGCGTCCAGAAACATTTGTGACAGATTTATTAGAAATTATTAATAAAGAAATAATTGTTGAATTTTTTGGAGTGCGCGGCACGTTACCGGTGCCCGGCGAAAAAACGATTCAATATGGCGGCAATACCAATTGTGTGACGCTCAGTTTAGCCAAGAAAAATTATTTTATCTTTGATGCAGGCTCTGGCATTAAACGATTATCGAATCATTTGATGAAGCAGAAAGTTTTTCCTCTGTCAGCCAAAATATTTATTTCACATCCGCATTATGATCATATCAATGGAATTCCATTTTTTGTTCCGCTCTACATCAAAGGGAATGAATTTGAATTTTTAGGTTCACCTGCAAGTGATATGAGCCTCGAAAAAATTATTTCAGCGCAAATGGATAGTATCTATTTCCCCATTACAGTAAAAGAATTTGCGGCAAAAATTAGTTATCGTGATTTGGGTGAAGAAACCTTCAACATTGATGATGTGAAGATACAAACCATATTACTGAATCATCCGGGGAGATGTCTTGGATTTCGCGTTGAATATAATAATAAAGTATTTTGTTATGTCACCGATCACGAGTTATATTTGGAAAATTTACCTTACTATAATCAGTTTGATGTTGATCGTATTATTAAATTTATTCATGATAGCGATGTGCTGGTGATTGATTCTACTTACACCGATGATGAATATGCAGCGAAAATTGGCTGGGGACATTCTTGTGTGAGTCGTGTGGCGGAGATTGCGCATCAAGCAGATGTTAAATTACTTTGTCTTTATCATCATGATCCAGATCAAGTGGATAAAGATATTAGTTATAAAGTTGAAGTTGCAAATGAATTATTACAGTCACTTCAATCAAAAACGCGTTGTATCGCGCCGAAAGAAGGGGAAAAGATTTGTTTATAGCTCCTCATTGCGACGCCGAACGAAGTGAGGGGGAAGCAATCCAGGTTTTTTTACTGAGCACGAAAACCTGGATTGCTTCGCTACGCTCGCAATGACGATGATCACAATGCAATATCACACGACGTAATTTCAATTTCATTATTGACCAAACGCGCAATTATCAAACTATATTCAGGCACTTCAACCCAAGTCGTTGTGTCCTCAGTCAGTGGTTCAGATGCAATAATAATACTCGATTTTTTATTTCCATCCATGCGATATTCACCGTCATAAATTCCATACGTTTCACCATACGTATACCAGAGAGAATGATAAGTAAAATGTGCTGCTGTTTTATCTTTCAACGAATGCCATCCATAATCAAGCACAAAGCGGGTTGCAGCAATGAACTCACCATTGGAAATAAAAATATTGACCGGCGATGTCACAGAAATATGATGTTTCTTACGTATTTTTTGCAAAATACTAAATGTTTCCATGATAGCATGAATGAGATCACTCATTTTAATTCCATCCAATGTTTGTGGTAATTGCGATAGAAATAATGCATACATCCATTCACTATCAGTCGTACCTTTAATATTTCTTTGGTAATCTGGTTTGATATAATTCAGTAAATCATATTTTATTTTTTCAAATTCAAATAATGCACCATTGTGCGCCAACACAATTTTTTCTTCTGGAAATTTAAAGGGATGAACGTTTTGATTCGATACCACACGTTTTTCACTGTAAGGAACACCTCTTAAATGCATTAACAAACAAGAAGGCGTAATTTTTGAAGAAATATTTTTTAAATTTTCATCGTAAAAAGGTAATAACGCGGTTTTATAAATATAAGGTGTCTCTGGATTTGTTGATTGCGCATCCCAAGCAACCATGCCAAAGCCAGCTAAATTCAGTAAATGTGACATATGTCGTGGATGATAGCTTTGCTTAATAAAAGAATTATCTGGATCATACAATAATTCTTTTGCAAGAATGGGTTTACCTAAATATGATAATACTCGACACATATACCCTCATTATTCGCTGACAACAATTTCACTATTCAGTCGGATATACAATTTGTCTGCTGCTTTTTCCATTTTAACGATCGAATGACTAATTAAATTGTAATACTGATACCAAACGAGAATATTATTTTTTTTAAGTTTTTTTAATTGTGATGCTTTGAATTCCAGAAGAATCGTGCGCTCACGTGTGCTATAACTAATAGCGGTTGGATATCCTGTGCAATAGGTAATGCCACCAAACAAATCGCCGGGACTTAAAATGGCTAATTTGACGCGTTTGTCATCTTTGATAATGCTGGCTTCAAGTGCGCCATGAATAATAATGTATGAGGAGGTGTCTTGATCGTCTTTATACATTAACGTATGTTTGGTTCCGGCCGAAACTAATTTTGCGTAATTTAATAATTCATTAAAATCTTTGTTATTAAATTGCGTGAAAATTTCAATTTCATATAATTGTTCTTGATCGATTGAAAGATCAGAAAACGCAATGGATTTTGTTTTAATATAGGATTGAGTCATTTCGTTAAAACTATACCAAGATGAAATGACAGATTTGTCGAGACGTTCTTTTATTTTATCAAATACGCGATGCATACGTTCGCAAATAATTTCGAGAATTGAACGCGTGATTTTATATTTTATGTCAGGGAAAATGAGTGACAATGTATCGAAATAATGACTTGTCATCACAATACACTGAATATTTTTTTCTGCGATGACAGTTTCCGTACAAACTTCCTGCTCAATCAAACTGATTTCACCAAAAAAATCGCCTTCGGTTAAATTTGAAATAGGAATCATCCCTTTTCCTAATACTCTGGCGAGCGCAATCGCTTCACCTTCAATGATGAAGTACATTTTATTGTTTTCGTTACCTTGTTTGATAATTATTTCATTCGGTGCAAATGACACGATTTTGCAATACGGCAGTAGTGTTTCAAGTTCAGAGGAATTCAAATATTCGAATGGACGTGATCGTAATAGAATGTCTTTCATGAATGTATCTAGCATAAGACTTCCTATTGTTAATAGTTCGTCTTCAGAAGATTACATTATTCTTCTTCCGTAGAATCAGAATAAAATCCTAACATTTGCGCGGCATTCTTACGCATGACTTCATTAACATGTGAATTTGTTAATGAAAAGCCATGGAATGCAGCCATACTTAAACGTAATGTCACCATGTCAGTGATTGCAGCAACAGTTGCCGTACGCACGCCTGAGATGGAATAAAAACCGGTTTCGTTCAGTCCGATTGCGGTACCTGGATTCAGTTTTGCGACAGATTCGATGTGAGTTTTGTTATCTCTAATTGAGATGTGTTGAACATCGGCTTGACCATTCACGATAAAATAAACACTATCCACGGGATTGCCTTCCACCACAATGGTGTCACCCGGCGAATATTTTTTTTCAACCAAGAGGCTGGCTAATACATCAATTTCTTCTTCAGTCAGTTGCTTGAAGCAGGCTTGGTTTTGGATAAACGACCTTTTGACATCCATCGTGATCGGTTCGCTCATAATTCACCTGCCTGGTTATATACCCTATCTTTAATAGTATGCGAAGTTTCTAAGAAAAACCAGTCAGAATTAACCTAAATTTTAAATAAATCATGAATAATCAATGAGTTATGTAATTATCAGGAGATCGAAACATATTTGTTTCAGAGTGATAAAATGAAATTAAAACGAGGGAGAGTTGTCATGAAAATGAGAAAAACACCCCTGATCTCACTCTTTATAACCGGCACCATTTGTTGCTTACTGCCGCTCAGTGCATTGGCCGATTATTTTTTGGTGTATGGCACTCCTGCGGCCTATGTGGATTGTGGTACCTGTCGAGTGAAACACGTCGTTAAACGTGTGCATTATCGTCCTCATCATTGTCGTTGCGCGACGAAACATGTGCGTCATCATGTCGTTTATAGAAAACGTAGTAGTTATACGATGACAGTGTATTATCCACTACCTGCGTATGCTTGGGCTCCGCCCCCATCCCCTTGCTGTTGTGGTACGCGCACAACACGAGTGTATTATTCTGAACCCGTTTATACCAATTATCCCGGCGTGTATTTCATCAATCCAGGAGACAGGCTGGTAGGAAATGCGCCCAGTGGCTACAGTTATTATGGGCCTGACATGGATGGCGGTACTGCGGATAATGATGTTTACTAATATACTTCTCATTCATTAAACTAGGTGGGATAAACAAATGGAGTTGTCACATGAAATTATCTCATCGCGTTGTCATAATCGCTTTATCAATTAGTTTGTTATCAGGTTGTGCTTATATTCAAGGCGTCAAAGATCAAAAAGCAGCAGATGCCGCGGCCGCGAAAGCTACGCCCACACCCAATGCTAAAAACCAGAAAAAAGTCGACATTGCACCTGATGAGAATCCTTCTATGCCTGCAAACACCGATGATAAGGGAACCTCGAATGCATCTAAAATGATTGCACCATTGACGCAATAGTACGACCTTTGCTACTTTGTTGAATGTGTCTATTTGTCTTTCAGGAGACGGTCATGGGATTCTTGAAACAATTATTAGGTAAATATTTAGGTGGCGGTTATCAAGGAGGACATGGAAATAAACACGGAAGAAATAATTTTGGCGGCGGCAAGCATGGCGGTGATTGGTTCGGCAATCAAGGTTCGTCGTTTAATAATCCGAATACGCCAAATATCTCAGGGAAAATATGCCGAAGCTGTAATATTACAAATTTAGCTGAAGCGAAATTTTGTCAACAATGCGGTGCTACGTTTGCTGCGCTGAATTGTTCGCAATGTAATGCAACTTTATTACCGGATGCGAAATTTTGTCCTCAATGTGGTAAAGCGCGTTAATTTAATTTTTTTTAACTCGACTTACCACAACCAGTACAAGTCCAACAATAATCGCGCTGCCGCTTAATAACGGTGGAAAATTAATGGATTTTTCTTGAGGAGCAGTCACTTTGATATCACCAATTTCCAAGACTTTTTCTTGGGTGGTATATTGATAACGATGATACCCAAATGTGAAAAGACCAAAAATAACGAGAATTAATCCTATTACTGCAATGATATTTTTCATGTGGTTTACACCTCAAATATTTTTTATATGTCTCGATGGAACAAGTGGAGAATAAAGGTAATAATACACAGCGCAATGAAAATCAAAAATATGATTTTGGCCGCTGATGCGAGTGCAACTGAAACTCCGGTAAATCCTAAAACCGCTGCGATAATCGAAACAATAAGAAAGGCGATGGCCCAACTTAATAATGCAAATGTGGTTCCCGTTAAATAAAACACAAATGATAACGCAAATAATACGAGAAATATAAAAAAGATTATTTTCGCAATTTCAGCCGCAGCAAGTGCAACACCCGTAAAACCGAGGAGACCTGCGATAATTGCAACGATAAAAAATATTAATACCCAAGATAACATAAAAATTCTCCAATAATATAAAGTATTATTTCATATTCTCCGTCACAACATAGGCGCTGCAAACTAGTAATAACCCTAAGCGTTTTAAGAAAAAAATAAATTATCAAAATAAACATCAGATTAGTGGCGTCATGCCACATCAAGACAAAAAAGAGTATAATTGAGTTATACCGTAATTGATGAGGAGGATTGTTTCATGTATAAAACTCCAACAAGACATCACAAACATAATCATAGTGAATACGACATTTATGGTGATTTAGCTAAAATAAAATCTGCATTAGCAGATGTCACCTATGATGCGACCGGTAAAGCAAAAGAAGTCTTCACACATTCTTTAGATGAAGTTCGAGAAAAATCAGCAACCGTACAGGAAAATTTAGGAAGTTATATCGCAGAAAAACCATTTAAAGCAGTTGGTATCGCATTATTTGCTGGATGGTTTATCGGGCGTTTTTTAAGAAAATAAATCAAACACGAACTCGCTATTAAAGGATAAAACATGTCTGATAAAAAGGATAAGAAGCGCGCTTCTAATCGAAAAGGTAAAATGATAGCGAGCGTTCTAATGTTGCTTCCGACGATTTTTAATTTAGTGCAGCGCCTCATCACGTTAGTGAAAAATGAAAGTTACTTAGCCGCTAAAAGTATTTTTATTATTATCATACTCGGCGTCGTGTCAGCGTGTCTATTAACTGCAACATGGGTGAGTTTGCTTGCGATTATATTTTTAACTCTGGTGAAATATCAATGGGGATTGATTAGTGCCTCCATCATTATTTTTCTGTTAAATTTATTATTGCTCGTCATTATTTTTTCTATTCTTAGTCAAACAAAAAATAATCTTTCATTTCCGGAAACACGTAGGATATTACGCAGTAGACATCGTGGACGTGAGTAGTTGTCATCCTGAACGTAGTGCCCTTCGAGACGCGCTGCGCGCTCCTCAGGGCGA
>CAZOFA010000018.1:0-27214 GCA_964578975.1 uncultured Coxiellaceae bacterium
GCAGCGCGTCTCGAAGGGCACTACGTTCAGGATGACAACTAACACAATCAACATCACGGTGCGTTTTCCGGGATGATTTTTTCTGATTTTAATGTTCCCCAAAATTCTGCGGGAATTTTTTCTTTTGCAAACTTAAGATTTTTTTCAATCGACGCCGGCGATGCGGTGCCAATTACCACAGACGCGATGACTGGATGTTTCAAAGGAAATTGAATCGCAGCTGCCTGTAACGAAACGCCATACTGCGCACAAATATCTTCAATTTTTTCGACTTTCACTAAAACATCTTTATTCGCCGCGCGATGATGAAAATATCCACCTTTCTTCGCCCCTGTCGCTAAAATTCCCGAAGCAAACGGACCCGCAAGTAAAATGGAAATATTTTCTTTTGCGCAGCGCGGCATAAATTCATCGAAGGCAGGTTGCTCCAACAACGTATAATTCCCTTGCAACATAAAACAATCATAATCACCATACTGCATCGCATCCGCGCACACTTCCCATTTTTTTACCCCAAATCCAACGGCAGCAATCACACCTTCGCTGCGTAATTTATCAAGCGCTTTATATCCACCCTCAATATAAATTTGAAAATGTTTTTTAAATTCTTTTGGTTCATGCACGACCGGATCTAAATCATGCACTAAAATCATATCGATTTTGTTTAACCCTAAGCGCTGCAAACTATCTTCAAACGCACGCATCACACCATCGTAACTGTAATCATGTTTCAAAAAAAATGGTAATGGCTTCACAAACCACTTATTTTCTTGCGGCACCGCATCATGACGCGCATATAAACAATCGCCGACTTTGGTTGATAACACATAATCACTGCGCACACGATCTCGCAACGCATCGCCTAAACGTCTTTCACTTAACCCATAGCCATATTCTGGTGCGGTATCAAAAAAACAAATATCCGCATTCCATGCCGTTTCGACTGCCAATTTTGCGGCATCGTCCGTGCAAGCTTGGTATAAATTTCCAATCGATGCAGCGCCAAAACCAATTTCACTGACAAATAATGAGGTGTTACCCACACGATTTTTTTTCATTATTTTCTCCAAGCAGATCCATGCGGAAATTCATAGTCTTTTAACGATTGCGCTTTCATGGTAATCGAATAACCGGGTGCAACGGGCGGCATATAACAACCGGCTTTCATCACCACTGGATCAATAAAATGTTCATGCAAATGATCAACGTATTCCAACACACGATTTTCAAGCGTGCCAGAAATACAAATGTAATCGACCATCGATAAATGTTGCACGTATTCACAAAGACCCACACCACCCGCATGCGGACAAACCGGAATATTAAATTTTGCCGCCATGAGCAACACCGCTAAAATTTCATTGACGCCGCCCAAACGACAGCTATCAATTTGACAAACATCAATCGCCTTGGCTTGAAAAAATTGTTTGAACAAAATGCGATTTTGACAATGTTCGCCCGTCGCCACGAGAATTGGCGCAATCGCTTGACGAATGGCTGCGTGACCCAACACATCATCAGGACTGGTCGGCTCTTCAATCCACCAAGGATTAAATTGCGCTAATTTTTTCATCCAAGTAATTGCTTCAGGCACATCCCATTTTTGATTCGCATCAATCATCAATTTAAAATCAGCCCCCACCACTTCACGCGCAATGCGACAACGACGAATATCGTCTTCCACATTCGCACCGACTTTTAATTTCAAATATTTCCAACCTTCATTCACTAATTGCTGACACAAGTTTCGCATTTTTTCATCGGAATAACCTAACCAACCCGCAGAGGTCGAATACGCGGGATAACCATTTTTCAGTAAATAATCGACGCGTTCTTGTTTTTTGTTGATTTGTTTTTTTAATAATTCCAGCGCTTCATCTTTTGTGATCGCATCCGTTATATATTTAAAATCAACGCAACGTACCAATTCCTCAGGCGTCAAATCACATAATAAACGCCACAGCGGTTTTTTTAGCGATTTCGCCCAGAGATCCCAGACCGCATTTACCACTGCGGCAGTTGCTAAATGGATCGCGCCTTTTTCCGGGCCAATCCAACGTAATTGACTATCGCCCGTGATCGAATGCCACCATTGGCCCATGTCACGCGTGATATCTTCTAACAGTGCGCCTTCAATTAATGGTTTCAACGCCAATATCGCGGCCACACAAATTTCATTACCGCGACCGATTGTAAACGTTAAACCGTGACCTTCTAATCCCGCTTGATTGGTTTTTAAAATCACATACGCAGCGGAATAATCCGGATCAAGATTCATTGCATCCGATCCGGCTAATTCTTTGGAGGTCGGAAATCGAATATCTTTCACCAACACCTCAGTGATTTTTATCTTCATTATTTTTCCTCTTGATAGATCAAAACGTATAATTGCTTCGGGCCGTGCGCACCAAATTGCGCCGTTTGCTCAATATCACTGGTGCGTGAAGGGCCTGAAATAAAATTAATGGTGCGTGGGGTGTGAGAAATTAAATCCAATGCATCCTCATAATGTGACACAATATTTTTTGCATTGAGTAACACCACATGAATCGGTGGTAAAAAATTCAGTGTCGTCGGACTTTCTTTGCTAGATAATAAAACTAATGTCCCTGTCTCTGCCACGCCACACAGTGCATGGGTGACACTGATTTCATCGGATGCATCCGCGGCACCCTGTTGTAATAACCAATTTTTATTGAATGGGATTAAATCTACAAGCGCATCATTGGCTAAACGAAAGCGTGGCGCTAAATGATTCTCATGCACAATTTTTTCCAGCACTTTAATACTTTCTGAGACTGCATGAATTTGTTCGACGCGCGCTGAGGATTTTTGCATTTTCTCTACAAAAGAACCTGATAAAGCAGGCAATATGCCACGCGGTTTTTCTTGTAACCGTCGATTCAACACGGATTCATCAACTTGATCTCGTTTTAATGCGCGGCAAATATTTTCTAAAATTTTTTGTTTCATGATTTTCGTTCTCGCCACAGTTGATGAAACGTTTTATTCGATGGCAGCGGAAAATCCCGAAACTTCGTCCATCCTTTCGCAAACATAAGCCCGCTTAATTTTCCTTTTTTTCGTCCCAGCAAACGTAAAAATAATGAAACGATCGCCATGACAAAATGATATAAGCGTGGATGCTTTGCGAGAAACGCCCACATATTTAAACCTTGACGTGAGGTAAATGCAGATAAACGTTGTTGATATTCTTCTTCACGATAATGACGCATCATGCTGGGCAGCGGAATTTTCATCGGACACACTGCTTCACAACGTCCGCAAAAAGTAGATGCATTCGGCAAATCGCGCGTTTCTTTTAATCCAAATAAACTGGGTGATAAGACAGCGCCCATGGGGCCGGGATACACTGAACCATACGCTTGTCCGCCCACGGCATCATACACTGGACAGTGATTTAGACACGCACCGCAACGAATACAACGCAACATATCTTGCACGGGTGTTCCCAACATTTTACTGCGACCATTATCGACTAAAATCACATGAAATTGTTCGGGACCATCTAAATCTTCGTCACGCTTAGGTCCCATGGAAAATGTCACGTAAGACGTAATCGCTTGCCCTGTTGCAGAACGCGCAAGTAAACGCAACACATTCATCGCATCATTCATCGTGGGAATGACTTTTTCAATGCTGGCAATCACGATGTGCACTTTCGCGCATGTTTGCGTTAAATCTCCATTTCCTTCATTGGTGACAATCGCCGTCGCACCATTTTCAGCAATTAAAAAATTCGCGCCAGTAATACCGACATCCGCAGTTAAAAATTGATTTCTTAAAATATCGCGTGCTTCTGCGAGTAATTGCGCCGGTTGATCTAATTTTCTATTTTTGGGAAGCGCTTGATGGGTTGCATAAAAACTTGTTGCGATTTGTTCTTTTAACACATGAATCGCAGGCGCTACAATGTGCGACGGTGTTTCCTGACGCAGTTGAATAATATATTCACCCAAATCTGTTTCAACCACCGTGAAACCGTGCGCTTCGAGCGCTTTATTTAATTCGATTTCCTCGGTCACCATGGATTTACCTTTGGTAATCCGTTTTGCATGGACAGATTTGGCAATTGACAGCGTAATATCACACGCTGCTTTTGCATCGATCGCCCAATGCACCACACCATTTTTTGCAATCACTTCACGTTCAAATTTTTCTAAATAAAAATCTAAATTTTCTAAAGTATGATTTTTTATGTCGACCGCTGTTTGACGAATCGCATCAAACTCTTTTAATTCCGCCACTGCCATTGCACGATTGTGCACAAAACCCGTTTTTAAATTGGCAAGTGCTTTTTGTAACGTGGGATTGGATAACGCTTGCTTAGCCTGCGATTTAAACTCATGACTGGTCAAGTGCGTCATGTCGGATCTCCCACACCGGGTGTTTCTGTCATGTCAGCTAAAACCTCCGCGACATGCATGACTTTGACGTTTGATCCTTCACGTTTTAATTTACCCGCGATATTCATCAAACACCCTAAATCACCTGCCAATAACACTTCAGCATCGGTTGCTTGAATATTTTTAATTTTATTGCTCACCATTTTGTTAGAAATATCGGGATATTTCACACAAAAAGTTCCGCCAAAACCACAACAGACGTCTGTTTCGTTCATTTCCTTGAGCGTGAGCCCTGACACTGAGGATAATAAAACGCGTGGTTGTTTTTTAATATTTAATTCACGCAAGCCTGAGCATGAATCGTGATAAGTAATTTTTTTTGCATAATTCGCTGAGATTCCTTTAATTTGTAACACATCCACCAAAAAAGCGGTTAATTCATAGGTTTTTTTGGCGAGCGAAATCGCACGTGATTCCATTTCAATTTCGTCTTTAAATAATTTTGGGTAATGATGACTAATCATGCCGCCGCATGAGCCGGATGGAACGACGATATAATCATATGCTTCAAACAGCTCAATCACTTGACGCGCAATGATTTTTGTATCTTCTCGATCACCGTTATTATAGGCGGGTTGACCGCAGCAAGTTTGTTTGTGGGGAACAAAAACTTGTGCGTTGGCATTTTCTAATAATTTCACGCACGCAAATGCAATTTCTGGGCGAAACAAATCGACTAAACACGTGACAAATAAACCTATTTTTAAATTCGGTTTCATTCGGCAACAGCTCGTTGTGTTTGTTCGCCAAGACCGGTTGCACCTAAATGCATAACTTGTCCTGGTTTTAAATAAATGGGTTCGGGTTTTATTCCCAGACCCACACCGGAGGGTGTGCCGGTTGAAATAATGTCGCCGGGATGTAAAGTGAAAAATTGACTTAAATAACTCACTAAAAATGCGACGCCATAGGCCATTTCTTTGGTATTACTGTGTTGATAGCGATGACCATCTACTTCCAACCACACTTCAATATTTTGCGGATCCGGAATTTCGTCTTTGGTCACCAGCCAAGGCCCGATCGGACCAAACGTGTCACAACTTTTTCCTTTGATCCATTGCCCTGTTCCTTCCAATTGAAAGGCACGCTCAGAAATATCATTGATGAGGCAGTACCCTGCAACATAATCTAATGCTTTTTCGACAGACACATATTTACAGGGCGTTCCAATCACAACTCCTAATTCAACTTCCCAGTCCGTTTTCTTAGATTTTTTGGGAATCATCACATCATCATTGGGACCTGAAATCGCACTCGTCGCTTTGGAAAAAACAATCGGCTCACGCGGAATTTCAGCTCCAGTTTCTTTTGCATGATCACGATAATTCAACCCAATACATAAAAATTTTCCCACCCCTGCAACACAGGGGCCAATACGTGTATGCGCATCAATTTTTGGCAATGTTTCTGGATTGATTTTTTTTAATTTGCTGAGTTCACTCGACGATAAATATTGATGGGATAAATCGGGAATGACATTGGCTAAACTGCGAATATTGCCATTTGCATCGAGCAATCCAGGCTTTTCTTGTCCTTTTGGACCATAACGTAATAATTTCATTGGTTCCTCTCAAGACCTGCATTTGAATTTAATCAATTGTACCTGAATAAACCGTGGTATAAAATCGATCGAATACAGAAAAAACTATAGGAATCTGAAAATGCACGACTTAAATCAATTAGCCAGAAAATGTGTAGAAGGACAATGGTTATATAACCAACAAGATAAAACCCTCAAAAAATTTTTCGCCTCCAACAAAGAGTTAATTGAGTTGAATTTAATTGATAAAAATGGTTTTTTGGATAAGGGTCTTAAAGCTGCTATCACAACTTATCTGGGCGACGATGTGTTAAATTCCGGTATCATGGGTCCTTTTGGGGATAGTGATTTTTTTAGTGGTGATATTGAAAATGATGAAATATTTTATAATATTGAACTCTGTAATATTTCTGCAGTAACCATCGAATTACTGGGAAAAATTTCTAATGTTTTTATTAGTGCGAAGATGTAAATCGCCCTGGATTGCTTTGCTGCGCTCGCAATGACGATCTTACATCGACCATCCACCATCAATGACATGTATCGCGCCAGTGGTAAACGCGGATTCGTCTGAGGCTAAATATAAAACTAATGCTGCGACTTCTTCTGGCGTACCAATTCTTCCGATTGGTTGTCGTGCAATAAACGCTTGTTTTGCATTTGCACCTTGCGTCGCAATGCGATCATTCAATGAAGGTGTTTCAATAGTGCCAGGGCATACGGCATTGCAACGAATTCCCTGTGAAATAAAATCGGTCGCGATTGATTTTGTTAATCCAATCACCGCCGCTTTTGTGGTGCTATAAACAAAACGATTGGGGACGCCTTTAATGCTCGATGCCACTGATGCAATATTTATAATATTTCCTTTACCTTTTTTTAACATAATCGGTAAAAAATATTTAATCATGCGATACATGGATTTCGTATTTAATTGAAATGAAAAATCCCAATCTTTTTCTTCACACTCTAAAATCGTTCCGTGATGCACGTAACCCGCGCAATTAAACAAAATATCTAATGTTTGAATTTTTTGACTAAACGATTGGATTGCTGCTACATCCGTTACGTCTAATCGTTGCACCTTGATTGAATTATTTTGTTGGTTCAATTGTTCTAATTTTTTTTCGTCGATATCTGTTGCATAAACAGTCGCACCTTCTTTTGCGAATAACAATGCAGTCGTGTAACCAATACCCTGCCCTGCTGCAGTAATTAATGCTGTTTTGCCTTGTAATCGTTGACTCATCATTTACTCCAAATGAAATACTTCTTGCATCGATGCCCACCATTCGTTGGGTTTGCGCGTGCTCAAAGGTTCTTGACAGGGAATCGTGTGTTGCCACCAGCGTTTTGTGGTTTCATGCTCGGAAATTTGTTGCATATCTTTTTCATAATTATTGCCATGATATTCGAAATAACCAAACAATAAATCATCCTTTAAAAAAATTGAATAATTTTTTATATGATGTTCACTCAAAATGGCAAGCACTTCAGGCCAAACAGCGGCGTGTAATTTGATATATTCCTCTTTTTTTTCCGCTTTCAAACGAATCATCATGCCATAACGTTTCATACAGCTTGACCTAAATCTCTGGAACGCACATTGGCTAAAACATTTCGTTCAATTTGTTCTAACGTGGCGCCTTTCGTTTCTGGAATATAAAAATAAAAAACCAGCCAAGCAATAATGGTGATTACAAAGAATCCGCCGAATAAACTCGCCACACCAAATCTATTAATTACAACAGGGACTAAGCTTGCGACAATGACATTCGCACCCCAATTAAATGCGACAGAAATTCCCATGCCGAGGCCGCGTACGCGTAATGGGAAAACTTCAGATGGAATGAGAAAACACGCCGGACCAATACTGATGCCGTGAAATGCCATAAAAATAATCGCGCTAATTAAAAATATCCATCCTAACGTCATTGGATTTTGCACAAATGCAAAACCGAGTGTGATCATTAACAAAGTAATTAAGATGCCGACAGTTCCAATGAGCAGCGGAATTTTTCGGCCAATTTTATCGATAAAGAACAGCGATGAAATGGTTGAAACCACTAACATCAACCCCATAAACATGGTGTAGAACGTCGCCATGCTGGCTGTTGCAAATCCGGTTTTTTGGAAAATGGTGGGTGCATAATAATTAAATGCATTAATTCCCACGGTTTGCGTGAAAAAACTAACCGCCGCACCAATGAAAATCACTTTCAAATATCGTGGATCATCAAACAATTTTAGCAAAGTCACTTTGTCTTGAACCGCAATGTCCTGAATATCTTTGACGCGTGCGTTGGCTTCTTGATCTGAAAATAAAGTTTTTAAAATCGTTAAAGCTTCTTTGCTGCGATTTTGGATAATGAGCCAACGCGGACTTTCAGGTAAGGTAAAAACAGCGATCGCTAAAATCAATGCGGGAATGACACCGAGCCCAATCATTAAGCGCCAATTTCCCGAATAAGAAAATGCATACGACATCACGAAGGAAAGAAACACACCGATTTGAATAAATACCACGAATAAATTCACTAACCATCCGCGATGTTTTTCATCGGCCACTTCTGCTGTATAGACTGGAGAGGTGGAAGAACCGACACCGATCGCGACGCCTAAAATGAGTCGGCCAATTATCAATACATAAACTTCGTGCGCAAACGCACACAAAATGGAACCAATCGTAAAAAAAAGCGCGGTCAAAAATAATGTTTTTTTGCGACCGAATAAATCGCTGATTTCTCCGCTAATAATAGATGACAATAATGCCCCAAGCGGCACCATCGCGACTAACCAACCTTGCACACTATCTGAAATAACAAAAGTTTTCTTAATAAATAATAACGCGCCGGAAATTATTCCAGCATCATATCCAAATAACAAACCGGATAATGCAGAACAAAAAGCGATGACAATTAAATGATAGTATTTATTCATAGTCATAACCTATACCAATTAATCCAAAAGATATTTGTCAACCATGAATATACTCATTTTGAGATAGATATACCACTTAAATGCGAATTAAACCGTGTCATTCCCGCCTGCTGCGGGAATGACACGGTTTGATGAATAGTGGATTAAAAAGAAATTAAGTATCGAGTATGAGAATGGGTTTTAAAAAAGAAACAGCAGCTCGTTTTGGATCTTCGAACGTGACATATTCCCACGCTTCTTGTTTCGCAAGCAGTTTGCGTATCAAAATATTATTCAGAGCATGCCCTGATTTATAACCGCTAAATGCACCAATCAAACTCGATCCTAAGAGATATAAATCACCAATCGCATCCAGAATTTTATGACGCACAAATTCATCTTCGTAACGTAAACCATCTTCATTTAATACACGGTAATCATCTACCGCCACTGCATTATCTAAACTTGCGCCTAACGCAAGATCCATCGAACGTAGTTTTTCAAAGTCAGCCATAAAACCAAACGTTCTTGCACGACTCACTTCTTTTACATAAGACGTACTGGAGAAATCCAGCGTCGCAGTTTTGCTATGATTTTTAAAAACGGGATGATCAAATTCAATTGAGAATGTTACTTTAAAACCATCGAAAGGCTCAAAACACGCCCATTTATCGCCTTCTTTCACGGTGACTTTACGTTTAATGCGAATAAAACGTTTTGGCGCATGTTGTTCTTTTATGCCAGCGGATTGAACGAGAAAAACAAATGGCCCGGCGCTACCATCCATAATGGGAATTTCAGATGCTGTTACATCCACGTAAGCATTATCAATTCCTAAACCTGCAAGCGCTGAAAGTAAATGTTCGACGGTTGATACACGTATACCATCTTTGACGAGCGTGGTGGATAAACGAGTATCACCCACATTCTCAGCTAACGCTTTTATTTCCACAAGAGGTTCAAGATCGATACGCTGAAAAACAATCCCTGTGTTCGGTGGAGCTGGGCGCAATATCAACTCGGCCCGCTCACCTCCATGTAATGTTATTCCTGTCGCCTTAATAACATTTTTTAAGGTTCTTTGCTTAATCATTCTATTTCACTTCTGAAATTAACATTGGTCAATGGTAACACAAAAGGATTATGTGTTAAATTAATCATTTACCTATCCACCTTCTGTGTTGCCCTATATTAAGGCAGGTATTATCCTTAGAAATTACGACAAATGCAAACCATGAGTGCGCGTGCACTCATGGTTAATAATTTATCAAGCCTCGACTTCTTCTTTGCGCCGTAAAAATGCAGGAATATCCAGATAATCCAACTCTTGTTCAGTTGTAACCGGAGGTTTTGAATGATTTGCGCTCGTCGCTGTTTGAGTATGACGACGCATCACTGCGGGTTTATCTAATTGGTGATAGTCGATTGAACCATCTGCTTTGGTGGAATCGATTAATCTGACCGGTGAACCTTGAGCTTGTTTACGACCCAACCCTGTCACAATCACGGTGACGCGAATTTCATCGCGTAATTCAGGGTCAATGACAGTTCCGACAACGACAGTCGCGCCATCAGAGGTAATATTCTTTATCGCATCACCCACTTCTTCAAACTCACCAATCGACATATCCAATCCGGCTGTGATATTCACTAACACGCCACGCGCACCAGTCATGTCGACATCTTCCAATAATGGACTTGAAATCGCAGCTTCTGCAGCAAGGCGCGCACGATTTTCGCCAGTGGCCACACCTGTACCCATCATCGCCATGCCCATTTCAGACATAACAGTTCTGACGTCAGCAAAGTCAACGTTAATCAACCCAGGACGTGTGATCAATTCAGCAATGCCTTGCACTGCACCACGCAATACATCATTCGCTGCTTTAAATGCATTAACGAGTGATACATTTTTGCCAAGCACGCTAAGCAATTTATTGTTGGGAATCGTAATTAATGAATCCACATATTGCGTCAAATTTGCAATACCTTGATCCGCCACATGCATACGCACTTTTCCTTCAAAAGAAAAGGGTTTCGTCGTGACGGCAACCGTGAGAATGCCTAATTCTTTTGCGATTTGCGCGAAAATGGGAGCAGCACCTGTCCCCGTACCACCGCCCATGCCGGCTGTTAAAAAAACCATATCCGCACCTGTTAATGCGGTTTTGATGCGTTCACGATCTTCTTCCGCCGAACGTCGACCGACTTCTGGATTTGCACCGGCACCGAGGCCACGTGTGATGGAATCACCTAATTGAATAATTGTATTAGCAGAAGAATTTTTTAATGCTTGCGCATCAGTGTTCGCACAAATAAATTCAACGCCTTCAATGGACGCTGACATCATGTGCTCAACTGCGTTTCCACCACCCCCACCAATTCCGACAACTTTAATGACTGCATTTTGTGGATTTGTTTCCGCTAATTCAAACATGGCAACTCCTTTAACTTATTCAAAAGGTGTATCAACCTAGATAATTAAAAATTCCCCTGAAACCAACCCTTCATTCTGCCCAACAACCCTTTGATACTTGATTGTGTTATGACTTCTCGTGAAGTATCTCGTTGTTGCATTCCATAGAGGAGTAAACCTACTCCTGTCGCATACATGGGATTATTGATCACATCCGATAATCCTGTCACATGTTGCGGTACCCCAATACGCACAGGCATTTTAAATACGCGTTCGGCAAGCTCGGCGGCCCCTTCTACTTTTGAGGCACCCCCTGTCAACACGATACCTGAGGCAATTAAATTTTCCAGACCACTGCGCCGAATTTCTGCGAGCACTAAGTTAAACAGTTCTTCGTAACGTGCTTCAACCACTTCAGCCAGAGCGCGTCTGGAAAGATGTTTACCGGGACGATCACCTGAAGTTGGGATATCAATCATGTGATTCGTTTCAGCTAAATCTTGTAATGCACAAGCGTATTTCAATTTAATTTCTTCCGCATTGCGCGCCGGTGTACGCAATGCAATGGCGATATCATTCGTCACTTGATCGCCTGCAATGGGGATGACGGCCGTGTAACGCACCGAGCCATCGGTAAAGATAGCAATATCGGTGGTTCCACCCCCAATATCAATCATGCAAACGCCGAGTTCTTTTTCATCGTCCGATAAAATCGATTGGCTTGAGGCGAATTGTTCTAACACAATATCACTTGCTGTCAATCCACAACGCTTCAAACATTTCACAATATTTTGCGCGGCGCTCACTGCACCGGTGACGATATGAACTTTTGCTTCTAGACGAACACCAGACATACCGATAGGTTCACGAATAGAATCTTGGCTATCGATGATAAATTCTTGCGGCAAAATATGCAGAATTCTTTGGTCGGCAGGAATTGCTACCGCTTTTGCTGCGTCAATCACGCGTTCCACATCGGTTTGTGTCACTTCATGATCACGAATGGCAACAATACCGTGGGAATTAATGCTGCGAATATGACTGCCCGCAATTCCAGTAAACGCAGAATAAATCTGACAGCCAGCCATTAATTCAGCTTCTTCAACCGCACGCTGAATCGATTGCACTGTAGATTCTATGTTGACAACGACACCTCGTTTAAGTCCTTGGGATGGGTGTGAACCCAATCCAACAATATTAAGTTTGCCTTCGTTGGTGACTTCACCCACGATTGCAACCACTTTTGAGGTCCCAATATCAATTCCAACCATCAAATCTTTATTTGGCTTCTTTGCCATAGTCGTATCTTCCAGTTAAGACACCGTTTTCCACCGTACCGCTAACCCATTCGGATAACGCAAATCCACATAGTCTATATCAGTCGCACGCTCACCAACTACTTTTGGATACACTTTCACAAAATGGTTGATTCGAGTCAAGACATCTTTGTATCCAAGATGCACTTTCATGCCATCTGTAAATTCCATATTCCACGCGAAATACGGCGTCAACTCAAGTTGTGCAATTTTTAAATGCAATGGACGTAATAAGTGATTTATTTTTGAATAAAACGTTAGCATACGAATTTGATCACCCTCTGGGCCTAAAAAATGAGGAAGATTCGTTGGAATGGTGCTTACCTCAGGATTAAAAATTTCCCCCGACGCACTCAACAAACTCGTTTCATTCCAGCGTGCAATGGGATTATGCTCAGTCACTTCAATGACAATTTGATTGGGCCAAACGCGTCTGACTGACACATCCGCCACCCAAGGCATTTGTAAAATACGTTCTTTAATCAGATCCACATCAACTGTAAAAAATCCTTTCGTCACTAACGAGGCTAGCATCGATTGCATTTCGAGTGGATCAAGATGTTTGACGCCATAGACTTTCACGTGCTGAATAGGAAATTGATTACTTTCTTTGATTTTGTTCACAGAAAACAGGCATAACAAAAACAATAACACGAATGAAAAAATTTTTATGCGCAGCATCCAGTGAAACTGAAACGATTGGCCTTTCCGTAGTCTGCCGAGCGCCATAATTTTCCTTGTTATATCGTTAGTGTACCTCAGTTGATTGTAATTGCTGTACCGATTCACGCAACTCTGTTGCTGCTAAATGCGCCGCAATACCACCAATATTGCCCGCACCTTGCAATAATAAAATATCCCCATCACGCAAAATGGTTTGTAATTGTGTCGCGAGTTCACCATGTTGCAAAACAAAATGTGGATCAATCGTGTGGCGATCACGTATTGTGTTTGCCAGCGCCAACCCATCTGCACCTGGAATGGGTTTTTCACCCGCCGAATACACATCTAATAACACTAATACATCCGGTTGCGATAACACCTCACAAAAATCATTAAACAGATCTCGTGTACGCGAATAACGATGCGGTTGATACACCATCACCAGACGACGCTCCGGCCAACTGTGTCTTGCTGCAAGTAATGTCGCGGCAATTTCACGTGGATGATGGCCATAATCATCGATCAGCGTGATGGATCCACCTTGTGATAATTTAAAATCACCATAAATTTGAAAACGTCGACCAATACCGGCAAATTTATCGAGTGCCGCTTGAATGGCTCGATCAGATACTTTTAATTCACTGGCCACTGCAATTGCCGCCAAGGCATTTAATACGTTGTGTCTGCCCGGCAAATTTAACGTGACAGTTAATGGCGCTAAACCATTTGGACGTTTCACAATAAATTGCGTACGCGTTTCTTTTTGTGTGATGGATAACGCTTTAAAATCCGCATCATCGGTAAATCCATAGGTCACAAATGGACGGGATATTTCTGATAACATATTTTTGATGACGGGATCATCCACGCAAAGCACCGCTAATCCATAAAACGGTAAGCGCTGTAAAAATTGAATAAACGCAGCACGTAATTCTTGAAAATTATGGTTATACGTTGCCATGTGATCGGCATCAATATTGGTGACTACAGAAATCATCGGTTGTAAATATAAAAATGACGCATCACTTTCATCGGCTTCCGCCACCAGATAACGACCGGTACCTAAACGCGCGTTACTGCCGGCACTATTTAAACGTCCACCAATCACAAACGTTGGATCAACACCTTCTTCCGCTAAAATACTGGTGACCAGACTCGTGGTGGTCGTTTTACCGTGTGTTCCCGCAATGGCGATGCCGTAACGAAAACGCATGAGTTCACCTAACATTTCTGCACGCGGCACAATCGGAATGTGTGCATTGCGTGCGGCGACCAGCTCAGGATTATCCATGTCAACCGCAGATGAGCGCACCACCACATCCGCTTTTTCGACATAACTCGCTTGATGCCCTTGATAAATTTCAGCACCAATTGAACGTAGTCGTTTGGTTAACGCATTATCGGCCAAATCAGATCCAGATACGCGATATCCTTGGCTCAATAACACTTCGGCAATCCCTGCCATTCCAACACCACCCACACCAACAAAGTGGATATGTTTAATTCGTCCCATTTCAAATGTTAAGCTCACTCACTTCTCCTAAATCATTTCTTTACAAATCGATACAATTTTTTCGGTCGCATCCACTTTACGCAATTGATAGGCCGCTTGCGCCATATCCTGACAACGTGTGGGCGCAGCAATTAATTCTTGCAAAATCGCCGCTAACTTTTCTTCTGTCAGAGCGGATTGTTGAATCAATAATGCAGCACCGCTCGCCGCCATAAAATTTGCATTTGCGGTTTGATGATCATCAATCGCATAAGGAAATGGCACTAAAATCGCACCTATTCCCGCCGCACATAATTCAGCAACCGTTAAAGCACCCGATCGACTGACCACCAGATCCGCCCAGCGATACGCTTTATCCATCTCATGAATGAAAGGAACAATTTTAGCATTAATACCTGCCGCATGATATGCCGCAACAGTCTCGGCAAAATGTTTTTCACCCGTTTGATGATAAACCTCTGGGCGTTGTTCTTTAGGTATGTGGGCTAAAGCTTTGGGTAGCAATTGATTGATGGCTGCGGCACCTAAACTACCGCCTAAAACTAATAATGATTTATTGTGCCGCATCGGCGGTGGTAGGGTAATCATTTCTTTACGCAATGGATTTCCGACCGTAATGACATTTAATTTTGTCGCAAACGTATTGGGAAAACCTTCCAATATTTTTTTTGCAATTCTCGACAACCATTTATTGGTCGTCCCTGGTTTTGCATTTTGTTCATGAATGATCAGTGGACATTTCTGTAACCAACTTGCAATTCCACCGGGTCCACTCACAAAACCACCCATGCCAATGACGACATCCGGTTTGAGTCGACGAATAATGCGCCACGCTTGTATGAGTGCGATCGTCACACGCCCTGGGGCTAATAAAATTCCGCTTAATCCTTTGCCGCGAATACCACTGATTGAAATAAAATGCAGTGCAATGCCGGCTTGATCCACTAATTTAGCTTCAAGACCTTTGCGCGTGCCCAACCAATCCACATGAATACCTTCTTCTTGCAAACGTTTGGCAATCGCCAGCCCCGGAAACACATGTCCGCCGGTACCACCTGCCATGATTAAAACACGTTGTAAATTACTCATCTCGAAATCCTAGCATTTTCATGCGATTTTCGTAATCAATACGTAATAACAATGCGATCACCATACAGCTCACTAACATACTGCTGCCGCCATAACTCATCAGTGGTAACGTCAATCCTTTGGTGGGTAAAATGCCGCAATTGACACCCATGCTCACAGTAAATTGAATGGCAATCCAGAGACCAAATCCATAGGCCATAAATCCCGAAAAATGATGACCTAAGCGTTGCGCTTGTCGGCCAATTAAAAAAATTCGCAACACCAAAAAAGTAAATAAGGCGATCACGATCAACATGCCGACCAATCCTAATTCCTCAGCAATCACCGCAAATAAAAAATCGGTGTGTGCTTCGGGTAAATAAAATAATTTTTGAATACTTTGCCCTAAACCCACACCAAATAATCCACCACGACCAAAGGCAATTAACGATTGTGTGAGTTGGTAACCGCTATTAAATGCATTCGCCCACGGATTTAAAAAAGAGGTGAGACGAACGAGGCGATAAGGCTCAGAGATGGCAATAACAAATAATGCAAGCACCACGACAATAAATAATAAAACAAAATGTCGGAGTTGCATTCCCGCCAAAAACATCATGCCCAATGCGGTGGCAGTGACGACAACGGTTGCCCCAAAATCAGGTTCGCGTAACAACAAAACCGCAATCACCGCGAGTAATCCCATTGGTTTTAAAAATCCGCTAAAACTGGTTTTAATTTCGTGATTGCGCCGCTCAAGATAACTTGCCATATAAATGACGACCGTGAGCTTAGCAAGCTCAGACACTTGCATACCAAAAACACCCAAACCAATCCAACGCGCACTGCCATTCACTGAATGACCGATTCCGGGAAGCAAAACCAAAGCGAGTAACAACATCGATCCGACAATGAGAACTCCGCTAATTTTTTCTAAATCTTGTATTTCAAATTGTACGATGATCGCACCGAGTAAGATGCCCAGAATGAGATAAATCGCTTGGCGATAAAAATAATAAAACGGTTGATGTAATTGTTGATCGGACACCACGATGGATGCCGATGCCACCATGAGTAATCCCAACCCCACCAAACATAACACAACGTACACTAACCAGCGATCATAGGGCATGGGCGGTGTCATAGCACGTCTTGGCGGGTGAGTATTTTGCATTTAAAGCCTGTTAAAGTGATTGAACAAGCCGAGTAAAAACTTCACCTCGATGTTCAAAATTATTAAACATATCGAAACTCGCACAAGCCGGTGATAGCAAAATGCTATCATTATTTTCCGCTAACGAATCCGATAAACCAATCGCTTCTTCCATATTATTGGCAAAACGCGTCGAAACGCGATCACCAATCACATTTGCCAAAATAGGTGCGTCTTCACCAATCAACACAACTGCTTTCACATATTTTTCGATGGCAGGAATCAGTGGCGAAAAATCTGCATTTTTACCCACGCCGCCTGCAATTAAAATTAATTTACCCTGAATCTCAGGTCCTAATCCATTAATGGCTGCCAACGTGGCACCCACATTCGTTCCCTTAGAATCGTTATACCAAAAAACGCCGTTACGCTCACGCACCAACTGACAGCGATGCGGTAATCCCTTAAATTGCAATAACGTTTGCACCATCGCGTGCATTGGCAATCCATAACCTAAACCGATCGCGAGGGACGCCAGTGCATTGGCTTGATAATGTCGACCTAAAATAGGTAATTCACGCGCAGGTATCAGGGTTTGATTTTCATAAGCCAAATATATTTCGCCAGATTGTTTCAACAAACCAAATTCATTTTCTTCTGGTTGCTCGAGTGTGAAATATATTTTCCGCTTGAGCGTCTTACCTTGATATTCAGTCAATGGATCATCACGATTACAAACAACAATTTCCGCGAGTGAATAAATACGTTGTTTTGCCGCGCAATAATCTTCGAGTGTGTTGTATCGATCCATATGATCGGGTGTCACATTCAATACGGTGGCAACTTTGGGCGCGAGTGAATAAGTGGTTTCTAATTGAAAACTCGATAATTCCAATACAAATAATTCCGGATGTGGTGTTGTTAATAATTCGAGCGCCGGCGTTCCCAGATTTCCCCCCACCGCCACGTGAATGCCTGCGGCATGCGCCATTTCACCGACTAAAGTGGTCACTGTGCTTTTTGCATTCGTGCCCGTAATGCCAATCACAGGCGCTTTCGCTGCTTCGGCAAAAAGTTCAATATCACCGACGACAGGTATACCACGTTTAATTTGTGCTGCAATCGCAGGTTCGTATAATGCCACACCCGGACTGATGATAATTTTAGTGGCGCGCGCTAATAAATTTTCATCTAATTTTCCCGCCGAAATGAGTACGCCGGGAAATTGTTCTTTGCATTCTTTTGTATTCGGTGGCTGTGCACGACTATCGGTGACTGCGACTGAAAAACCTTTTTGCACGAGATAACGCACTGCAGATAATCCAGAGCGACCCAATCCCACGACGACATGTAAATCTTTCATATTTTATTTCTCACCGTAATTTCAACGTAGCCAGTCCACATAACACCAGCACAAATGAAATAATCCAGAAACGTACAATCACGCGCGGCTCAGGCCAACCTTTTAATTCAAAATGATGATGAATCGGCGCCATGCGAAAAATTCGTTTACCGGTTAATTTAAATGAGGCCACTTGCAAAATCACAGAAACAGTTTCTAAGACAAATACACCGCCCATTAACAATAAAATTAATTCTTGACGCACAATCACGGCAATAATGCCGAGAGCCGCACCCAACGATAATGCGCCCACATCGCCCATAAAAACTTGTGCGGGATACGCATTGAACCACAAAAAACCTAATCCAGCACCCACCAATGCGCCACAAAATACGATGAGCTCACCTGCGCCTGGCACATAGGGAATCGCGAGATATTTTGCAAAATGAAAATTACCACTCGCATACGCAAATACACCCAGCGCTGCTGCCACTAACACTGCGGGTAAGGTTGCAAGACCATCTAATCCATCCGTTAAATTCACTGCATTACTTGAACCGACAATAACAAAAAAAGTCAGCAAAATAAAAAATGGACCGAGTGGGATTAATACATCTTTAAAAAATGGCACGATTAAATTGGTGGATACTGGCGAACCTGCCGAAAAATAAAGATAAAATGCGGCAGCGAAGGCTAATAACGATTGAAAAAACAATTTGCGCCGCGCAGATAAACCACGACTGTGTTTCAACACTAATTTTAAATAATCATCCCACCAGCCAATCAAACCAAACCCTAATGTGATTAATAACACTAACCAAACATAACGATTAGTTAAATCGCTCCACAGTAACGTGCTTAAAGTAATGGCAACTAAAATCAGCGTGCCACCCATCGTGGGTGTTCCCGCTTTGGATAAATGACTTTGTGGACCATCTTTACGGACGACTTGTCCCACATGATATCGACTTAACCATGCGATCATGCTCGGACCAATCCACAGTGCAACAGCAAGAGACGTTAATGTTCCTAGAATCGCTCGTAACGTGAGATATGAAATCACGTGAAAAAAATGAAAATGTTTTGCCAAAATTTCGCTTAACCAAACTAACATTTAATTGTCTCTCCTATTTTCGATTGCTTCGCTGCGCTCGCAATGACACTCTCGTCATTGCGAGCGTAGCGAAGCAATCCAGGTTTTCGCTCACAAGAATTATTTAGCATCCAACGCTACTTTTATTTCTTCTTCATCCATAAATGGAATTTTTTGATCCCCAATGATCTGATACGTTTCAGCACCCTTGCCTGCCACTAAAACACAATCACCCGCTGTCGCGTATTGTATAGTGTCACGAATTGCTTTAGAACGATCATGTTCAATAATAATTTTTTTTATGCCTGAAAATCCTTGCATAATATCGTCCATAATTTGTTGAGGATTTTCATGCCGCGGATTGTCGTCTGTCACAATGATTTGATCGGCATAATCTTCCGCAATTTTCGCCATCATCGGACGTTTACCCCGATCCCGTTCGCCACCACAACCGAAAACGCAATAGAGTTTTCCCTGACATTGTTTGCGTAATGCATGCAATACTTTCAGAAGTGCATCGGGTTTATGGGCATAATCGACAATCACGAGTGGTTTGTCATCACCCCCCAATGATTGCATACGACCGGGTACCGGTTTAATGTGACGTAAACATTTCGCCACCGTGGCGAAAGGAATTTCCAACAAACATAAGCTGGATATCACCGCCAAAATATTACTTAAATTAAATTGTCCAACCAGCGGAATAAATAATTCAGCTTTTCCCCAAGGCGTGTGAATATTTGCTTGCGTGCCATGGTGATCCATATGAGTTTCAGTCACAAAAACATCCGCATTTTTTGTTTCAGTGCTATAAGAAATAACTTTGTCTAATGATGCAATCAATTCAGCACCGAATGCATCATCTGCATTAATCACTGCATTTTTACTCTGAGAAAATAATTGTTTTTTTGCCTGACCATATTTTTCCATCGTGCCATGATAATCTAAATGTTCACGTGTCAGATTGGTAAAAACACCCACTTCAAATTCAATGCCTTTCACGCGGCCCTGATCTAAACTATGCGAAGAAACTTCCATCGCAGTCAGGTGAACACCTTGTTGCAAAAATTCGGCGAGCGTGCGTTGTAATGTAATAACGTCTGGTGTAGTTAAATTCGTGTCGTGAAGATTTCCATATAAACCATTACCCAAAGTGCCCACAATACCGCAAGGCATATTCAGTTGCTGTAACACCGCACCAATAAATTGCGTGCAGGAAGTTTTCCCACTGGTGCCAGTCACCCCCACCATACGCATTTTTTTTGCGGGATATGCATAAAATCGCGCAGCGATTTCCGCCATTTTGGTTTTTAAATCAGGCAATGAAATCACTGGAACAGCACCGCGCCAATGTAATGCGATTAATTCGGATTCGGTGAGCACAGCCGCGACCCCATTTTGAATTGCCGCTTCAATAAATTCACGTCCATCGTGTCGCGTGCCTGGAATTGCAAAAAATAAATCGCCTACTTCCGCCGCACGACTATCGAGCGACAATCCTGTGATGTTGACGTCGCGTTCAAGCATCACGGGCACAATATCTGCAATTAACTGCTTTAGCATCATAAGAATATTCATGTGATAAAAAAACGCATTATACGTGAGTTATTTTGCGAGATCATCTGGTGGAATATTTAAAATTCGCAAAGAACCTTCCATGATTTTTTCAAATACCGGGCCTGAGACATAACCCCCCAAATAATCTTTGCCTTGTGGATCATGAATCACGACTGCCACCACTAATCTTGGATGGGTCGCAGGCGCAATCCCCACAAAAGATGAGGTATAACGATGTTTTTGATACGTTTTATTTTCAGAAACCCATGCCGTTCCCGTCTTCCCAGCGACGGTGTAACCCGCGACACGTGCATTTTGCCCAGTGCCACCTTTGGCTAAAACAGACTGCAACATATTCAGCATTTTGTGCGCAATCGCTTGATCCAATACACGCGTGCCTTCAGGTGCTTTATCAATTTTGAGTAAGGATAAGGGAAGTTTAATGCCATCATTCGCGATCGTTGCATACGCATGCGCAAGTTGTAATGTTGTGACGGAAATTCCATAACCAAACGATAAGGTGGCCAGCGGCAATGGTTTCCATGTGGGACGATTGACTAATTTTCCTGCTTGTTCACCAGGAAAACCAATACCGGTGACTTCACCAAAACCCATGCGATGGAGCAAACTCCACAACTGATTCGGTGGCAGCGTCAAAATCACTTTCGTCATTCCCACGTTGCTCGAGACTTGTAAAATTTGCATTAACGTAATCAACCCTTGTTGATGCTCATCGCGCAGTGTTTTATTTCCCACACGAATCCAACCGGGATTGGTATCCACCACCGTATCAGGTTGATATCTTCCACTTTCAAGCGCAGTTGCCACACTGAACGATTTCATGGTGGAACCCGGCTCAAAACTATCCGTCACCGCACGATTGCGAAACGTCTCTTTTTCTTGCGATGCAATTTTATTGGGATTGAAAGAAGGTTGATTCACCATCGCGAGCACTTCACCCGTTTTCGCATCCAGCACGACGACGGAGCCCGATAACGCTTTATTTTTTTGTACGCCATCCATTAATTCACGATAGGCAAGATATTGAATGCGACGATTCACACTTAAGACGAGATCATTTCCCGGTTTTTGTTGTTGAATATTTTGCACATCGGAAATCACTCGCCCCAATCGATCTTGGATCACTCTTTTTTTCCCCGGTAATCCTGTTAACCAATCATTGTAAACCAGCTCTAAACCTTCCTGACCTTTGTCATCAATATTGGTAAATCCGATGAGATGCGCGGTAATTTCACCTTCCGGATAAAAACGTTTGTAATCTTGTTGTAAATAAACGCCTGGAATTTTCAGCGCATGCACTTCATGCGCAATTGCTGGTGACACTTCACGCTTGAGATAAATAAATTCGCGCTTTTGTTTTTGCTGTAATAAAGTTTTAATGGTTGCTGTTTTGATATCGAGTTTATCGGCCAATACATTCATTGAATGCGCACGAATATTAAATTCTTTTGGATTAATCCAGACAGAGAAAACGGAAGTACTAATTGCTAAAGGGTAACCATTGCGATCCGTGATCATGCCGCGAAAAGCCGGTTCTTTAATCATGCGTAACATACGCACATCACCTTGGCTTTGTAAAAAATGCCGATCAAGGACGGCAAGATCAAACATTCTTGCAATCAATCCGAAAACCACAAGAAGGATAAAAGATCCCAGCAAATAAAAACGCCAAGCATTAAATTCGATCGTTGATTTTGATTTCACTCTTGAATAACTACCACCGATTTATTAGTTGGGATCGACATGCCCAATTCACCTTCCGCAATATTTTGAATGCGAGCTTGCATGATCCACGTACTTTTTTCTAATAACAATTGTCCCCACTGAACATGGAGCGCTTGTCGCTCATTTTGTGCTTGTTGAATGTTTGCATTTAAGCACCGCGCTGTATTCGTCACATAAATCACGCCTAACGCTGAAATCAATACAGCGAAAACCATGGCGACCAGTGGCACTTGCGATCGATTTAAAAAAATCGAAATGACCCAGCCGCGCGACAATACCCCTTCATTTAAAAAACGAGCTGCTGCGTTCATAAAAGTTTCTCCCCTATCCGTAAAATAGCGCTGCGCGCGCGAGGATTGAGATTGATCTCGCGTTCGCTTGGTTTAATTGCACGACCTAACCGTTTAAACCTCATTTCAATATCAGCATGCTTAATCGGCAAACCAGCCGGAATTTCTTGACCGCATTCTTGACGAAGCATAAATTGCTTAACCACTCTATCTTCCAATGAGTGAAAACAAATAACTAATAAGCGTCCTTTTACGTTGAGCACTTCAATCGCTTGCGTTAAGCCTAATTCTAGATCTTCTAATTCTTTATTAATGACAATGCGTATTGCTTGAAAACTACGTGTTGCTGGATCTTTTCCTTTTTGCCAAACCGGTATGGCACGCGCAATAATTTCTGCTAATTGCGACGTGGTCGTAATCGGTGTGGTTTGTCTTGCCACAACAATTGCTCTTGCGATACGACGTGCATAACGTTCTTCGCCGTATTCAAATAACACGCGGGTTAATTCTTTTTCATCGACTTTTGCAATCCACGTTGCCGCATCGATGCCTTGCGAATTATCCATGCGCATGTCTAATTGACCTGCACGTTTAAAACTAAAACCACGATCGGGATTATTTAATTGCGGTGATGAAACGCCAAGATCAAACAAAATGCCGTCGATCTTGCCGACACAATTTTGTGTTGCCACAAAATCTGCAAGATCGGCAAACGAGCCATGTTGAATTGTAAAGCGTTTGTCATGCGAAAAATGTTCGCGTGCGTAGGCAATTGCTTCTGGATCTTTATCCAGTGCAAGCAGACGTCCTGTCGGACCCAAGTGATTTAATATCGCTTGTGTGTGTCCACCTCGACCGAAGGTAGCATCCAAATAAACACCATTCGGTTGAATCGCGAGATGAGAAATCACCTCAGTGAGCAACACCGATTGATGTTCGTTATATGTTTCGTTCATTCTACAAGCCACCTTGTTTTTCCTCATTTCACAATGAAAGTTTTTTTACTTCGTCTGGCAGTGTTGGATCCTCATTGGATTCTTCTGATAACCACTGATTACGACGTTCTTGCCAATGCGTTTCGTCCCAAATTTCAAATTTTTTGCCTTGCCCCACTAACATTGCGGTTTTTGATAAACCGGCATATTCGCGCAATAAAGGCGGCAACAGTATACGGCCATGACTATCTAATTCAAGCTCTGTTGCATGACCAATGAGTAAACGTTGGATGCGACGTGCAGCCGAATTAAAGCTGGGTAATTGAACGAGTTTGTTTTCGATTTCTTCCCAGGCAGGGAGGGGATAGAGCATGAGACACTTTTCTTCGGTATCAATTGTCAACACAACACTGCCGCGACTCTCTGAAAGTTGCTCGCGGTAACGGGTAGGAATGACGATTCTACCCTTAATATCAATGTTGATTCCGTTGACGCCTCTAAACACTGGTTTCTCCTTAAACTAGATAGAGGTTTGAACTTTGCCTGGAATCAGGATTTTCTGTACCTTCATAGCAAGAAATATACCACGATTTCCCACAATATACCACTTTTTACCACTTTGTAGGCAAAAAAACGTGATAAAGACGGGCGCGGGCACGCGCGCGGGCACGGGCACGGACTCACAAGAGGTGCTTATCTGATTTATTCAACAAAACCCCAAAGTACTAGGCTTTTCTGTTTTTATATCAAAACACCCTTACACCCCAAGATCCCACCTTTTAAATTCGCCACCTTCGTAAACCCATGCTGCTTCATATAATGCATCGCCTGCAAACTCCGACCACCCGACTTACAATGCACGACATAGCATTTTTCTTTATCTAAGCTCGCGAGTTTTTTAGGCAATTCAGGTAACGGAATTAATACGCCCTGCAAATTACTTTCCGCATATTCATCTGGATTACGCACATCCAGCAAAATGAAATCGGCTTTTTCATCGATCAGTTTTTTTAAATCAGTCGGACTAATTTCTTCTACATTAGCGTTTATCGCATTTGACATAGGAACATCTCCACATAATGGACATAAAGGATTTTTCGTCAGGGTGACCGTCTTCATCTGCATACTGAATGCATCAAACATTAATAAACGGCCGAGCAAACTCTCGCCGATTTTTAAAAGGTATTTAATCACTTCGGTTGCTTGAATCGCACCGAGTATGCCAGGTAACACACCTAACACACCATTCTCACTACAACTCGGAGAAGCGGTATTCTCTGGAAATAAACAACGATAACAAGGTCCTGTCTCCGCGTGAAAAACACTAACTTGACCAGAAAAACCTAATACACCGGCATACACATACGGTTTTTTCAGCTGAAAACAAATTGCATTGATTAAAACACGTGTCGCAAGATTATCTGTACAATCGGCAATGACATTATATTCAGAAAAAAATGCATAATCCGTTTTCTCAGTTAATCGCTCTGGATAAGTATTGACAACTAAATTTGGATTCATTGTCAGTAAGCGTTCTTTTGCTGCAGATACTTTTTTCTGATTGATTTGATCCGTGGCAAAAATCACTTGCCGCTGTAAATTAGAAAGTTCAACACAATCATCATCCATCACACCGAGTGTGCCAACACCTGCTGCCGTTAAATATTGCAAGAGCGGTGAACCCAACCCACCGGCACCGACGCACAATACACGGGATTTTTTTAATGTGGTTTGACCGTGCAAACCAATTTCATTGAGTGATAAATGGTGACGATATCGTTGTATTTCTTCGCTGGATAACATGGCTGATCACTCCCATTGTTACGTTGAATAGAAATGATGAATACCACGATCTAATAACAACAATAAGAAAACGATACCGAGATAATAAATCGAAAACCAGAACGTTTGGATAGCATACTGACGATTGTCTTTTAAAAACAAACGTACGGCGTAAAACAGAAAAAATCCATTGGCAATCGTCACACCAATAAAATATAACCAACCTGACATGTGGATTAAAAAGGGTAACGTTGTCACACATACCAACAGCACGGTATAAAGTACAATATTCAATTTGGTATATTGCACGCCATGTGTATGCGGCAACATCGGTACATTAGCCTTCGCGTAATCTTCTAATCGATAAATCGCTAACGCCCAAAAATGCGGCGGCGTCCAAACATAAATGATTAACACCAACAAGAGAGCAGGCGCGCTCACAGACCCCGTGACCGCTGTCCAACCTAATAACGGTGGCGCAGCGCCTGCGATACCACCAATGACAATATTTTGCGGTGTCGCATGTTTTAAATAAAGCGTATAACAAACCGCATAACCAATTAACGATAAAAATGTCAGCAGCGCCGTTAATCCATTCGTAAAATACCACAATATAAAAATGCCTAAGACACACATCACGACAGAAAAAATGATACTCATTTTCGGCGTCACACGACCTTGTGCGATCGGTCGATGTTTCGTGCGTCCCATAATCTTATCGATGTGTTGATCTGCGACATGATTCAAGGCAGCAGCAGCGCCTGCGACTAATGCGATACCTAAATTTCCAAAAATCATTGGCACAATTGGAAAGTGCGCAGAAGGCGCCAAGCACATCCCCACGATCGACGTTAAAATCATGAGCATCACGACACGTGGTTTACACAATTCATAATAATCACGCAACGTTTGTTTCATGTAGCGGATCCTCTCGAAAGTTTAACCACTAATGTTAAAAGACAGAGCAACAAGAGCGCCGCACAAAGTGTATGAGACACGGCGATCGCAAGCGGCAACTGAAACAACACATTACTCATGCCTAAACACAATTGCACACACAACAAACCCAGTAACACTATCAGGATCTTCATCAATGCAGGAACTTGTCTTGCAATTGGCATCGCACACATCGTGAATAAAAACAAATACACGGTCACGACCAGCGCGCCGAATCGATGCGTCATTTGAATAGTTTGCCGAATACTTTCAGACAAAACGCCACCCTCATAATTAATGCCAACAGGTGAAATGAGATTAAATGCTTGTTTAAAATAAAATGTCATGCCGGGATGGTCATTCTGACAAAAAGGAAAATCAGCACAACTCAGCGAGGCATAATTTGTGCTCGTCCAAGCACCCAACATAATTTGCAGCAACAACAAAATGACAGCAACGATCGCCCATGGGAGTAATTTTTTTGTAGAAGGATGGATGCTTGCCGATGCACTGACATT
>CAZOFA010000018.1:27224-30778 GCA_964578975.1 uncultured Coxiellaceae bacterium
CTGATCAACCATAACGTCGCTAGAATAAAAAATCCGACTTACAAATGTTGCGAGACAATCACTGGCAATAATTTCAATGTCACAGTCCACTGCCCTAACATAATTTGATAAGCCAATAGCAGCAATAACACGATTGAAAAAATAACATTGCCACGTGTTCTCAATTCTTTTTTTGAAAAAACACATCCCACAATCACGACAATCAAAAGACTTAACACACCTACCGCATAACGATGAAACATCTCCGCCCATGCTTTATAGGCAACCCAATGGGTTTTCGGATAAATTAAATTTGCAGCCATCTGCGCTTTCATCGAGATAGGAACTAAAATGTGTCCATAACAACCGGGCCAATCGGGGCAACCTAAACCGGCATCGATTAAACGTGTAAAAGCACCGAGCGCAATCACCCCCAGCGCAAAAACACTGGCAAACAATGCAAGGTAGGAAAGCAGATTGCGTTTAACCAATTTGCGACACCTCAAGCACGCGTTTTAAATCGTTAAAAATATTCATCGCATCAGAATCACTCGGATACGACATAAACAAATTACTTTTCGGATCGACTAAATAAATTTTATTTTTTTGCAATACTTCCCATTTGGTAAAATCAGCTTGCGTGAGTGTCACCGCTCTAAAATCATGCACAGCCAAATTAGCACAGTGAGCATCTTTCACGACCACTAAGCTGATGCGATTACTATCACTGTTTAATGCAATTCTGAGTTGATGCAGCAAAAACATTTTTTGCTCGGTGGCGTTGATGTCGCAATTTTTCGGCACGTAAACAATTTGCCATTTTCCATCGCTTTTCCAAAGCGTACTCACTGAAACCGGCGGATTTAATAAGTTGCCATGATTTAACGTTTTGAAATGTAATTCGGAATTAAAATGATACAGCAACCAGCCAACAACGACAGGAAAAATAAAAATGCCGGTAATAAAAAATAATTTAATACGCTGTATAGGACGAGTAGGCTGCATAAACGTTATCTCTTTTCAGTGGTCACACGTTCACAACAAGAACATAGATAAGCAATCAATAACACGAGCGCTAACGCAAACCATTGCACGGTATAACCCATATGACGCTCTGGCATCACCGTCGTCACCACCCAATCGCGCACATAACCATTACTTGCTTGAGCATCCAGTCGCAGTATGAAGGGGAAATATTCTTGGTTCGTGATGCGACTTAATTCGTTGACGTCGATTTTTTGCATGACGATCGGTCGTTGCGTAGGCGCTAAAATGTTATCACCTAAAATAAACTGATATTCACCTAACATTTTTAAATAACCCATGATAGGTGGATGACCTTTGGTCGCAGCGATAATCGGTAAATCACTATTCTGCGGTTTTTCAACCCAGCCACGATCGACTAATAATAATTTTTTCTCACCCGGAATACGCACGGGTGTAATCACATCATAGCCAACTTGATCATTGTGAAATTGATCTTGCAACAACATGGTTAAATCATTGAGATAGTCACCTTTCACCACAACACGCTGAAATTGCACGTCGGCGTTTTGATTAATTTGTTGAAAGGGCTCAGGTTTTGTAGTGAGATTCTTTTGGTACGTCGCGAGTAATTCTTTTTTAAAATGGTAACGATGTAATTGCCATACACCTAGCACGCAGCATAAGACAAACAAGAATAAACACAGCAATGTGAAAACGGGGCGGAAATGAGAGCGCAGGTTCATACGTCAATTCTACCTTTGGTGTAATGCGGCTGCTTTTTGAGGTAACCTGATGCATCGAACAAGGTATAAGACAATGTCACTTCTTTAATGCTTTTGGGCACGCTTGGATCAATGAAAAAGTAAACGGGCATATCAGCTTTTTCATGTTGAGAAAAATATTGTTGCGTGAAACAGAAGCATTCTGTTTTTTTCAAAAATCGCGCGGCATCCATCGGTGTAATGCTGGGAATCGCTTGCACAGTCATTTCTTTGCCGGATTGATTTTCCGCATAAAAATAAATTAATTTTCGCTCACCCGGATGCATTTCAATTGATTTAGATAATGAAATAAATTTGAAAGGGACACCGGTATGCAATGTCGTTGTAAAACTCACTTTGATCGTTCGCGAATAATCGACTTGCATATTCGGATCAACAACGGTGGCAGCATTTGCTGATTTTCCATTGATGCCTTCTTTTTTACAAATCAGTGCATACAACGGAACTAACATATAACAAAAGCCAAACATAAAAATAACGCCTACCACTAAAATTCGTAGTAGGCGTTTATTTTTTTGTTGTTGCGTTGTTTGAGAGGACATAACTGTTATTTAACAACAGGTATTGTTTCAAACGTATGATAAGGCGGTGGTGATGGCAGCGTCCATTCTAATCCTTTTGCACCCTCCCACACTTCATTGCTCAAGTGATGGGTTTCTTTTCCAAAGCATGATTTCACAATAATGTAGAGGAAAATCAATTGTGCAAATCCAAAAATAAATGCCCCAACCGTGCAGATTTGATTAAAGTCCGTAAACTGTAATGCATAATCTGGAATTCGACGTGGCATACCTGCCAAGCCTAAAAAGTGCATCGGCAAGAACGTCACGTTCATACCAATCACGGATAACCAGAAATGCCATTGACCGAGTTTTTCACTGAACATACGACCTGTCCATTTCGGTAACCAGAAATAAACTGCCGCAATAATGGTGAATAACGATCCCGACACTAATACATAATGGAAATGTGCAACCACAAAATAACTATCGCGATATTGATAATCGGCAGGGACTAAAGCAAGCATCAATCCTGACAAACCACCAATGGTAAACATCACGAGAAAACCTAATGCAAATAACATCGGCGTTTCAAAGGTGAGAGAACCTTTGAAAATCGTTGCCAACCAGTTGAAGACTTTAATACCGGTAGGTACGGCAACTAACATCGTGGCGTACATAAAATAAAGTTGTGCTGCAATCGGTGCACCTGTTGTAAACATGTGATGCATCCAAACAACGAAGCCAACTAATGCAATCAACACCGTTGCATATACCATGAAAACATAACCGAATAATGGCTTGCGTGAGAAGGTTGGAATAATTTCAGAAATCACACCAAAGCCTGGCAAAATTAAAATATACACTTCAGGATGACCAAAGAACCAAAACACGTGCTGGAACAATAATGGATCTCCACCACCCGCCGCATTAAAGAAACTGGTATGGAAATGACGATCCATTAACATCATGGTGACGCAACCTGCTAACACAGGCATCACCGCCAATAATAAAAATGCGGTGACTAACCAACTCCACACAAACATTGGCATCTTCATCCATGTCATACCAGGTGCGCGCATATTAAAAATCGTTACAACGATATTCAACGCCGCTAAAATTGAAGATGCACCCATCATGTGAATGGAAAAAATAAAGAAGTCAGTACTTTGTGGCCCATACGTCGTCGAAAGTGGCGCGTAAAACGTCCAACCAAAATCAGGCGCAGGTCCTGTTCCAACTAATGTGCTTAACAACATCGTGAACGCAAAAGGCAATAACCAAAAACTCCAGTTATTTAAGCGCG
>CAZOFA010000019.1:0-30422 GCA_964578975.1 uncultured Coxiellaceae bacterium
GAAGGGAAATTATTCAAATGCCCTTCGAGACGGCGCTGCGCGCCTCCTCAGGGCGAACGGTAAACGAGACGGCGCTGCGCGCCTCCTCAGGACGAGACTACCCCATTGTTAAAATAACTTTCCCAGTGGTTTGTCGATTCTCAAGCATTTCTTGCGCTTTCGCGGCATCTTCAAATGAAAGCACATGATTGATGTTTAGCTTTAACCATCCTTGACGAATTCCCGTTAATACATCGTTTGCACGTTTCAATAATTCGTCGCGTGTATCAACCGAATTAAATAAACTTCCACCGGCCACGACAATCGATTTTTGTTGCAATGAATTTGGCGCTAATGGTTCTGCAGGGCCGCTGGCTGAACCAAAAATGCAAATGACACCGCGTTTTTTCACCGCATCTAAATCATGCGTGAAAGTTGATTTACCCACACCATCGATAATGTAATCCGCACCCTTGTCATGGGTAATTTTTTTTGTTTCTTCCACAAAATTTTGCTTATTATAAAAAATTATATGATCAGCGCCTGCATCACGTGCCATTTTTGCTTTTTCATCGGTCGAGACAGTGCCAATCACGGTTGCGCCTAAATGTTTAATCCACTGCACCAACAACAGCCCTACTCCACCTGCCGCCGCATGCACCAGCACGTAATCACTTTTTTTAATGGGATAATAATCGTGTATGAGATAATGGGCCGTCATCCCTTGCAAAGGAAATGCTGCACCTTGTTCAAAGGTAATGTCATCGGGCAGTAAAATTAATTTATCTGCTTTTACGATATTGTATTCAGCATAAGAACCAATACTTCCGGTATAGGCAACACGATCGCCTTTTTTCACCTCAGTCACATCATCACCCACTTTTTCCACAATACCCGATCCTTCTAAACCCGGGATATAGGGAAGTGTTGTGCGATAGTGGCCGCGACGCATGTAAATATCGATGAAGTTAAGTCCGGCTGCTTTAAGTCGGACTAATACTTCACCTTTTCCAGGCTGAGGTGTGGGAAGATTCTTCATTTGCAAAACGGATGCATTTCCATTTTCATTAATTTGAATGGCTTTCATTGGTTACTCCAAAATTTTTACCGACGCGATAAAAACATCCACGCAGATAAAAGAAGCAAAATAATACCCGCCACTAAACTCACATTTTGCGGCACATCATAACTCATCACGATTAAATTAAAATTATAAAAATAGCGAACAAAATGGAGAATTCCGACGATTAGAAAAATAATTCCAGCAACTAACAGAGGTGGCTTCGTGCTCATATTCTATGTCCTTAATTAAAGTGGAGTCGAGGAGGATCGAACTCCCGACCTTCGCATTGCGAACGCGACGCTCTCCCAGCTGAGCTACGACCCCGGCAATTATGAATTTTTTAAAAAAGCGATTTCGGCTTTTGTGGAGTCACGCCCCAAAATAGTATTTCGTTGCGGGAAACGGCCGAATTCTTTTATGACTCGAAAGTGTGCATAAGCATATGCTAAAAACAATTGATACACTTGCGTCGTTTCAGTCATGGATAATGATACCAGATTTTGGAATAAACGTATGGATTGTTCTTGATTTTCTGTATCTTCAGAATGAACTAATGGCATGTAAAAAAATATTCGTTCAATTAACGTTAACGCATGATCCATGTTGTCTTTTAATCCGCTCACACATAAATCCAATGCTTCTTTGTCATGCGCAAATGCTTCTGGTGAACTGCGATAAAAACTTCGTGAAAATTGATCCAATAAAATGATTAATGCTAATCGACCACGCGGTGAATCAGCCCAATTATTTAATTCACCTTTGACAGCGGATTCATATTCTTTTTTAAATTTATCGAGCAGACTTATTTTTAATTGTTCATTTTCACCGAACCATAAATTGGTGCGGTCACTTGTTGGCAAATCAGCATGTCCCAAGTCACCAAACCAAAAATCTAATAGTTCATGAATTTTATCTTGCATATCACACCCTTTTCTCTAGTTCTATTTTCAGCATAGCATAAAAAATTATATTACGTCCCAATGATATAAAATCAGTAAATTCAATATTATAAAAGTATTGATTGAAGCATGCGGGCAATGAGTTTTTCAGTCTTTTGATTTAAATCAACCTGTGGATTAAATTCAGCAATTTCAAGGCCAAGTAAGCGTGAATCGCCAGCAATCATCGTCAGTGCTTTGCATAATTCATTTGCATTCAAACCATTGGGTTCAGGCGTATCTGTCCCCGGTGCATCTATTGGATCTATGCTATCAATATCGATGCTAAGACCGTAACCAATCGTGTCTTGCGAAACAAGTTTTATTGCTTCAGCTAATACCGTATTCAGTCCGCGTTGTTTAACTTCTTCGATAAAATAAATTCGAACATTTAATTTTTTCAAAAGATTCGCTTCGCCGGATTCGAAACTGCGAACTCCAATCAAACAAAGATGTTCGGGTTTTAATTTTTGACGATCACTAAGCAAATGCGTTAACGCATCATCCCCCTGCCCTAATAGACACGCGAGCGGCATACCGTGCAAATTACCGGATAAACTCGTCTCGGGCGTGTGGCTATCCATGTGTGCATCAATCCAAATCAATCCCAGCGAACCTTTTTTTTCAATCGCTGTCGAAACTGCGCTCCACGTTCCGATGGCCGATGTATGATCGCCGCCGATCACGGCAAATAATTTTTTTTGTTGAACTAATGGAATGACCGCTTTTGCTAACTGTTCGCATTGTTCTCTCACTTGCAATAACTTATCATGGGTTTGTGCATATGTTTTAATAATGGTTGACCATTGTATGTCAATTCCTTGCTCAACCAATGTTTGAAGATGGGTTGAATGTTGGATAGCGTATGGGCCGTCAGCGCAGCCAAGAGTGGGTCCTGCGATATCTGCCGCGTAACCTAACAGAATAAGTGACTTATTATTTGACACGTTACATCCTCTTATCGGTATAATCCACGCATGTTTATAAACGATGCCAAAAAAACACTAATTAGTCCACTGGTCTTATCTCAGGAATTACCAGTCTCAGAGAATTCTGTAAAAAAAATTCAACATGCTCGAGAGACTGCGCGTAAAATTATTCATGGTCAAGATCCTCGTTTGATGGTGATCACAGGACCATGTTCGATTCATGATGTCGATGCTGCTATGGAATTTGCAGAATTATTGAAACAAGCCGCAAATAATTTTAGCGATGATCTTTTTATTTTGATGCGTGTTTATTTTGAAAAACCACGCACCACGACTGGCTGGAAAGGTTTAATTAGCGATCCTCGATTGGACGGTTCTTTTGATTTGCAAGAAGGATTGAAACTTGCACGAAAACTTCTGCTTGAATTAACCCAATTAGGCATACCCGCGGGCACAGAATTTTTAAATCCACTCATTCCACATTATTTAAACGATTTAATTTCTTGGAATGCGATTGGTGCGCGCACGTCTGAAAGTCAATTACATCGTGAACTTGCATCAGGATTACCAACGCCAGTCGGATTTAAAAATAATCGAGATGGTAACATTCAAATTGCGATAGATGCGGTGAATACAGCACAACATCCACATTATTTTCTCGGCATCAATGAACATGGTGCCCCGTCAATTATCGCGACCCAAGGAAATGATTGTTGCCATATTATTTTGCGTGGTGCTGAGGATCAACCTAATTATTCCGCGAAACATATTCATCAAGCGCTCAACATGCTAAAAAAATTTAATTTGCTGCCACGTCTGATGGTGGATTGCAGTCATGGTAATAGTATGAAGCATCATCATAATCAAATTATTGCAGCGAAATCTGTGATCCAACAAATTTGCCAAGGTTCGTCAGCCGTGTGTGGCATGATGATTGAAAGTAACTTGATTGCAGGTAACCAACGTCTTGGTGATCGTCGCGCACTGACTTATGGTCAGAGCATTACTGATGAGTGTATCTCATGGAAAGATACTGCTCTGTTGTTGTCTGAATTAGCAATGGCGGTACGAAAACGGCGAGCGACTCTTCGAGACGGTCGTACTGAGGTGGTCGCATAGCGACCGTTCCTCAGCGTGTTTATATTAGCTAATACCTGTCGCACTAAATGTTGACGTCACGGCCGCCGGTCCCGAGAGTGTACAGGATACGGTGGTATCCACTGCAACCGTTGCTGCGGTGATGGTATATCCTGTTGGTAATCCACCTTGTAAAGCGGAAGCCACATCTGTACAGTTTGCCACCGAAACTCCTTTGGTTGAATTTACTTTGCGTGAAGCGTAATTCACGGCATTCGCTGCAGACAAGGAGGCTGCAACACTATTTTGGGCAGCAGTTTTAGCATCGGATGAAAGATCAATGAATTTGGGGATAGCAACGGCTGTCAATAATCCCAAGATAATTATTACAATCACTAATTCAACTAACGTGAAACCCTCTTGCTTCCTTTTCATTCCTTTCTCCTTCTCAAGTTAATGATGTACTAATTTAACCATATTCCAAATCGGTAAATATACTGCAAAAGCTAGCATTAATATCACAAATGATAAAGCAATAATTAAAACAGGTTCAATCACATCGTTTAACCTTTTAAGATCATAATCGACCTCACGACGATAATATGTCGCGACTTGATCAAGCATATTTGCCAATTCACCCGTTTCTTCACTCACGGCCATGGTTTGCATTTCCAGAGGCGTGAACAAATGGGTGGCGCCTATTGCTTGAGTTAAACTTTTACCATGTTGGATTGAATCTTGCAGTGATAAAACTTCTTTAGCCGCATAGGTATTACCCAAAGTTGCTGCAACCAAGCTAATACCTTCGATGATGGGAATGCCGGAACTGACGACGACGGAAAACGATTGAGCAAACCGTAATAAAACAATCCGCCGTAATATCCCCCCGATAATGGGTAAACGTAACAGAGTTCTGTCCCACTTATACCTTCCTTCAGGGGTATGTAATGAAAAATAAGCCCATCCAGTGATTACTGTCACGAAAATAAGAATAAAACCCCAATAATGCGTAAAAAAATTCGAAATACTGATTAAGATAACGGTCGCCATCGGCAATTCAACATTAGCTTGTTGAAAAACTCTACTAAACGTGGGAATCACAAAAACATTCACTAAAACAACCGCTGTAATAATGGCGAAAATAACAATTACTGGATAACGCAAAGCAGTCTTTGCGCGTTTGATTGCAGCACCTTCCAATTCGAGATATTGATTGAGGCGCAAAAATGCTTCATCTAAATGACCACTGTTTTGTCCCACGCGAATCATGCTAATCATGATCGGCGTAAAAATATTCGCATATTCTTGCATCGCACTTGCTAAATCTTTTCCTGACTCAAGTCCTTCGACAATGCCATTCAGTGCAGTCGACATGCGTAACGTGCGCGCATTTTCTGAGAGTTGGCGTAATGCAGAGGTGATTGGGACACCTGCTTTCGTTAAGGTATGCATTTGTCTGGCAAACATACCCAATTCTTCTAAATTATTACCGCGAGATTGATACCATTCCTTAATGCTTTCCAGTACATCCGACTTTCCTTTCGTGAGACGAATGGTAATGGGCGTCACACCTTCTTTGAGTAATTGCGTATTCAAGTTATCAGCGGATTGCGCCAAACGACGTCCTTGAATCGGCCTTCCATCGTTGTCACGTCCCTGATATTGAAAAGTTGGCATCTAATACTCTCTCATGAATCTTGTAAGTTTTCGCCGGTAATACGAATGACTTCGCTTAAGGTGGTAACTCCTTCAAGAACCAGCGCCAGTGTGCTATCAATTAATGGTTTATAATTTTTATCTTCACTAATGAGACGACCAAATTTTCCCGTATTATTTAACCGCAATGCATCCGCCGCATCGGGACTAATTTCAAGTAATTCAAACACACCCACTTGTCCTTTGTAACCCGTGTTATGACAATAAGAACAACCCACACCATGCTTAAACTCTCGATCTTGAAATATTTCTTCTTTCTTCATAGCGGCGAGCCAAATTTTTTCTTGCGCGGTAAGTTGATACGGTTCAATGCAATTATGGCAAATACGTCGCACCAGACGTTGCGCCATCACTGCGCGTAACACAGAGGCGACAATGTAACCTTCAGCGCCCATATCTAACAAACGTATCGCGCAACTAATCGCATCATTGGTGTGTAATGTTGATAACACAAAATGTCCTGTCATTGCAGCTCGCATAGCAATCGTCGCCGTTTCTTGATCGCGTAACTCACCCACCATGATCACGTCAGGATCTTGACGCAGTACAGAGCGTAAAACGCGTGCAAAGGTTAAATCAATTTTAGTTTGTACTTGCACTTGGTTAATACGCGAAATGCGATATTCCACCGGATCTTCGACGGAAATAATTTTTTTTTCCGGATTATTAAGATACGTTAACATGCCATACAATGTTGTCGTTTTTCCGCTGCCTGTCGGACCTGTGACTAACAACAAACCGTTCGGTAGCGATAAAATTTTATAAAGTCGTTCTAAAATTGCAGATGGAATTCCCACTTTTTCAAGGCCTAAAATTTCTGACGCTTGATTGAGTAAACGCATTACAACGGATTCACCATATTGTGTGGGTAATGTCGACAAACGAATATCATAATTTTTGTCATGCACCTTAATGCTAAAACGACCATCTTGCGGCAAACGTTTTTCAGCAATATTAAGCCCAGCCATCAATTTCAAACGTAATGCCAATGCTTGCGCCACATGTTTTTCTTTTAAAATTTGTTCATGCAAAATACCATCGATGCGTTGACGTATTCGTAATAAATGTTCGTCGGGTTCGATATGCACATCGGATGCATTCACTTGTACGGCATCTTCAAAGATGGATTGTAATAATTTAACAACCGGTGCATCCGCTCTTGATAAACCAACAGCAAGTTGAGCGATATCATAATCATTTTTTGTCAGCTCATGAGAAAGTTCTTCGGCGAAGGAGGAAATTTCCATCGTCCTGCGGTAGACCATGTCAATCACTTTTAACAAATCATCTTCGCGAACCAAGGCAACTTTAATCGGAACATTTAAAATTCGGGATAATTCATCATTCGCAATCACATCTTGTGGATCTGCCATTCCTAATAAAACGCCTTGTTTATCTCGATGTAATACGATAGCGCGATATCGTCGGGCATAAATTTCCGGAAGGGTAAAAACTTCTTTAGGGTCCAATGCATAATTTTTAATATCGATTAATGGAATTTTTAATTGCTCAGCCAATAAGTCAAGAATTTGATTTTCTTTTATCAAACCCATGTTCACTAGTACTTGTCCAAGCCGATCGCCTGTCGATTTTTGGCGTGCGATGGCAGTGTCAAGTTGTTCTTGGGTTAATAAATTATTATTTAATAATAATTTTCCGATATGAATTTTTTTTGCAACTGTTGTCATACAGCCTCATTTAAATTATGTTTCGTGAAGTGCATTTTCAACATACGCTTTAATCTCGGGACTCAGACCTTGCGCATCATCCGCTCGAGCAAAGGCTTCTTGCGCTTGATTGTGTTTACCAATAGATTCTAATGCAATGGCAAGCCCTACCCAGAAAATACCTTTATTCGGTTGTAAACTTAAAAGTTGTTCATAGAGTTTAACAGCAATTTGCGGTTGTCCTTGACGTTGATACATGGCTGCAAGAAAAGAATAATAGCTTGGATGTTCTGCAATAGGTGGTGAAACGTGCTCTAATAAACTGAGCGCTTTTCCTACCTTATCTTCGTCAAATAAAATACGTGCTTTTAATTCAACAAAATTTAAATAATCCGGTTCTTCCATTAATCCGGCATCCACAATTTTTTCAGCAGCAGCACGATCCCCTTTTTGTAATAACAATGTGATCAACGTTTGCCGAGCAGGATGATTGTTGGGGAATCGATTGAGAAGTGATTTGATCAGCTCAATTGCTTTGTCAATTTGACCTGATGACGCAAATGATAATGCATGTCGATATTCTTCATCTGCATTTACATCCAATACATATTTTTTGATAAGCAGTGGATTTTGTTTTTCTGTCGCTGCGTTGGTCGTCATTAAATTATTTTGACCGTGAATATCAATTTGTAACTCGGGTAATTTGCTTGTCTCACTAAATTTTAATTGTTGTAATGATGAATTTTCTTGTAAATTGATCACCACTTTCAATTCATCATTTCGATCATTGCTCATCGAAATATGTTGAATGGCACTGTTTTCATAATTGATCGGTGGCAAACTTGTGAGTAAGCGCGCATGTTCAAGCACAATAATCAGTTGATGTTTATCTAAGTTCTCTTCCACACGATAAAGAACTTGATTATTTAACAAAAAACGCAAAAACGTCATATCAGCTTGTGTTTGCAAGGTAATGCCAGTTAAGAGCGCGTTAGAAATATTCGGATTAAATTCGATTTCATGTATATTTTTACTGAGCGAGATTTTTTCAGTGGGTATTGTACTCGAAATAACATCTGATTTATTAGCGTAAACCGGTTTATTTATAAAATAAGGGACACTCACCAACGCACATGCGAGCAATAAAAAAATAAATGCAATCAAAAATGAAGAATAGTTCCCTTTTTTTTGATGGATAGCAGGAGTTTTGGCTTGTGACAAAACAAGGTGAGACCGAGCAGGCGTTTTTGCGCGCTTTTCTAAATCCTTGAGCATTTGATTAATTACACTCATCAAATGATTCCTTTATATAAATACCAAAGTAAAATTAATGTGACAAAGCAACCAATGCCCAGCGAATAGGTAAGAATTTTTCTTTTGTAACCTGGCATCACAACCGCTTCTGTATCTTGAATCGCGATACGCATAATTTTATGATTAATTTTTTCTTCACCTCGTCCATACGCAATCAGTAGCGCTTTATGACTTAAAATATTGACTAAACGGGGAATGCCCAAACTTTTACGATATAACAAATCGCGTGCTTTTTTGGTAAATAATGCTGCGTATGAATTTCCTGCGACAGCCAGGCGATGAAATAAATACGTATCCAAATCGTCGCGTGACATTTGAGGTAAATAATACGAAAAACTGATGCGTTGTTTTAATTGGCGTAAATGCGGTAAATTAATTTTTTCATCTAACTCGGGTTGACCAAATAACACAACTTGTAATAATTTTGCGGTTTTCGTTTCAAGGTTAGTTAACAAACGTAATGCTTCCAAGCTTTCTTCAGACAATGCTTGTGCTTCATCGAGGAGCAATACAACGCGCTTACCTTGAATGTGTAATTGAAATAAATGATTATTAATGACCGTCAATAATTCATGTTGATCATGCAGCAAACTTGGATCGACACCCAGTTCGCGTGCAAATGCGCGACGTAATTCTATCGGCGTCAAGTCAGGGTTGGGAATATAGGCGGTGACAAAATCTTCTTCCAAGTTATCTAACAATTTTCGACACAATAATGTTTTGCCAGACCCGACTTCACCCACAATTTTAATAAAACCTTCGCCACTGCGTAAGCTAAATAAAATTGTATCAAGCGCTTCTTGATGTCCGTTTAAACGACAAAAAAACCCGACATTGGGCGTGAGGGAAAATGGCAATTCATTAAATTTGAAATGATCTAAATACATTGAATTTCCCCATTAAGATTATTCATTCTCACCTTCATTACCAAACACATCAGGCAATCCGCCGGCATGAAAACCACGTTTCATGGCTGAAAACGCTTGTTCAGTATCTTGCAGATCAGTGATAGTTGTTTTTTGTGAGGCAATAATGGGTCTTAATAAGATCACTAACTCAGTTTTTCTCGATACTTGAAAAGTCCGTCTAAATAACGCGCCAATGTAAGGTATGCGCGATACGCCAGGTGTCCCTGCTGTTTCTTCTGTCATGGTATTTTGCATCAAACCACCAATCACAATAATTTGACCGTTCTTAGCGCGCACCACATTATCCGATTCACGGATTGTGCTTAACGCCAGCGGTAACGTTAACGTGTTTGGCGTATTCGTCGTGGTCTGACCCAAGACAATACTTTTTTGTTGTTCTTTCACTAAGCTGATCGATGGATGAATGTGTAAGGTAATAATGTCATTTTTACTAATTTGGGGTGTCACATCAAACGTAATTCCCGAGAAAAATGGGGTGAGATTGACTTCTTCGGTTGGTATCGTGGAATTCACCGTCACCGTATTTTGTGTTGATACACCCGTCACAAAAAATTCATCTTGACCGACTTTAATGATCGCCTTTTGATTGTTAACCGTTGATAATCGCGGGCTTGATAAGACTTGCACATTCCCTTGCGTTTGCAATAACTTGATGAGCAAATTGAAACTGCCTTTACCGGCATTCAGAGTAAACATGGTGCTAAAGTCTTGCATGTCGGTACCGGTAAACGTATTGGTACCTGTTTGAGATGCACCACCATTATTTGTCACTGGATTGCCAAGCCCAAATAAATTCCAATTAATGCCGGATTGAAATTGATCGCTTAATTCAACTTCAAGAATTTTAGCTTCTAAAACCACTTGACGCCCCATGCTGGATTGAATGCGGTCGAGGTAACGTCCAACTTGGTGTAATTCACTGGGTAATGCATGCACCATGACAATGCCCGCTTGAGGATTAATCACAACGGAGCGTCCACCTTGGGTGCCAATCATTGATTTTAAAGTGATATCAAGTACGCGCCAAAAATTTACTTCAGAGCGTGTATCAATACTGCTGCCTGAAGGAGTATTTTGATTTGTCATGCTCGTTTGTATTGTTTGCGAGGTAGCACCGGTGCTAAATGTGCCAACCTTTTCACTGATTTGTCCTGAGGTCACTTCAGTAAATGATTTGCCGATGCGACGGATATCCAGATAGTTGACGGTAAAAATCGTGGTTTCAAGTTCTTGCGGCAATACTTCATACCCATACGCAGTGCGTTTGTACTCGTATCCGTAAGCATCGCGCACAGCTTGCATGGCTTCTTCAATCGTCACATTTTTTAAATTCAGAGAAATGGTACCGGCGACATTGGGATTCACCACCATATTGATTGGCGTACCTTCCACTAATCCGGTAAAGAAAGTTTTTGCCGGCATTTTGTCAGCGGTTACGTTAAAACGACGCTCAGTCGGCGGAATTTCTGCATAGCGACGCGAGACAGAAGGCAAGAGTGCATTACTGACCGATCTTGGCACGGCATTCCGTTTGGAAAAATACATGAGCGCTTCATTGTGCGCGATACCATGCGCGAAATCATGATGCATTTGATCATAAGCGGTGCCATGGCTGGGGTAAACTGTATGGCAACTTCCCAATAAAACCGTCAATAGGATAAAAAATAGTTTGTAACCAAATTTAAAAAATTTTTCTTGCATAAAATCCATTTAATCCCTCATCGGCACCGGTTGTTTTAGTGACTTATCCAGCAAGAACAGCGTGATTTTACCACCAACTCCATCAAGCTGCACGGTGTTTGGCGCAATTGAAATCACTTTTGCATCACCAATTTCATCCCCTACTTTAACGACCGTACCATTGATCACCGCCACTTGTCGATTAGGAGATAAAATAATCGCATTCAATTCTAATGGCCCTGTCACAACATTATTTTTATTATTTAAAAATTCAGGACGAGTAGGATCGCGTAATGCCTCAGCAAAAACTTGAGTAGTGGCTAAACTTAATATGATGCTCCACAATAATAGCTTCATGTTTCACTCGCCTGTTAATTACTTAATACATACATTCGAACTACTACCACGGCTTTCGGATATTGCGTCACTTTATATTGCAAGTTATCCCAATAAAGATGCCATGATAATTTTTCTAAACGATGCAAATATTCAATCGTACTAAAATAATCACTGGTAAACGTTAATTCTAACGAATATTTAGAGATATTCTTCGCGCTTTCGGACAATGAAATGACAGTTAACCCCTTTGGAATCCAGCTTTCAGAGGGTAATTTTTTTAAAGAAATGAGTGTGACCCCTGGCGTTTGTAAAATAGCGGCTGTGAGTGCAGGTAAATCTTTTGTGGCGATAGCCGTGGGTATTAAATTCTCTAGTCGTTGTTTGAAATCAACAGATTCGCTCGACAAGTTTTTTTGTTGCTGTAATTTTTGCTCAAAAGCACTATTGTTTATAATATCCATAATATTTTGTACTTGCAGGTGAGTCGTATTGATTTCTGCTTGAGTTGCATCAATGGCATTCTTTAGTGTGGTTTGCTCTGAAACAAGACCGCGATCGATGAATAAATTCCAGATTGCATAAGTCAAGGTGACAACGATCAAGGCTAAAAAAACACGTTCGCGTTGATCGCGTTTTTTAAGCCAAGCTTCTAATCGCACAAGTTTGTCATTTATCATTACGTTGCTGCCTTCGTCGCAATAAAAAAGCCTAAATAAGAATTATTGGCGGACCCCGTACTAATTAATTCACGTAATTCCAAGGGCATATTTACAAATTCAGATTGATGGACTAATTGATTTAAAAATTGATGCACGGACGTCGCTTGTAGCGCTTGCCCCTTTAATCCAATTTGCATGTCTTGCATTGAGATAGAAATATCCGTCAACCAAGCGCCGCGCACTGACGCTTTTGCAATATTGGATAGATACATCGAAAAACCGCTGCGTTGCGATAACAAAGCAACCATTTTATTTTTCATCTCTAGTTCTCGCTGCAGATTCTGCATAGATGCTTCGAGATCTTTGGGATTAAGCATCGGATATTGCGCGGTTAATGTCGCGACTTGTTTTTTTTCAGTGGCCAATTCATTTTTAAAAATAGTTAATTGCTTCGATTTTTTATAGTTTTGCCCAATATCCCACAGGGTTAACACGAATAATAAAAAAATAAATACGCCGTAAGCAAACATCATTTTTTGCAAAGAAACATGATGTTTGTTTTGTTGTGGTAGTAATAAATAAAAATTAACTTGTTGCTGCATGGTGTTCACTCTCTTCTCTTAACAAACCTCCAATGAGCGGCAAATAATGTCCCTGTTCTTGAATACTTAATTCTTGCTTGCTTTTTAATACTTCACGCAGATCTAATGGTTGGATAGGTAATGCGAGATATTGCGTGAAATAATGCATAATTAAAGGTGTTAAAACTTCTGATGCGGCTAAAAAAACCCGTGTGGGTGGTGGTTTGCGCCATTGACCTTGAAAGTAGTCAAATGAACGTTGCAATTCGAGTGCTGCTTTATCCAACTCAGGATTGGATGAATGTTCCTCTTGAAGATTTGCGCCTGCGCTGGTTAATTCAAGATGCCGATGAAAATATAATTCTTTTTGACAACTGATAACGAGTTCGCTGCTTTTTTCACGTAAATAAATAAATGCTGTGGTTTTTTCATCATTTTCATAAAGCGCAGTAATATTTCGTAATGCTAATTCTTGAATATCAATCGTGGTCAGGCGCAGACCGCTTTGCTGAATTTTATTGGCATGAGGCTGTAAAAAACTTTGTTGCGCGACAACCACAACAATCATTTCATGTGGATCATGCGTTTTTTTCATGGGCAATGGGAAATGATCCACGACGATATCTTCTTCAGGGTATTGTAGCGTCCCTTTAATTTTCCACCGTACTGCTGCTTGAAATTCGGATTCGGCAACCGGTAATGCATCCAATAAAATTGATTGGTAACGTTCCGGTGGTAATACCCAAGTGCAATAGACGCCTTCTAATTGATGTCTTTTGACCGCTGCATTTAAAACTTCTGAAAATTGATTTTTTTTATAAGGATAGCTTTCAATAAATTGCAATTCAATTTTGTCATTATTATTTTTCGCATACGCTAAATCAATTTGATTGGGGGTAAAAACAATGCTGCAGAAGCCGGGAGCAAAGATACTTCCCTTCTTATTATTCGGCCATAACGAGCTTATTCCTTTAAAATGTCTTAGCTTACTTAGCACAACCTGATATCCTTACCAGCGAGAAGTAGACTCTATTCTCTTATAAATTAATATTTATTTCTACCAAGGATTTTTGGACATGGATACGTTTGCCAAACAATCAGGATTTACCATGTTTGAACTGATTGTTGTGATTGTTTTGATTTCGCTATTATCAGTTGGGGTTTATTTTAACTGGCCAGGATCGACAATTAACTTAGATGGGCAAATTCATCAATTGGCAAATGATCTTCGTTACACACAAACTTTATCAATGACAACCGGTCAGCGCTATCGTTGGGTGAAAACATCCTCTACCACTTATCAAATCGTGAATTTTTCCGGAACGCCTATTACGCTTGCTTTAGGGAATACTACGCTCACATTAAATTCTGGAATTACCTTCGGCACTCTGACAAACTTACCCAATAATTTGATTGCGTTTGATGGGTTAGGCGCACCTTATACGGATGCAGCAAGCCCTGGTACCGCACTCTCGTCAACCGCCTCAATTGTGTTAACCGCTGGAGGTGCTACGAAAACGGTTTCCATTACACCTGAAACAGGGAGCGTTGCGGTTCAATGAAAAATGAACATGGTTTTACGCTTATCGAAGTAGTAATGTTTATTCTTGTCACCAGCCTGTTGGCCACGACCATTCTTCTCAGTCTTGTTACTGTGTTGCGAAATATTCCGACCATTCATCAAGAAATTGTTGCCACACAAACTGCAAAACGTTGTATGGAATGGTTTATCGGCCAACAATCTCTAAATGGATTTAGTACATTAACGTGTCCCAATACCACCACTCCTAGTTTTTGTACGGTGCCAACAGGTTATGCCATCAGCACCAACATCAGTTGTACCACTCTCAATAGCGATACCAATTATAAAACGATTACCGTGACAGTGAGTGGTTTAGGTGATGCATCTTTTTCTACTTTAATTGCGGCGTATTAATATGCGTAGAAATAACATCCAAGGATTTACGTTAATTGAATTAATTGTGGTAATTGTCTTAACCAGTCTGATCGCTGGTGTAGTGAGTGCCATTATCGCTCAAGGAGCCCAATCTTACCTCACGGCAAAAAATGTTCTTGATGCAGATTGGCAAGGACGTTTAGCCATCGAACGCATGGCACGCGATATTCGTGCTATCGCATCGCCGCTCAGCATCACTACCGCGACCGCAACACAACTCACCTTTACCGACTTTAGCGGTACTAGCGTCAGTTATTCCTTAAGTGGGACAAATCTCATGCGTAACAGTCAGATATTGGCAGATGGCATTTCTTCACTGACATTCAGTTACTTTGATAAAAATGGTGCAAGCACCGCGACCATAAGCTTGATTCGTTACATCACCATCACGATCAATATCACCAAAAATAATACTAATTTTAGTTTAAGCACTTCTGTGTATCCAAGGGATTTACTATGAAATGGCGCAAACAACAGGGTTTTCTCAGTATTGTAGCGGTTATATTCATCATCATTATTGGTTTCTTAGGTTCCGCGATTGTTTATATGTTTGTAGGAAGCGCTGCGTCCACGAATTATTTTGCGATGTCAGAAACTGCTTTTTATATTGCAGAGGCAGGCCTCGAGAAAGCAACTCGCTATTTAGTGACGCCATTGTTAAGCGGTGCAAGCATAAGAATTTCATGCGCCGCATTGAATGGAAATACTAATTTAACCAACAGTACTTTCGGGCGAGGTGCGTTCACAGTCACACGAGTCACCGGATCACCTTTTTTAACTGATGATGTGTTAAGTAGTGCGATCACCAGCAGTGCAACCACCATCCCGGTCACGAGCACAACAGGGTTTGCGTCGAGCGGACGAATTTTAATTGATAAAGAAGCCATGAATTACACGGGAATTTCTGGGAATAGTTTTATTGGTGTGACGCGCGCTGTGAATAATACCATCGCAAGCAGTCATACCAGCGGTACTTATGTTTCGCAATACCAATGTTCTTTAAACTCGGTGGGCGGAATACCAAATGTCACTTCTCCCACTTGGAAACGCACCCTTCAAAGTGGTGTTGAATTACAAGATGCCTATGCAGTGGGAAATAAAGCAGGGAGTACTTTTGTTCTCACGCATTGGAATTCACCCACTGAGCTTGCCTGGACAAGTACATCTTTCACGAATGCAAGCAACGTAAACTTAAATAGTGTTGATATGCTATCAAATGCTGAAGGTTGGATGGTGGGTGATGTTAGCGGTACTAATTTTATGTTTATCCATTTACTGGGAGCGAGTTTAACCGTTCTCCCTGTCGCGGGCAGCTGTGCAGGACAACATCTGTTGGGTGTTTCTGCCGTATCTTCCAAAGAAGCCTGGGCGGTCGGTGTTCGCTTTCGCGTCACCAACTGCAATGCTGGAAACTTTAGTTATACCGTACTACGTTGGAACGGATCGACTTGGGTTGAATTAACTTCTGCGACCTCCCCTTCAATCCCTGTATCAGGTGCAAGTGGCGTGATCAGCAATTTAAATGCAGTGCATGTCATTGACCCGAATGGTGATGGTTTAGGTAATTTTGGATTTGCTGTAGGTGATACTGGCACCATCTTGCAATATAATGGCAGCACTTGGACAAAGATACCCAGTCCTACGACGAAAAATTTATTGAGTGTCTATGTTGTTTCAGCCAACGAAGCGTGGGCAGTTGGAGAAAGCGGCGTTATTCTGAAATGGAATGGGAGCAGTTGGAGTAGTTTTACTTCCCCGACCGGTAGCCAACTAAACCAAATTGTGCTGTTAGACACACAAGGAACTGGTACTGCGTCAGCGGGATGGGCCGTTGGAAACGGCGGTGTCGCTATTACGTATAATGGAACCAGCTGGTCCTCGCAAAATATTGGTGGTGGCAATCGCCTTGGCGTCAAAATGTTTACCAAAGATGATGTATGGGTCGTGGGTGCGGGAGGCGCCATTGTGCATTGGGATGGTTCTGCGTGGACCACTATCACCTCAGGTGTGTCAGCACAATTAAACAGTATAGCCCTTGTGTCTCCTACCAAGACACCGCAATCTGCCTGGAATGAAATATTTTCTTAAACAAATAAAGAGGATTTGCATTTAATGAATAATCAGCAAAACATAACTTATGTTAATCATCTCTGGGATAATTCAATCGTCCCCAAATTAATGGAATATATTCGTATCCCCAACAAATCCCCATTATTTGATGCCGATTGGAAACAACACGGTCACATGGATCACGCGGTAAAATTAATAGCGCACTGGTGTGAAGAAAACGCCGTTGAAAATATGAAATTAGATGTCGTGCAAATTGAAAATCGCACGCCAATTATTTTTATCGAAATTCCTGGCAGTTCAGCTGAGACAGTTTTGTTATATGGACATTTGGATAAACAACCTGAAATGACAGGATGGGATTCTGATTTAGGCCCTTGGCAACCTGTGTTACGCGGTGAAAAATTATATGGGCGCGGAGGTGCTGATGATGGGTATTCGACATTTGCATCGCTCGCCGCGATCAAATCATTGCGCGCACAAAATTTACCGCACGCACGTTGCGTGATTTTGATTGAAGCGTGTGAAGAAAGTGGCAGTTATGATTTACCATTTTATATTGATGCGCTCGAAGATCGCATCGGCAAACCGAGTTTAGTAATTTGTTTAGATTCCGGTTGTGGTAATTACGAAAATCTATGGGTGACGACTTCTTTGCGCGGTATGGTGACAGGAACTCTTTCCATTGAAATTTTAAAACAAGGAATTCATTCAGGCACCGGCAGTGGGATTGTTCCCTCTTGTTTTTTAGTTTTACGTCAATTGTTGAGCCGTGTTGAAAATGAAGCATCCGGCGAAATTATTTTGCCCGATTTATTTGTCGACATTCCAACTGAGCGCACTCAGCAAGCCAAGTTATGTGCGCAGGTGTTAGGTGAAAGCATCTATGATGAATATCCTTTCGTTTCGAACGCGCAACCGATTACGACCGATTTGACTCAATTGCTTTTGAATCGCACCTGGCGACCTGCATTATCCATCATTGGATCAGAAGGTCTTCCGGCATTGAAAAATGCAGGCAGCGTCACATTACCCGCACTGTCTTTTACGCTATCCATGCGCTTAGCACCTACCTCAGATCCACAAAAAGCAGCGCATTTGCTAAAAACTATTTTAGAAAAAAATCCACCCTTTCATGCAAAAATTCATTTTGAATTAGGAAAAACATCGTCAGGCTGGAACGCACCTATAGAAGCCGATTGGTTGAGAAATGCAGCAGCTAACGCTTCAAAAAATTATTTTGGTAAAGAAGCTGTTTACATGGGCGAAGGCGGCACGATTCCATTTATGGGCATGCTCGGAAAAAAATTTCCAAAATCTCAATTTTTAATTACTGGCGTCCTTGGACCACAATCCAATGCACATGGACCCAATGAATTTTTACATATTCCAACTGGAAAAAATTTAACGTGTTGCGTTGCTGACGTGATTGCAAAACATTATCACGAATCGAACTAAAAAAAACTCACGCCGCAAAAAAAATTTTGGTAAGCTCTTTTATTTTAAAAAATATTAAAGGATAAAAAAAATGGCTCAGGATAGAAACGCGACTCAACTCCCTCCCTTGTCGGAACGAAACTGCATGACTAAACGAGATCTTTTGTTCTCGCCTAAAAGGCATGACGATACACTCTTTGCAGCACAAATTGCGGCTATCGCTAAATCTGCTGTGGAGTCTGGAAGGAATATGGGAAGATTTGATTTTGCCGGTCAAAAAGGAATTGTTGTTTTAGATCCAGAAGTACAAAAAGAAATATTAGTGACGAACAAAAAGCACTTGCATCCTAAAGAATCCATTGCCTTGTTCGAACATCATTTTCTTGAAGCTGTGATGGCGCTCAGAACAAACGATCCAAGATGGAGAGCAAAACGCAATGAAATAACAGACTTAGTTGCTAAGTTTACCGACGACCCACAAAAAATAATTAATCTGGCAGCAAAACGTGTCACTGAATTAAGTGAAAAATCGGAATTTGATTTATTAAAATTTTCACACTTATACACCGCATCCGTTATATTTCTAGCGGCAGGGGTTGATCCAAACAAGATTCCCGCGGATGTCTTGCATAATCTTGTGAAATTAATTGATGAAGGTATTAAGGGAGCCGTCACACCCAGTAGTGGCGTTAAATTAGCGCTGGAAAATCGATTTTATCGTCCGACGCTTCCCAGCGATGTGACGCTGAAAGCGGCAGAAAAAATCATCGACAAAATCGTGGAAGCAAATAAAAATGACATATGGGCAGAAGGAAGCGACAATCATCTCAGCCGCCAAGTAAAATCACTTGAAGCATGCGATGCAAAAACTCGAGCAAGACTCGTCAATGATTTATGTTTTCTTTTAGTCGCAGGTTCTGAATCAACCGGCAATAATGTAGCTTTTACATTGTTACACGTTATTACACATCCTGAGGTGCATGAAAAACTGATGACGGAATTAAATCAACTGGGCGATCCCGCCACATGGAATAAAAATACGTTTGAACACACTCCCATTCTTGATTCGATTGTTGCAGAATCATTAAGACACACTCCGCCATTAAAATTTCAAAAAGCGTTGGCCATAGAATCGTTTCAATTAAAAGATGGAACACAAATTAATAAAGGTGATCATATTATTTTTAGCACGAGTGCGACCCATCATTTAGAAAAATATTATAAAAATCCTCACGAATTTAATCCGGATCGAGAAGAATTTAGAGGAAAAGATTTAATAAGCCTCACGGCGAAAGCAAGTGATATGGAATTAGTTTATCGACCCTTCGGCTTTGGACAACGCGGCTGTCCTGGTAAAGGCGTTGCTATGTTAGAAACAAGAGTGGTGGTTGCTATGGCTTTTATAAAATGTAAGTTGAGTTTGCAAGAGAGATGGGATGTAACCAAGGTACGAGACAATATTGGCTCACAACCGGTTCTTGAGCGCCCTGTTAGAGTTGAATCTCTTCAACCCGCTAGAAGATGTCGGCTTTAAATATCTCGTCCGTCATTGCGACCCCGAACGAAGTTCGGGGTCGCAATGACGAGTCGTTTACAAAGACGCTATGATGATGATCATCATCAACACCCAAAGCAATACCACAAACCAATATTGATATTGCGCATAAAAACTTTGGTTGGGATACACAGGGACATCAGCCATCAACATTGTGGGTTGATGACTGATCGCAGACTCAATCGCAATGATTTTACCCGTCGGTAATGACACACTCAAAAAACCGCCGCGCGCAGCACGCACTAATGTATAACCATTCTCAACACCGCGCATCCAGGCACCCGCTGCATGCACTCTAGCATCCACATCAAAATCCCAGGCCGGCACAAATAAAATTTGCGTGCCCACTGCGCCATAATCATTTGCAGGCTGCAAATAATCCATGTCTCGACAGATAGCAACGCCCGACTTATTTTCTTTGATGGAAAAATTAAGTAAATCAACGCCCGCCGTTAATCCATCTTCAAGTTTAGGCACAAAATGTCGCTTACTATATTCGCCAATCCAGCGACCATCTTCAGCAAAAACCCAGGTTGAATTATAACTGCCAATTTTTTTATGCTGTTTCACACCAATAATTATTTTGACATGATGCTGACGTGCAAAATTCGCTAACTGACGTTTATAAATCGGTGCCGTTTCAGTGCTCACCGCAAAGGATTCTTCAGGAAATAAAATCACTTCAGCGCCTTTGGCCGCGCTACTCGTCATCAACGGAAGATAAGCTGAAAAAATTTCACTTGCCGATTCAGGGCTCAATACTTTTTTGGGTGCACGACTCAGTGAAATTAAACCTACTTTGATTTGCGCAAGCGGTTTTTCTTGGTTTAGACGATCTATTTTATAATAGCCATAGCCCAATGATAAAATGACAACAAACAACCCTAAACATAATCCTAAAAAAGCGATCTTTTTTTCTTGCCAAAAAATAATTGCAAACGCAACAGACGACGAAAACAAACTAAGAATAAAAGTGATTCCCAAATACCCTGTTATCGATGCAATTTGGATGACGGGCAATACCTGTAACTGACTATTTGCAATTGTGTTAAATGTGCCTTGAATGGTAAACGACTCTATCCATTCTAATAATGCGAAACACGTTGGATAAGCAAAAATAGACATCAACGAAGTAGTGGAACGCATTAAATAACGGCTCACTAAAATCACAATTGTCCATTTGACGCTTTGCAAAATCATCGCAGAAAGAAATGCGCTGCTCGGAATTGATGTTGCCCAATAGCCAATCACACTATTCAAACCAAATGCTAATGAAGCGACAAATGAAACGAGTAATACTTTAGAAAAGTTATTCGAGTAAGCATAAACCAATACGGGAATCGGCGCTAACCACATCAACCACCACACCGCATGAAAGCCAGTTGAAAAATAAAAAGCGCATCCGGAAGCAAGTATAACAAACAAAGCAATCGCTATTTCTTTCATATCGACACCAAAAAAATTAATTCCATTCAGAAAAAAAATAATCCGTTGATTGCATTTCAAGTAAGCGCGAATGTGTGCGCGCGTACTCCAATGTCATGTATCCTCGACTATACAAATCAGCAACGGGTTCAGCTGCTGAAATAACGAGCCGCACTCGCGCATCATAAAACACATCCACCATACTAATGAATAGATAAATAGTATCTTTTGCATTGGCTGGAATCGTTGGAATATCACTGACAAACACGGTGTCGTATTGTTCGGCAATCATCAAATAATCATTTTGACTGCGCGGAACAGTGCAAAGTTCACTAAAATCAAACCAAACTGTTTTCCCAGCAGATTTTTTAATTTTGATTTCACGACCGTGAATGATAATTGGCTGGGTGCTGATCGGTTGATTCGCCGCCAGCGCCGCAAAACTTTTTTCCATATTTACACGCGCAACTTCATCCAATGGCGTGTAAAAAACTCCTGCTTCTTTTAAATGTCGCAAACGATAATCAATTGATGTAGGTATATGAACAACCGTCGTGTTTTGCTTTAGCATAGCGATTGCCGGTAAAAATTGTTCGCGTTGCAAACCATTTTTATATAAATCATCCGGCTGAACATTGGATGTTGTCACCAGACAAACGTTTTGCGTAAATAACGCTTTAAATAATCGACCCAGTAGCATCGCATCCGTGATATCGGACACAAAAAATTCATCGAAACAAACGAGCATGGTTTGTTTCGCGAGATCTTTTGCAATTAAATTTAACGGATCTTTTTCGCCTTGGTGTTTTTTCAATTCTTGATGCACTAATTGCATGAATTGATAAAAATGCATGCGTAATTTTTCAGAGAATGGGATGCAATTATAAAAACAATCCATCATGAAAGTTTTACCGATGCCAACGCCACCCCAAAGATAAAGTCCTTTAATCAAGTGTGTTTTTTGTAGAAAAGAAAAAAAACCTTGGCGTTTATGGTGTTCGCTCACAATATCAACATAAACACGTTGTAAATGTTGCATCGCATCTAATTGTTGCGGATCCTCAAAGATGGTTCCCTTGCGGCATTCTGCATAATAATAATCAAGTGGCGTCATGATTTTATTTTATCTAAAATGCGGGCTTAAACATAGGAAATCTCATGAAAAATTGTGCGTGCGACTCAGGTTTAATGTATTCAAATTGCTGTGGACTTTATATTACTGAACATCAATTACCACCCACACCTCTTGCACTCATGCGTTCGCGCTATACCGCTTACACTCAAGCCAATATCCCGTATATCCAACGCACCATGCAAGGCGCTGCATTAAAAGATTTTGAGCCAAATCATGCAGAAAGCTGGGCAAAAACAGTGAAATGGTTGGGATTGAAAATTCTTCATGCCGCACAAAATCAGGATCATGGCGAAGTGGAGTTTATTGCTTATTATTCTCATCACAATGTAAAACACGAAATACATGAATTAAGCGAATTTGTGCGAATTGATGGACAATGGTTGTATATCGACGGTAAATTGCGGGCGGGGTCGTGAGACCCCTTGCATTGATATTAATAATCGTCGCCCGTCGCTGTATCTGCACCACCTTCATCGGGTGTCGAACCATTATTATTAATGGAGCCAGCACCGCTCATGGAAGATGTGCCGCTTAACCCATTCGTCATATTATCACCGCTACCCATATTTCCACTGCCACTCATGGTAGTGTTGCCGCTCATGGTAGTCGAATTACCGCTCATATTGGAGCTCGTATTCATATTTGAACTGTCATTCATATTGTTCGAGGTATTATTATCCGCTAACCCACCTTGCATGCTCGGTTGGGATGCGCCCATATTATCGTTCGATGACAAATCATCTGCGTATGCGATCGAAGCTGTTAATACACTCAAAACAGTCATCGCCACTAACGTTTTAACTTTCATCTGTATATCTCCTTGAGAATTATGTACGTAAAGTTTGTCAACATAATCTAATACTAATAGGGTCTGTTTACAATTGGTTTGTGCTATCATTTTTTTAGTATTATAAACGGATAAAATCAAAAATGAAAAAAATCATTGTACTGACATCCGGCGGTGATTCACCTGGCATGAATGCTGCAATTCGTGCAGTCGTCAGAACCGGTCATTATTACGGTCTCAGTGTCTATGGTTGTAAATTTGGCTATCAAGGTTTAGTCGATCAACAACTCATTCCCTTGTTACCCGCAACAGTGGCCAATTGCATTCAATATGGCGGAACCCTTTTAAAAGCAGATCGTTCTGAAGCTTTTTATAAAAAAGAAATCCGCGATCAATGTCGACAATTTTTACAAGCACAACAAATTGATGGCATGGTCGTCATTGGTGGGAATGGCACGTTTCGCGGTGCTGCACTTTTATCTGAAGAAGGTGGACCCGCCGTCATCGGTATTCCAGGCACCATTGATAACGACATCCCGCTCACGGATTACAGTATTGGTTTTGATACCGCGCGAAATACCGCGCTTTCGGCCATTGATAAAATTCGCGATACCGCCTCCAGCCATAATCGGCATTTTTTGGTCGAAGTGATGGGTCGTCGATCTGGATTTCTTGCGGTGGATGTTGGTATTGCCGGTGGCGCTGAAATTATTGTGATTCCGGAAATTCCATTGTCCATCGAAAAAATCGCTGAGAAAATTTCGCAACAAAAACGTCATAAGCAAAGTTCTATTATTATTGTCGCCGAAGCTGATCAACCTGGCCGCAGCATAAAAATATCAGAGCAGTTGCAACCATACATTAAAGTCCCTATTCGTGTTTGTATTCTAGGACATACGCAACGAGGTGGTTCGCCGACCACCGCAGATCGATTAATTGCCTCACAAATGGGTTATCTTGCCGTAAAAAGCTTAATAGACGGTGTCTCCCATCAAATGACTGCGATGCAGAATAACAATCTTGTCCTGGCTCCTTTTCCGGATGAAAACCAACCCACCCGATTATTTAATAATGAAAAATTGTTAGAGATAAATGACATCTTGTGCTTGTAACCACTGTTTAAAAAATGATCGAATTGCATTGTTCGCATAGTTCTGATATATAAGATTTCTTCGAAAAACAATTCGCTTAAAAATTAACATACAACGACAGGGAAAAAGCATAATGAATAATCGAAACAATCCAACTCTATTTTCACGACTTTTTCAACCATGGATCATTTGTAGTATCGGCATGTTGTTTTATTGCTATAATTATTTTCTTCGAGTTTCTCCCAGTGTTATGCAACATGATTTAATGCATGCATTGCACATTAATGCTTATCAATTTGGTACCTTAGCTGCTTTTTATTATTACGCCTATACGCCAATGCAAGTTCCTGTCGGCATGATTTACGATCGTTTTGGCGCGCGCATCGTGCAATTTGCTGCGTGTTTAATCGCAATTATTGGTTTGGGCATATTTATTTCTGCCGATAATTTAGCGACGGCAAGTATAGGCCGTTGCTTGATTGGACTGGGTACGGCATTTGCCTATATTGGTGTATTGAAACTTGCATCAGTATGGTTAGCCCCCAATCGCTTTGCAACCGTTGCTGGATTAACAACCGCATTTGGCATGATTTCCGCAATTATTGCAGATAAATATTTAACATCATTTGTGGCATCGATTGGTTATAAACATGCGTTGCATACTGCATTTTTCATTGGCATTGTGTTAAGCGCTTGCATTTTATTATTTATGCGTAGTCATCCTAAAAATCCACAAGCACATCAACAAGCAAAATCAAAACCCATGACGATGAAACAATTATTTGTTGCGTTACGCGTGGTGTTGACGAATCCACAAATGTGGTTGATTGGTATTATTGGTTGTCTTTTTTATCTGCCCGCATCCGTATTTTTAGATTTATGGGGAATTCCTTATTTAAAAACCGTCCATCAATTAACGGCCGAGCAAGCAGCCTCCGCTGTCAGCTGGACCTTCATCGGTTGGATCATCGCAGGCCCAACGATCGGCGCACTCTCTGACAAAATAAAACGTCGTCGCACACCGCTGATCATTTGTACTTTTATGTCAACCATTTTTCTTTCGATAATTTTTTATTTACCCGGGCTGTCAGTTTATAGTCTTTACGCTCTCTTTTTACTACTCGGTATATTCTGCGGCGCACACCCACTTTGTTTTGCAATCGGAAAAGAAAATAGTCCGAACGAAATTTCTGGTACTGCTGTTGCTGTGACAAACACATTAATTATGTTAGGCGGGATGATTTTCCAACCGGTCGTCGGCAAACTCCTCGATACACATGCGGTCAATGTTGTATTACAAGATGGCGTGCCCATGTACAGTGCTGCAGATTACAACTATGCATTACTTGTGATTCCCATTGGTTTATTTATCGCGGTCATTTTATCTTTCTTTTTGAAAGAAACTTATTGTAAATCACGTGCGACGGTCGAAACGAAAGTCACTCCATTTGCGACGACTAAATTGGCATTGGAAAGAAATTAATATAAAACCTGGATTGCCGCGCCCAGCAAAAAGCGCTGGGCTCGCAATGACGGTGATTCTTCTCGTCATTGCGAGGAGTGTTTTTTACTTTGAAGCAATCCATTCTTTAACTTGCAAAAAATTTTCATACAATTCTGCTTCTTTACTTCCAGCCTCGGGCCTCCAATCATATTTCCAAGTCACCACCGGCGGCATCGACACAAGAATTGATTCTGTTCGCCCACCCGACTGCAGACCAAACAACGTTCCGCGATCATAAAGTAAATTAAATTCAACATAACGACCGCGCCGATAACATTGAAAATCGCGCTCTTGCTCGCCAAACGGATGTGATTTTCGTTTAGCGAGAATCGGTAAATACGCTTTAATAAAATGTTCCGCGACATCTTTCATGAAAGAAAATGTTTTTGCAAAACCCCATTCATGCAAATCATCGAAAAATAACCCGCCAATGCCGCGCGGTTCATTGCGATTTTTTAAATAAAAATAATCATCGCACCATTTTTTAAATTTAGGATATACCGTGTCGCCATACGCACTACACGCCGCTTTTGCCATGCTGTGCCAATGAATACAATCTTCGGTGAACCCATAATACGGCGTTAAATCAAATCCGCCCCCAATCCACCAATGCGGGTCACCGCTACCATTTTCAACTTGAATAAACCGCACATTAAAATGGGAGGTCGGAGCATATGGATTCAGCGGATGAATCACAATTGAAACCCCGGTGGCTTCGAAATGTTTATCCGCGAGTTCCGGACGTTTGATGGTTGCGGCAGCAGGTAACGCTTTGCCATGGATATGTGAAAAATTAACTCCACCTTTTTCAATGACGCGACCTTGAGCGATGGTTCGTGTCAACCCACCGCCACCCTGCTGATAATCCCATGAATCTTTGAGGAATTGCGCTTGGCCATCTTCTTTCTCGAATAACGTACAAATTCGATTTTGAAAGTCGAGCAAGTATTGCTTCACATCAATAATCATTTAAGTGCCTACAGCCATAAAAAGGCATATAATACGCCACAACTTTTATCGCATCAATTTCTCTGGAGATTCTGTGGTGACTTCAATCGACTCGTTAAAAACACGTAGTGACCTTACCGTCAATCAAATTTCTTATGATTATTTTAGCTTGGAAAAAGCGGAGAAAAATGGGTTAAACAAAATAACACGCCTACCCTGCTCACTCAAAATTTTACTCGAAAATTTACTGCGTCACGAAGATGGAAAAAGTGTGACGGTGGATGACATTAAAGCGCTCGCCGCTTGGCTCGAACATAAAAAATCTGAGCGTGAAATTGCGTATCGTCCAGCGCGTGTTTTAATGCAAGATTTTACCGGCGTTCCTGCTATTGTTGATCTTGCAGCAATGCGTGAAGCCATCGAAAAAATGGGTGGAAATCCCGATCACATTAATCCACTTGCACCGGTTGATTTAGTGATTGATCACTCCGTGCAAGTCGATCAATATGGCTCGCATGCCGCATTAAAAACCAATGCGCATTTAGAAATGGAACGAAATAATGAACGTTATGAATTTTTACGTTGGGGACAAAAAGCTTTTCAAAATTTTCGCGTCGTGCCACCCGATACGGGAATTTGTCATCAAATCAATCTTGAATTTTTAGCCAAAACAATTTGGACCGATCAATCAAATGGAAAAATGCTGGCATATCCCGACACTGTCGTCGGCACGGATAGTCATACTACGATGATTAATGGCTTAGGTGTGTTAGGTTGGGGAGTGGGTGGTATTGAAGCCGAAGCCGCGATGCTCGGGCAACCCATTTCAATGCTGATCCCCGAAGTGATCGGCGTCAAATTAACCGGGCAACTCTCAGAAGGCGTCACTGCAACGGATCTAGTTTTAACGCTGACAAATTTATTACGAAAAAAAGGTGTGGTCGGAAAATTTGTCGAATACACCGGTCCTGGATTAAAAAATCTGCCGCTCGCTGACCGCGCCACACTGGCAAACATGGCGCCTGAATACGGTGCCACCTGTGGATTATTTCCAATTGATCAAGCCACACTTGATTATTTACGTTTAACAGGACGTGACGAGCAACTCATTGCACTTGTTGAAGCATACGCAAAAGCGCAAACATTATGGTTTGATGAAAATTCAGAAGAACCTATTTTTACTGATCTCATCGAATTAGATTTGACAACCATTGAACCGAGCTTAGCCGGACCTAAACGTCCGCAAGATCGCGTCACCTTACCGCAAATGAAATCGACGTTTGATAATTTTCTCACTGAAATGAATCGCGCTGCAGAGAAAACACAAAGTTACAAAACAGAAGCAGGATTTGATTTGCATCATGGTGATGTTGCAATTGCTGCAATTACCAGTTGTACCAACACATCAAATCCCAGTGTGTTAATGGCGGCAGGACTCGTGGCAAAAAAAGCGCTTGAAAAAGGTTTAACAGCAAAACCATGGGTGAAATCTTCTTTGGCACCAGGCTCGCAAGTTGTTACGCGTTATTTGGAAGAAGCAGGATTACAACAATATTTAGATCAGTTAGGTTTTTATTTAGTGGGCTATGGGTGCACAACCTGTATTGGAAATTCAGGCCCACTACCCGATGCAATTGCCAAAACAATTTCACAAAATGATTTGGTGGTGTCTGCTGTATTATCCGGCAATCGTAATTTTGAAGGTCGCATTCATCCACAAATTAAAGCAAATTGGTTAGCCTCGCCTCCCCTCGTGGTTGCGTTTGCATTAGCGGGCACCACGCAAATTGATTTAAGCAAAGATCCAATTGGACATGACACGCAAAACAAGCCGGTTTATCTCAAAGATATTTGGCCGAGCAATGCGGAAGTCGCTTTTGAAGTCGCAAAACTCAATCATAAAATGTTTCGCGAACAATACAGTGATGTCTATAGCGGAACGCCTGAATGGCAAAGCATGACAATTCCTGACAGTAAAACCTATGCATGGCAACCGAAGTCAACCTATGTTCAGCATCCACCGTATTTTACAGCCATGAAAAATACGCCTGAAAAAATTCATGACATCAAAGGCGCGCGCATTCTTGCGTTGCTCGGAGACAGCATCACGACCGATCATATTTCACCCGCGGGTTCAATCAAACAAGATAGTCCGGCTGGAAAATATTTATTATCCGAAGGTGTTTCAGTCAAAGATTTTAATTCTCTGGGTGCACGCCGCGGTAATCATGAAGTGATGGTGCGCGGTACTTTTGCCAATATTCGCATCCGCAATGAAATGGTGCCTGGTGTGGAAGGTGGATTTACTCAATACATTCCCAGTCATGAGGTGATGTCAATTTACGATGCTGCGATGCGCTATCAAAAAGAAAAAATTCCCTTGGTGGTGATTGCAGGAAAAGAATACGGGACAGGTTCCTCACGCGACTGGGCGGCCAAAGGACCTAAACTGTTGGGCGTGACCGCGGTTCTCGCAGAGAGTTTTGAGCGTATTCATCGTTCTAATTTAATTGGCATGGGCATTTTACCATTAGAGTTTTTGGATGGTGCGACACGTAAAACATTAAAATTAGTCGGGGATGAAACGATTGATATTCTTGGCTTAAATGATGAAATAAAACCGCGTACCACAATGCACGTTGTGATTCACCGAGCAGATGGCAGTGAAACAAAAATTTCTGCGTTATGTCGCATTGATACGTTGAATGAAATTGAGTATTTTATCCATGGTGGTATTTTGCAGTATGTATTGCGGAATATTCTTAATCGGTAGTAAAACCTGGATTGCTTCGCTGGGCTCGCAATGACGCGAGCGTAGCTTGGAAAATGGAGTAATAATTTATGAGTTATGGACGACTCCTTGGAATAGAATCACGCGATCTTAAATCGTCTTTTTTAAAATTAGACGGATTTGATTTTGGACAAATTCGTGAGTTGAATTACATAGGAATTATTAATCTTATCAGTGAAGAAGTGCATTTGCCGAACTGGACTAATTATCAACCTCACATTCAGACCAAAAAATTTATAGAAACCCGTGAGCAATCTTTAAAAGATCTATTAGAGAATGAGAGTTTGCAGACACATATTTTTCCAATAAAATGGCTGGTGTTTTACACGCGCTATAACGATGATCAAAGTAAAAAATGTTGGGAAATAATTTATTTTCATAAAATTGCTTCTTCATTTTGTCATAAGATTAATTGGTGGCTTGAGGAATTGCTAAGAAAAATTGAAGCGAATAGTCGTGAACGGGAATATAAAATTGAACCGTGCATACCTTGTGCGCCTACTAATTGCGAAAAAGAATTTAAATTTTTTGCGAAACCGAAATTAACGTTACATGTTCCTGATGCTGTTGCGGACTTAATTGTTCAATATTGCGAAGGAGAAATCAATGCGCCGACGGTTAGGCGATAATAGCTAATTTGTACGTGTCATTCCCGCCCCCGCCTTCGCGGGGGTAAACTCCGGCGGGAATCTATTCTAAACCCGAGTTCGAAGTTTTTATTGCTTAGAACGTCCTTCCCACGCAGGGGGAAGGTGCCCAAAGGGCGGAAGGGGGAATAAAAAATGAAAAAATTATTTATTTTTATTACACAATCCCCCTAAGGCACCTTCCCCCAGTATTGGAAAAACATTCTA
>CAZOFA010000020.1:0-30228 GCA_964578975.1 uncultured Coxiellaceae bacterium
TTTTCAACCACACGCCAATATCTTGAATTTCTTTCGCATTCACCGAATGCGCCATATTGTAACTGTGCCAATCGACATTGTATTGATGTTCTTTTAAAACATGATACATCCGTTCGCCGAGTTGTTGGGGAACGATTCCATCCTCTACACCATGTCCTAAAAAAATCGGCGTATGTTGGTTTGCGCCATTGGCTGCACGTATTTTTTTTTCTGTTTCAGGTAAATAACCTGAGAGCGCAAGCACGCCAGCAAGTTTTTTTGTCATGCAGAGTGCAGTTGTTAACGCAATCAGCGCACCTTGCGAGAATCCGGCTAACACTATTTTGTCGACAGCAAATCCTTTCTGTTCTTCGCGCTGCAGCAGAGCATGTACTTGTTTTACAGAATTTTCGATACCCGATTGATCGGCGTGTTGATCAATTGTCATCGAGACAATGTCATACCATGCGCGCATGACATACCCATTGTTGATCGTGACAGGCATCATCGGTGCGTGAGGAAAAACAAAGCGTAGTGGTAATGTATCGTTCAAATTGAGCTCAGAGACAATCGGAACAAAATCGTGTCCATCTGCACCTAAACCGTGTAACCATATTACCGCACCAACAGCTGGTTTTTTTGGATTAATTTCAATACAGGAAAGCAACTCACTCATATTTTATCATCTCTGTTTGAATGTTAAATAAAGACGTAAATGGTATGCTTTCTGGTCGATTAGTTCAATGTGCGCTTGATTCGCTTATTGAGAAATAGTACCCTTAATCCAGCATGATTGAGGTCATCCATTCACTTTTTAGGGATGAAGCGGAAATCAAACGAAATTTAGTCATTTATTAAAGAGGAAGATAAATCCATGAAACGGTCTTTCAAATCTGCTCTCGGTGTCACACTTTTAGAAATCATGTTGGTGTTAGCAATCGCTGCGATGGTGGTCGTGATGTCGATTCGCTATTATCAATCAGCCTCGATCAATCAAAAAGTTGCGGCAACCATGAATAATGTTACCGGTATCATCGCAGCAGCTGAAAGTATTTTTACAACAACAGGGTCAGTATCAACTATAAGTTCTACTGCTGTTGCAGCTTATTTACCTGGAAATACGATGCCTCTGACGGGTTGGTCGACTGCAATCACCATTTCGGGCACGAGCGCTAATCAATATAAGATTACTATCAAAACTATACCAAAAGCAGCTTGTATGCAGTTGATTAACTTAATGAAACAAAATTCAAAGTTGGTGCCGGGTACATGTTCAGCTGATCCAGGCGATTTAACCGTCGATGTCACTATATAATTTTGCACGATAAAAAAGTTTGATCAAAAGGCAGTCTAAATGACTGCCTTTTTTGTAAGTGTCTTTTCAATTTCATTTCCATAAAAACGATCAAATTCAGCGAGCAATCGTTTCAAGGGAGCTTGTTTAGCAAAAGCAGAATTCAATCCAATCGTCCAGCGCATAGTTTTTATATTAACTAAAACAAAATAGGCGGGAATCGTAAAAGTTTGTAAAACTAATTGATGATTTTTTCCTGCAACTAATTTTTGGGCTTGCGCTTCGGGGTAACGCGCTAATAACCAATCTCCCCATAATAATGCTCTTTGTTTATGAGCGACATTGGCGTTCTCAATAGACGGAAGTACGGTCAGTAGAGCGGTGCTCGGATTAATTTGATAGCCACTAATACTTTGTTGAATGACTTTACCCACATCGATTTTACTTTTTTGAATTTCAACTAATGAGTAACCTGATTCGAGAAATAACGGGCGTGCAACAGGTGACGAAGCATTTAAGGAAAAAAGTTCATTCTTTAAAGAGATGCCATCGATGTGCGTGAGTGGGGCAAGATTTAAATAATCCAAAACGGTGGGTGCAATATCCAATAATGAGCTTCGCACGTAAACGTGATGTGCAACACTGGCTGCGTTAAACGCAAGTAAGACATGATATTGTTTTAAACTCAACACATCGGTCCCTTGACCATAAGAAGTATCTAGGCGCGAAGTAGAAATATTGGGATGATTTTTCTCACTGATATTAACGCGCGGAATCCAGCGCAATTTTTCGTGATCACCCTGGTAATATTTTTGTGCGGTGACGCGATCGCCTAACAATCCTAATCCTGTCCCGTGATCAGATAATAAAACCAGTAAACTATGATCTAGTAAGCCTTTTGTTTTTAGCAGTGAGAGAAACTGACCAAGTTGTTTATCCACTGCTTCAACACTACTTTGATAACGTTCAGCAAACGTATAATCTTCGTGTTGTTGGTCATGTGCCCAGGTGTAAGGCCAATGCGAGACGCAAAAGTGAATCGATAAAAAAAGTGGTTTTTGCGGAAGTTTCACTAATCCCGATTGAACTAATTTTAAAAAATTATCGGGTTCATAAGTGATGGCTGCTGCACGGTTGGCATAATTGTAAGGAAATAACCATTGCCCAATACGCAGATTAATCAATAAATTTGTTAAGGGAAAATCACTGAGACCACCCAAAATAAAATCATCAATGCCCATGCGTGGGCCAATCAATTTGTCAAAACCAAATTCATGCGTCATGTTACTAAAACGTTTTTCGTCTGTTGCATAAATCGTTTCATATCCAGCACGTTGCAAACGTTTCGCAAGCGTCTCATTTTTCAGAATAGGTTTTTGCTCAGAAAGATTATTACGCGCACCACTTTGTTTTGGATATTTTGCAGTTAAAATGCTGACCCACGCAGGAAAAGTTCGTGCCAACGGCGTGTAAGCATCGGTAAATACCACAGCGTTTTGTAAAAAACGATCGATATTGGGGGTGCGGATGTTTGCATTGCCAAAGTAATGAATGAAATCGGGTCGCAATGAATCAAGACCAATCAAAATGATATTGGGTTGGCTAAAATCTTTTTTGGTTAAAACAGGGGAGGTGATCCAGTTATCATAAATATGCAGTAACGTTGAAAGTGAAACAAGCGCGATAAAAAGACTCGCTATTAGACGATATTTTTTGTAAAAAAACGCATAAATGACTGCAAGAAATGTAGCTAAGCTTAAAACGCTACAAGAAAATACCATCAGAAAATAATTTGTTTTTTCAGATAATGTAATTGTTTGGCGCACGAATCCCGCAAAAAAAGAATCTTGAAAAAAATAATTGTTTAACGTGAAAATTGCAATCCAACTTATAGCCCAAAAAAATAAACCTAATAGATAAATATTAAATCGCGAAATCTTAAAAAGCGCACCACAGGCTGTTGCTATAAACCAAGTCCACGTCACTAGTAATGCATAAGCAATCAGTTGGACGAGTAAGAAACTGAAAATTGGAAGTAAAATCGCAGCATGAAAAAATTGCGTGCTGAGCGAGCTTTTGACAACGGAATCAAACAAATCGGAGACATGATAATGAATCACAAAAAATGAAACTTGTGACGCGAGACAAAGGAGTGTCAGCATAATCAGCATATTGTGCAAGCGAGCATGCGTACGTCGTCCGGTGTGTTTTTCGGCAAGAGCAACAGGTGCTGGATCCCGCGGACAAGCCGCGGGACGACGTGTTGAAGTACAGAAAAGTTTTCTATAGATTATATAAATTCGTTTCATTTGATGTAATAAATTCACAACGTAATAATTGTCCGTCTTCGTTTAATTGGATCTGCAAACGTTTCGATCGGTTTTTATCTTCCGCATGCAATAAAATTTCATGCGCCACGCAAGAAAAAAGATGTTGATTAAGTAAATTATCTAATGATTTGGTGCTGGGTTTACGCCAAAAAGCTTCATGAGCCAGAAATTTAATGATTTCAGGCGCAAAACTTAATTCAATAGCAAAATTGTTTTGTAAACGCTGGATCAGCATTTTTAATTTTAAACGGATAATTTTTTCAAATGCAGCATAATCTAAACTCATAAAAGGTATTGCATGCACTTTTCGTAAAAAATTTTCTGCAAAACAGGGAGTTAATTTCGGCAATAGTTCATCGCAAATTTCCTGAGCGGATAAATTTGTGGGATACAATGTTGGATTTTCTGACACATGTTGATTCAAGACGAGCTGCATTAAGTCAACGGGTTTAGATGTTTCAGGCCGTGGTTCGGATGTGGTTAATTGACAAAGATAATCCGCTGCAAAACGCGTCGTCATGATGATAATCGTATGACGAAAATCACATTTATTTCCCTGCGCATCAAAAACATAACCCTGATGCAAAATATCATCGAAAAGCTGGAGTGTATTTTTGGGTATTTCGTCCACATGTTCAATCAATATGACAGCATAAGGAATGTTGTTCACCGCAGATAAAAGTGTCGGTTGATAATTTTCAGTGTCATGCGCATAGATTTTAATTTCATTCAGCGAGTTATATTGCGTTTGATTTAAATTAACATGCAACAAAGCGTGTTTGTGCCCAAATAAATGTTCTGCAATCGCATAGGCCGTGGCTTTTTTCCCTGTATCGGTTGGACCAACAAATAAAAAACTGCAGAGCGGCCCACTGTGCGCCGGTAAATTAATGCAAGCATTTTGTAATACATGAGCAATAAAATTAATTGCACCATCTTGGCCAAAAATATTTTTTTGTAGTGTTTCAATAAATTTTTGCACTTGAAATTTATTATGTTGCAAATGCGCTAATGGAATTTGGGTCCAGTTTGCAATGACTTGTGTGAGCAAATGTGAGCTCACCACAGGTTTATGCGCGCTATTGTCATCGTGTGAAATTGTGCTCGCGCGCGCCGCGGCGCTGTCTAATAATTCTATGGTTTTATTAAATGCAGAATATCCAGGAAGATAATGTGCCGCAAGCGTATGCGCGCTTGCAATTGCTTCATCTGAAATAATCACTTGATGAAAATCTTCAAGTTGCGCGCGATGCGATTTTAATAATGCCAATATTTCAGTTGTGTTGGGATAAACGAATTGCGCGATAGAAAAATTATCAGTGACATCTTTGCTCGTAGACTGGGTGAAAATCAGGAGGCGCCAAGCATCATCTGCCAATCTTTTTTTAAGGGATGCGCGCAACATTGAATTGAATGGAGATTGACTGAAGCTCAAGATGACACGTTTCTTTTTTAAGCGTAATTCTTCATCCAGCGCACAAAAATCATTTTCAATTTGTTGTTCAGAGAGCGGGTTCTGCTCGAGATGAGTGAGATCAAAATAAATAAAATAACAATTTCTTAATGTTTTTGGCACGTGGGTGGTTGTTAAGTCATGTGCAAGTGTTTCTAACAACGCGACAGAAATTTTTTCGCTGTACGAAGTGATGAGTGCGAGATGATGACGCTCAACCCGACTTAATGTGTCGAGAATAAAAGAAATTTGGGGGTGATCTTTGAGTGGAAAAACCAGCGTTTTCTTTTCTAAAAGGTCATGGCCAAACTGGGCAAAAATAGACGAATTTGTCATGATTTACTATCCGCGCTTAGTTGAAAGTACCCTAATGAAAATTAGAATAACACAAAGTGAGTCCAATCGTGAACGTGAACGTTTGCGTCTTTTCTGTCATTCCCGCGCAGGCGGGAATCTATTCTGAAAATGGCACAGGTGCTTATTTTTAGATGGATTCCCGCCTGCGCGGGAATGACAGAAAAGACGCAAACGTTCACGATTTAATACCGATACAGATCGTCTTTATAAGGCCCATTCACCGAGATATTCAAATATTTTGCCTGCTCATCGGTCAATTGCGTCAATTTGACCCCGAGTTTTTGCAGGTGTAAGCGCGCAACCATTTCATCCAAATGTTTAGGCAATACAAAAACGCCAATCGAATATTTATCATTGTGTAGCCACAATTCTAATTGCGCGAGCACTTGATTGGTAAATGAAGTGGACATCACAAAACTGGCATGTCCTGTCGCACAGCCAAGGTTCACTAATCGACCTTGAGCTAAAATAATTAAACGATTACCATTCGGCAACAACACATGATCGACTTGAGGTTTGATATTTTCCCAGGTGTATTTGCGCAGCGCTGCAATATCAATTTCAGAATCAAAATGCCCAATATTACAAACGATGGTTTGATTTTGCATTTTTAACATGTGTTCATGCGTGATGACATTCACATTACCTGTCGCGGTCACAAAAATATTTGCCTGGTGGGCGACATCATCCATGGTCACCACACGGTAACCTTCCATCGCTGCTTGTAACGCACAAATCGGATCAATTTCCGTGATCCATACCGTCGCACCCAATGCGCGTAATGATTGCGCACAGCCTTTACCCACATCACCATAACCACAAATCACCGCAATTTTCCCGGCAATCATCACATCGGTTGCACGTTTGATACCGTCCACCAACGATTCACGACAACCATATAAATTATCAAATTTGGATTTGGTGACAGAATCATTCACATTGATTGCAGGAACTTTTAATTTACCTTCTTTATGCATTTCATAGAGACGATGCACGCCAGTGGTGGTTTCTTCTGAAAGACCTTTTACGTTTTTTAACAGTTCAGGATATTTTTCATGTAACAATACTGTTAAATCGCCACCGTCATCCAACACTAAGTTAGGATGCCAACCATCGGGCCCGGTGATAGTTTGCTCGACACACCAGTTATATTCTTCTTCCGTTTCACCTTTCCACGCAAACACCGGAATGCCTTTTTTTGCCATCGCAGCGGCTGCATGATCTTGCGTAGAATAAATATTACAAGAAGACCAGCGCACTTCAGCGCCGAGTGCAATGAGTGTTTCAATTAACACAGCGGTTTGCACGGTCATATGCAAACAACCAGCAATGCGCGCACCTTTCAGCGGTTTTTTTCCTTTATACGCTTCACGCAGCGACATCAAACCAGGCATTTCTGTTTCGGCAATATTGATTTCTTTGCGACCCCATTCAGCTAACTTGATATCAGCAATTTTGTAATCGACTTTGAGTGTTGTGACTGTATTTGTTTGCATAACGACTCCTAAATATTTAAAGCTTTGCAGCTTTACGTAAAATATCGGCTTTATCAGTTTTTTCCCAACTGACATTAAGATCTTCACGACCAAAGTGTCCATAGGCCGCGGTGGGACGATAAATGGGATGGAGCAAATCAAGCATTTTGATAATGCCATAGGGACGCAAATCGAAATGTTCGCGCACCAATGAAATAATATTTTTTTCAGGGATTTTTGCGGTGCCAAAGGTATCAATTGAAATGGAAATCGGATTTGCAACACCTATCGCATAAGAAATTTGAATTTCACAACGATCAGCAATGCCTGCCGCCACAATATTTTTTGCTACATAACGACAAGCGTATGCAGCAGAGCGATCCACTTTTGACGGATCTTTTCCTGAGAAACAACCACCGCCATGACGTGCCATGCCGCCATAAGTATCGACAATAATTTTTCGTCCCGTCAATCCACAATCACCTAACGGACCACCAATGACAAAACGACCTGTTGGATTCACGAAAAATTTTGTGTCTTTCGTGATCCATTCTTCCGGTAGGATGGGGCGAATCACTTCTGCAATAATGGCTTCAACCAACATATCATGATGAATATCCGGCGCATGTTGCGTGGAAAGCACAACCGTATCAATGCCAACCGGTTTTGCGTCGACATAGCGGAAAGTGACTTGGCTTTTTGCATCCGGGCGTAACCACGGTAAATTTTTTTCTTTGCGTAATTTTGCCTGACGTTTGACGAGCTCATGCGCATAATAAATGGGAGCCGGCATCAGCGCTTCGGTTTCATTGGTTGCATAACCAAACATTAATCCTTGATCTCCGGCACCTTGATCTTCTGCATGACGACGATCAACACCTTGCGCAATATCAGGCGATTGTTTGCCAATGGCGGACATCACTGCGCAAGATTCCCAATCAAAGCCCATTTGGGAACTGTTATAACCAATATCACGCACCACATGACGCACAATGTGTTCGATATCAACCCATGCAGATGTAGAAATTTCACCACCCACTAATACCATGCCTGTTTTCACAAACACTTCGCAGGCAACGCGCGCATTGATATCTTGTTCGAGGATTGCGTCCAGCACCGCATCAGAAATCTGATCGGCGATTTTGTCAGGATGCCCTTCGGAAACGGATTCTGAGGTAAAAAGAAATTCTCTTTGCATAATTATTCATATTTTTGATTAATTTATAAAAGTGGTGGGAATGATACTCTTTTTAACAAGAATATTCACGATATTTTTAGGTGCTAGCTAATTGAATTTCGGGTAATATTCACTCATTTTTCGAGTGTAGCAGGAGTAAATGATGCCAACGCCGCGTGAGCTTGCCAACGTAATCCGTGTTCTCAGTATGGATGCTGTGCAAAAAGCCAATTCAGGACATCCTGGGATGCCAATGGGGATGGCAGATATTGCAGAAGTTTTATGGAATCATTTTTTGCAACATAGTCCCAATCATCCGCATTGGGTCAATCGCGATCGTTTTGTGGTATCGAATGGTCATGGTTGCATGTTGTTATATTCTTTACTACATCTCACGGGTTATTCATTGTCGATGGAAGACATTAAACAATTTCGTCAATTACATTCTAAAACACCCGGGCATCCTGAATATGGTGAAACACCTGGGGTGGAAACGACCACGGGTCCCTTGGGACAAGGTTTAGCGAATGCAGTTGGGATGGCGATTGCAGAAAAACATTTGGCGGCACAATTTAATCGTGATGGTTTTCCGTTGATTGACCATTACACGTATTGCTTTACAGGCGATGGATGTCTGATGGAAGGCATTTCGCATGAAGCGTGTTCGCTTGCAGGAACACTCGGCCTCGGAAAATTGATTGTGTTTTATGATGATAATCAAATTTCCATTGATGGCCCGGTGCAAGGTTGGTTTACCGATAACACGCCGTTACGTTTTCAAAGTTATGGTTGGCATGTGATTGCGAATGTGGATGGACATGACAGTGAAGCAATTCACAAAGCCATTCAAGAAGCACGCGCAGTCACGGATAAACCCACGTTGATTTGTTGCAAAACCGTGATTGGTTGGGGTTCGCCCAACAAAGCGGGAACCGCGAAAACACATGGTGAAGCACTCGGCGAGACAGAAGTGGCGGCCGTGCGTCAACACCTCGGTTGGCAAGCGCCTCCATTTGAAATTGCAGCACAATGGTATCAAGCATGGGATGCGCGTACGAGTGGTGATGCGCGTGAAAAAAATTGGCAAAATTTATTTGCGCAATATCGTCAAAAATATTCGACGCTGGCGGATGAATTTACGCGACGCATGGAAAATCGGTTACCAGAAAATTGGCTGTCAAGCGTGCACGCATTGCTAAATCAAATGCAAGAAAAGAAAGAATCGATTGCAACACGCAAAGCGTCACAACAATGCATTAATCATTTCGCGAAAATTTTACCCGAGTTGATTGGTGGATCGGCCGATTTAACCGGATCCAATTTAACCTTGTGGCAAGAGGCAAAACCTTTTTCACCCGAAACACCGGCAGGGCAATATATTTATTATGGCGTGCGTGAATTTGGCATGTCTGCGATCATGAATGGTATTGCATTGAATGGTGGTCTGATTCCATTTGGCGGAACATTTTTAACATTCTCTGATTATGCGCGTAACTCATTGCGACTGGCGTCTCTCATGAAGCAACGCGTTATATTTATTTATACACACGATTCGATTGGTTTGGGCGAAGATGGTCCGACACATCAACCGGTTGAGCATGCGCCGAGTTTACGCATGATTCCTGGGATGTCTCTGTGGCGACCTTGTGACACGGTTGAATCGGCGGTGGCATGGCAAAAAGCACTCGAACATCAAGGCCCCACGTGTTTGTTATTTTCACGTCAAGATCTTGCCTTTCAAGAACGTAATCAAGAAACCGTGCAAAATATTCAGCGTGGCGGATATATTTTACTGGATTGCGTTGGATTACCCGATATGATTATGATTGCCACCGGATCTGAAGTCGCATTAGCGATGGACGCTGCCAAACAGTTAACGAATCAAGGTGAAAAAGTACGCGTGGTTTCGATGCCATCGACTGATGTATTTCTCGCACAAGAAACCGACTATCGAGAAAAAGTATTACCGCAAAAAGTGTCCGCACGCATCGTGATTGAAGCGGCAGCCACCGATGGTTGGTATAAATTTGCCGGATGTCATGGCAAAGTGATTGGCCTTGATCGCTTTGGCGCATCAGCGAAAGCAAAAGATGTTTTTAAAGAATGTGGTTTTACGGTGGAACATGTTATTTCGATCGCGAAAGAAATGCTTACCAAAGTAAAAATAAAAAATCAGGAGAATAAAATTCATGACTATTCGAGTTGCAATTAATGGCTATGGACGTATCGGTCGCAATATTTTGCGTGCGCATTACGAATCTAAAAAATATCCAGAGATACAAATTGTCGCGATCAATGATTTGGGTGATGTGAATACGAATGCGCATTTAACGCGTTATGACACCACACACGGAAAATTTCCGGGTGAAGTGGTTGTGGCCGGAAATGATTTAGTGATTAATGGCGATAAAATTCGTGTCGTGGCTGAGCGTGATCCAAAAAAATTACCCTGGAAAGAAATGAATATTGATCTCGTGTTAGAATGCACGGGATTTTTTACCAGTAAAGAAAAAGCAAGCGCGCATCTGGAAGCCGGTGCAAAAAAAGTTTTAATTTCAGCACCTGCCACCAATGTAGATGCAACAGTCGTATTCGGTGTGAATCACGCTGTTTTAAAAGCAAATCACACCATTATTTCCAATGCATCGTGCACCACCAATTGTTTGGCGCCTCTGGTGAAAGTGTTACACGAAACAGTGGGTGTAGAAAAAGGCTTGATGAACACGGTGCATTCTTATACGAATGATCAAGCGCTGATTGATGTGTATCACACCGATTTGCGTCGTGCGCGTGCGGCGGCGCATTCGATGATTCCAACAAAAACCGGTGCTGCGATTGCGGTCGGTGAAGTATTACCGGAATTAAATGGCAAGCTCGATGGTTTTTCTGTGCGTGTGCCAACGATTAATGTGTCAGTCATCGATTTTACTTTTACTGCAAAACGTGACACCACTGTGGATGAAATTAATAACGTGATGAAAAAAGCGGCTCAAGGTGCGCTCAAAGGAATTTTAGAAATTAATGAAGCACCATTAGTGTCAGTGGATTTTAATCATAATCCTGCTTCATCCATTTTTGATGTGTCATATACCAAAGTGATGGGTAATCTCGTCAAAGTACTTTCTTGGTATGATAATGAATGGGGTTTTTCTAACAGGATGTTGGATACAGCAGCTGCGTTTGTGAACGCAAAATAAAGGGGATTTTTATGCCCACGACACCTTTTCTCAATATGTTTGGACGTTCACCGATTCGTCCATTAGAAGCGCACATGGCAAAAGTGCATGCGTGTGTGCAAGAGTTAAGTCCTTTTTTTGTGGCAGTCGGTGCAAATCAATGGCCGGACGCCGCACGCATTCAACAAAACATTGCGCGCTTGGAAAATGAAGCCGACGATTTGAAACGTGATTTGCGTTTGCATTTGCCCAAAGGATTATTTTTACCGGTGTCGCGCAGTGATTTATTAGAATTGCTCACGGTACAAGATCGCTTGGCGAATAAAGCAAAAGATATTGCAGGCATTGTGTTGGGACGCAAAATGATTTTCCCCGAAGTGGTTGCAATACCGTTTGCAGATTTTTTGAATCGTTGTATCGAAGCATCACAACAAGCGAATACGGCGATTCATGAATTAGATGAACTGCTAGAAACTGGATTTAGTGGCAGTGAAATCAAAGTGGTTGAAAGCATGATTGCAGACTTGTCTGCAATTGAACGTGATACAGATGATAAACAAATTCATTTGAGACATCTTGTGTTTGATTTAGAAAATACTTTACCTCCCGTCAATGTGATGTTTCTTTACAAAATCCTTGAGTGGACAGGTGAGCTTGCCGATCGCGCACGCGAAATTGGTGACCGTTTGCAAATTTTATTGGCCAGATGAGATCATTACTTTGGAACAAGGTATAATTTTTATTGCATTAGCCTGTGCCGTTGGGCTGTGGATGACATGGGGGATTGGTGCAAACGATCTCGCCAATATCATGAGTACTGCCATCGGCTCAAAAGCCCTTTCAGTCAGGCAGGCATTAATCATCGCCATTATTTTTGAAGTGGCCGGTGCATTTCTCGGCGGTACGGAAGTGACTGACACCATTCGCAACGGCATTATCGATACCCATCAATTCGTGTATTTACCCCATCAATTAATTTTTAGCATGTTATCCGTTTTATTCGCGGCGGCCGTGTGGATCACACTCGCCAGTTATCTCGGGATGCCAGTCTCAATCACCAATGCGATCGTCGGTGCATTAGTCGGTGTGAGCGCCATCATGTTGGGTTTTCATGCAGTTCATTGGCCGAAAGTGGGCTATATCGCTATTAGTTGGGTTTTATCGCCAGCCATTGCGGGGGTGATCGCGTATTTACTCTTTAATTCAATCCGGCGCTGGATTTTAGGTGCGGATAATCCATTGTTTGCCGCAAAAAAACATATTCCCATTTATCTTTTTCTTGTCAGTGTGATTTTGACGATGATGACAACACTGAAAGCGTTACATCATTTTCATATTCATCTCGGATTGTTTAAAACAAGCGGAATTATTATTGCAACGATTTTTTTGGTGATGGCGCTGGGCTTTTTTGCCATGCGGCGTATTTTTGCCAAAGTGCATTTGCAACGCCACACCCAATTTGTTTACATCGAAGGCATGTTTAGTGTGTTGATGGCATTTACCGCGTGTGCAATGGTCTTCGCGCATGGCTCAAATGATGTTGCGATTGCGGTTGGGCCGATTGCTGGGATTATTAGTCTCGTGCACACCGGACATACCATGCAGGATGGCATGTTATTCGATAGCATCATGTTATTTGGTTGTATGGGTGTGGTGTTGGGATTATTTATGTATGGACGCAAAGTGATTGAAACCGTGGGCAGTGCCATCACGACATTAACACCCAGTCGTGCATTTGCCGCAACCCTTGCTGCGGCGAGCACTGTCGTTGTTTCAACCAGCACGGGCATTCCAGTTTCTGCCACACAAACATTAGTGGGCGCGGTGTTTGGTGTCGGTTTAGCGCGCGGAATTGATGCATTAAATCTCGGTGTGATTCGCAATATTTTTATGTCCTGGATTATTACCGTTCCAGCGACGGCAGGACTTGCAACACTCTTCTTTTATTTTTTACGCATTATTTTCGGTTAAGGAGTTAAAAAAAAATGATAACCATGCAAGAAACGATGAGTGGAATTCGTAAATATGCGCCCAATTTTTTTCCCAAAATAGGCATGATTTTAGGATCAGGTTTAGGTTCGATTGCCGATCAACTCACCAACCCGATTACGATTCCTTATCAAGCCATACCCGGATTGGTTTCAAGTGCCGTGCTCGGTCATGCGTCATTACTCGTGATGGGGTATTTAGGCGATACGCCCGTTGTTTGTTTGAAAGGACGATTACATTTATATGAAGGTGTCGCCTATGCTTCACTTCATCCATTGATACGCATGATAAAAGCACTGGGTGCTGAAACATTGATTGTGACAGGTGCGGCAGGTTCTTTGCATCCAGAAGTCGGTGCAGGTGAAATGATGTTAGTGAGTGATCACATTAATTTTCATCCGGGAAATCCACTCGTGGGCCCCAATGATGAAAGTGTCGGTCCACGTTTTATCAGTATGGAAAATGCGTATGATGAAGAATATCGTGGCATTGTTTCGCGTGTGGCAAATCGTCTTGGATTTAATTTGCCGGAAGGTGTTTATGTGTCTGTGCTCGGACCTTCATTTGAAACGCCTGCGGAAATTCGTGCATTTCGTATCTGGGGCGCTGACATGGTCGGCATGTCGATGGTGCCTGAAGTCATTTTAGCGCGTCATTGTGGTTTGCGTGTGGTGGGACTGGCCGCAATTACCAATCTTGCCGCAGGTTTAAATCCAGAAAAAATCACGCACGAAGGCACGATTCATTATGGTGAAATTTCTGCACGTAAATTAGCAAAATTAATTCCTGAATTTATCAAAGAGCTGAGCCGTGTATTCTGAAATATTACCGCTGCTTGATTTAACCAGTTTAAATGAATTCGATACCGAACAAAGTATTGCTGAACTGTGTCAGAAAGCGCTGACGTCATCAGGAATGGTCGCTGCAGTTTGTATTTTTCCACGCTTTGTTAAATTTGCAAAAAAACAATTGGCTTCTGTTCCAATTAAAATTGCAACGGTGGTGAATTTTCCTCATGGGACCGATTCGCTTGAAACAGTTCAAACAATTATCCGCACTGCAATAATTGACGGTGCAGATGAAATCGATGTGGTATTTCCGTACTTAGATTATTTAAATGGCGATCAAGTAAAACCATTTGAATTTGTGCGTGCGTGTAAAAAAACGGTCGGCGAAAAAATAATATTAAAAGTTATTTTAGAAACCGGCGCATTGATTGATCCTTTGGTGATTGCAGACGTCAGCCACAATGTTTGTCTGGCGGGTGCTGATTTTTTAAAAACGTCAACGGGAAAAATTTCAGTCGGCGCAACATTAGATGCAGCGCGAATCATGTTGGAAGCCATTAAAAAATTTCCGCGTGCGATAGGCGTGAAAGTTTCAGGCGGTATTCGCACGCCGGAACAAGCAAAACAATATATTGAACTTGCAAAACAAATCATGGGCGAACCATGGGTGACGCCTGCGCATTTTCGTATCGGGACAAGCCGATTAATTGTCTAGCCTCGCTACCTCGTCATTGCGAGCGAAGCGAAGCAATCCAGAATGCCTTGATAATCAGCGCTTTTCTGGATTGCTTCGCTCCGCTCGCAATGACGAGATCGAGTTTTTCAAAGTCATTCAAATTTCATATCGGGCGAAGGAGGGCGCGCAATGGGTTTTCCTTCCAATTTAAGCGCTTCATGCGTTGTCTGGCAAAACGTTAATACGTCGCTGAGTTTAGGTTTTAATGAGTTATCTTTTAATAAATCTATTGTTGTTTGCAGATGGATAGACATGACATTAAACACAATGTGAGCTGGAGCACCATCTTTGATTAAAACATCAAACTCAACCATTAATTTTTGTAATTCTCTCTCATCCTCAGGCTTAATTTTACTTAATGTTTTTGAATATAAAGCTGCAATGGATGAAGTTAATTTGATAGCGAACATGATATTTCTTTGTAAATCTAATAGATCATTTTCTTTTTCTTGTTTGGGACTGAGAAGTAATGATTCGTACTGTTTTTTAAATGCATCAAATATAGAAGCGCATGTTGCTGGGAAAGGAGTTTTCTTTAATTTCTCTATTAACGATTCCTTTTCACTTTTCAAAAAATCTTTTTCTTCCGCAGGTAACCATTTATCATCTAATATTCCAATTGCACGTTGTATGAATTCCGCATTTTGACTATTAGCCGCTTTCATTAGTTTTATTTTAAAATCAAAAAAATCTTCTAGTTTAGGGCGCGTGGGAGAATCGATGAGCTTTTTAAAATCATCAATCAACTCTTTAGGAATATTTTCTGTGACATCTAAAATATTTAAACGTTTTAATTCTTTCATTGTCTCAACATGCTTAACATCATGCACTCGCATGAGAGAATTTGTTTGCATTAATGTGACGACTTCAACAACCAAAGGTTGCAGCAATCGTTGGGCTTCCTGTTCAGAAAACTGTTTTGGCTGTTGTTTCTCATCCAATATATTTTCCCGTATAGCATTTAACTTTTGAGGATCCACGTTGATTTCGTTTTTGGCGCCTAAAAGAATATATTCGTCAATAATCGTTTTTATTTCATTTTCAAGATTCTTAAACATGATTGCGTCATGCACGGCCTTTAAAAATAAAAAATTTTCAGTTGAAAATTCTTTTTCAAAAAATGCCATCAGAGTAGGCTCAAATTCTGGATGATCTAAAATATTGACTTTAGAACGCGCTATTTTAACGGCAAAAGTAGCAAATAAATTTGCCCATTCTTCTTGCGTATAGTGACCATCCTTATCAGGCATAAATTATCTCCAGTGGTATCTTTAATTATAATAATTCTTTTTCGCTGAATCTCAAACAGTCGCACTTCTTAAGTGATTAAAGACATTTCTTCTTGCAAAAAAACCATGATCCATCTACATTGAGAACCAAAACACATGAACGTTAGGAAGAGTGATGACACAATATCAAGCTAAAGTGCACAAAACAGAACGTTTAGGTTGGCTGGTCACCATGACAGCATCATTGTTTTTTTTCTACGAATTTATTCAATTAAATCTTTTCAATGCAATTGATGTTCAACTCATGCATGATTTTCGTTTAAATGCCCCGCAATTGGGTCAATTGGCTTCCATGTATTTTTATGCGAATGCATTATTTCTTTTTCCCGCTGGGATTTTACTCGATCGATTTTCAACGAAAAAATTATTGTTAATGGCTGTGTCGCTTTGCACAATCGGCACATTCGTGTTTGCCATCTCGAGCAATTATTTTTTCGCAGCGTTTGGACGGTTTATTGTCGGTTTCAGCGCCTCATTTTGTTTTTTAAGTTGTATTCGCTTGGCTTCACGATGGTTCCCTCCGAGCCGAATGGCGTTGGTGACGGGTTTAGTCGTGACGATGGCGATGTTAGGTGGGCTTGTGGCACAAACTCCGCTGACGATTTTGAGTAATATCATGGGTTGGCGCAACGCGGTATTGCTGGATGCGGCGCTCGGGATTTTAATTGCGCTTGCGATTGCACTCATCGTGCAAGATCGTCCACCGAACAGTCAAGAACATGCACATCGAGACCGTGCCCAACTTAATACCTTAGGTTTTTGGAGTTGTATCAAGCTGGTTTTGTTAAATCCCAATAATTGGTTAGGTGGTATTTATACGTCTCTGATGAATTTACCCGTTTTTTTATTAGGGGCGTTATGGGGAATTCATTATCTCACCCAAACGCATAATATCTCGCACGTGCAAGCATCGATTGCGACGACAATGTTTTTTGTGGGCGTCATTTTTGGTTCACCGGCGTTCGGTAGTTTTTCAGATTATATCGGGCGACGTGTGTTGCCGATGATTCTCGGCGCAATTATTTCGCTCGGCGTCATGTTGGTTTTAATGTACATGCCCAATCTTTCTTTAAACGAAATTATCGGTTTGTTTTTTTTGGTTGGTTTTACCACCAGTTCACAAGTATTAAGTTATCCAGTGATTGCAGAATTAAATCCAATTTCGCTGACCAGCACCGCAGTCAGCGTCGATTCAATAACCATCATGGTCAGCGGCGCAATTTTCGAACCGTTTTTTGGTTGGATCATGGAATTACATTCGAATCATGCGCTGTCGCCTGATGGTGTGCCATTGTATACGGCGCAAAATTTTATGAATGCAATGCTCATTATGCCGATCGCATTTTTCATCAGTATATTTATTGCATGGATGATTAAAGAAAGTTTCTGCAAATCGCAAGCATAGTCCTTCGAGACGCACTTCGTGCTCCTCAGGATGATCGGAGATATAAGAAAATGTCACGCGCATTCATTATTTTACTTGATTCATTTGGTCTCGGTGCAACTGACGACGCAATAAAATATGGCGATGCAGGTGCTGATACGTTACGACATATTGCTGAATGGTGTGCGTCAGGCAAAGCAGATAAAGTGGGTGTGCGCAGTGGTGCACTGCATCTGCCAAACTTAACTCGATTGGGATTAAATCAGGCTGCAATCATCAGTGGTGGAAAACCGGTACCTGGTCTTGCAACCAATATTCCCATTGAAGGTGCATATGGTGTGGCAGCAGAAAAAAGTTTTGGCAAAGATACACCCAGCGGACACTGGGAAATTGCAGGCGTGCCTGCATTATTTGATTGGGGATATTTTCCGCCGGAATATCCAAGTTTTCCTGCTGACTTGTTAGAAAAATTAATTGAACTCGGTCATCTGCCCGGCATTTTAGGCAACAAGCATGCCTCTGGCACTGAAATTATTCAGACATTAGGTGAAGAACATCAAAAGACCGGCAAACCAATCGTCTATACTTCTGCGGATAGCGTTTTTCAAATTGCAGCACACGAAGAAAGTTTTGGTTTAGAAAAATTGTATGACCTGTGTGAACTCGCGCGCACGTTAGTGGATGAATACAATGTCGGTCGTGTCATTGCGCGTCCTTTCAAAGGCACACCCGGTCACTATGTTCGCACCGGCAATCGACGTGATTATGCCGTTCCTGCGCCTGAGTTGACACTGCTCGATTACATTCTTGAATCGGGCGGTGAAGTCATTTCAATCGGCAAAGTTTCCGATATTTATGCGCATCGCGGCATTAGCAAATCAGTCAAAGCCGATGGAAATATGGCTTTATTTGATGCGTTTTTACATGAAACTAAAATTGCTCCCGCGCGCAGTTTAGTCTTCGTGAATTTGGTGGACTTTGATATGTTGTACGGACATCGCCGTGATGTCATTGGTTATGCAAAAGCATTAGAAGATTTTGACAAACGTTTACCCGAATTCGAAAAATTAATGCAACCAGGCGATGTTGCGATGATGACAGCCGATCATGGTTGTGACCCCACTTGGCCCGGTTCCGATCATACGCGCGAACATATTCCAGTGCTGATGTTTGGCCCCGGTGTCAAACCTATTTCGCTCGGCAAACGCGAAACATTTGCGGATATCGGCCAAACCATCGCGCAGCATTTGGGATTAAAACCATTGCGTAGTGGAACTGCGTTTTTAGATTAGGAAGGGGCTCGTATAGCCACGTGTCATTCCCGCGTAGGCGGGAATCTATTCTGAAAATGGCATTGTTTTATTTCTAGATGGATTCCCGCCTGCGCGGGAATGACAATAACGACACACCCTAGCAAGTTGGTTGGCTTTCAGCACAACCGGGCGATGCGAGAAGCATGATGATTATTTTATGCATAAGCAAAGTCTTCAATAATTAATGCTAGCCTAGATTATTTATCCCACCAACACCCCAATCTCATGCGGCACACCATCAGGCTGTTCTGAAATCGATTTCACTAATGGCCAATTAATTAAAACCATTCGATCATGCGGAATTTTTGCTTGAATTTGGCTGGTGATACTGCTGAGGTTCGCTAACATCGCGCGTTCTTCAAGTGGCGGATGGGCTTCGAGATAAAGTTTATTGCCTTCCCACGCGATTTTGTTCGGCATATCCACAATCATCACCGGAACACCGGCTTTGACGAGCGGATAAAATTCTTTGATGTCACTTTCATTCATGCGAATACAACCAAAACTCGCGCGTGTGCCGATGCTTTCTGGAAAGATGGTGCTGTGGATCAAATAGCTTGGAATGCCTAAATAAATGGCATAAGGACCGAGTGGATTATCAGGACCTGCCGCCATCACACGAGGTAACGTGATGCCTTGCTGTTTGTTAAATTCACGGATGTCTTTGGGCGGAATCCAAATGGGATTCACGGTTTTTCGTGCGATTTTGGTGGCTTTAATCGGAATAGTTTTGCCAATTCTTCCAATCCCGATGGGGAACGTCATCACTTCTTGACTGTTTTCCGGATAATAATACAAACGCATTTCCGGCAAATTAATCACGATGCCGCGACGAGGAAGTGGTGGCAACAGAAATTTATCTGCGACAATCACCGTGGTGCCGGCAGGATAAACTGTATTGATCGAAGAACCCGGATTTGCTGCAATAATCGCATTTAAACCCAGGTTATAACGTTGTGCGATGGTCGTCGGTGTATCGCCATTTTCGGCAGAAATCGAGATAACATTTCCGATGAGTGCGTCATTGGGCGATTGCGAAAAATTTTTCGCATAGCTATTCGTTGCAAAAAAACTTAAAACGATCACCAATAAAAAGCGTGTAGCTCTACATAACATGAATTCTATTCCTAGCCTGATAAAAATGTTGAGGTATTAAACCAAAATCGATCGGGATAATATGCGACGACTAAGGTGTTATCTTTGATGGTGTCGATCAACGGTTTGGCTATAGCCAAATTGACTGCAGGGCAACCCCAACTTCGTCCCAGTAATCCGTATTCTCTTGCAACATTGCCCCCAGCATACCAAGCGCCATGAAATACGATATCGCGTCGATACGCATTATCGTTAATGCCGCGCTCCAAGCCTTGTATACGCAATGAATAACCATTGCTGCCGACGTAAGGTTGTCCGGTCGTGAGAAATACACCAATGCTTGATTTTAAACTGCCCGGTTCATTTGAGAAAGAGGTGGCATTCAGATTTCCAGTATTTTTTCCATGCGTGACCCACGTATTAAATAAAACTTTTGTGTGTCTCAGATCAACGACCCAGAGACGTTTTTCAGTGGAGGGTTTGGAATAATCAATAATGGTTAATAATCCTTTTCCATCTAATCCGTGGCGACGTGCATGCAGATAAGCATTTAGACTGAGTTTCAGCACATAGGGATCAAGATTGTAAGCTTGTGAATTAATCAATTGCACTTCTTTATCGCGCCATGCATTGGTTCCCATGCGTTCAGGGTTATAATACGGTTCAAAAATCGAAAAAGGACCCCAGCCAACCAAGCTCAAAAGCACCAAGATTGTTAACGGGAATTTTGCTAATTTTTTACCCATTATTGCACCAGTTTTTCATTTTATCACCCACGTAAATTAATTGATCAATTTGCAGCAAATAAAACCAGGAGGTCATTTTTTATACGAACTAGCATGGTCGTTGATTGTGCATACTAATCATTTTGTGTGCGGAAGTCAAAAAATTAGCATAATAATTACCCAATATTGCGCAAAAAAAAGTAATAGCAGTCGCCATGAGAACCAGGTATATTTCATAACTGCAATTAAAATTTGGAGAATTAAAATGAAAAAAATCATATCAATACTAAGCGTTGTCGCGGCTGTTTTCGTCGTCGCAAGTTGCGCCAGCAAAACAGTGCCGGATCAACCGACCGTTCAACCTGTACAAACCCATACGCATGTGCATCATCATGACTATAAGGGTGAAACAAAATAATTAAGCAAATCGTGCCCGGGCAGGGCACGATTTAGGAATGAATCATGAGCCAATCAAGAAAAATCCGCGTTGCAGTTTTGTATGGTGGACGTTCGGGTGAGCATGAGGTTTCACTGTTATCCGCAAAAAATGTGATTCAGCACTTAGATCGTGAACGCTTTGAAGTCATTCCCATTGGCATTGATAAAGAAGGCGTGTGGTTTTTAGGCGATGATATTTTAAAAAAAGAATTAAATGCGCCCAAAGCTGTGCGTCTCATGCGTGAAGCAGAACGCATGTTATTTAATCCAGAGTGTATTGGCAAACAGATGCAACATGTCACACCAACGCACTTATTACCAAAGACCAAAAATTCAGAACGTATTTTCGACGTGATTTTTCCCATTATGCATGGCACCTTGTGTGAAGATGGCACAGTGCAAGGATTATTAGAATTAATTGATGTTCCGTATGTCGGATGCGGTGTGCTTGCATCGGCAATCGGAATGGAAAAAGATATTTCGAAACGTTTGATACGTGATGCAGGTATTCCAGTCGCACCTTACTTAATCATTAATCAAGGTCAGTGGGATCAGAATTCAACACATTTCATAAAAAAAATCACAGAAACATTATCGTTGCCTGTTTTTGTAAAACCCGTGAATACGGGCTCGAGTGTCGGTGTCGAAAAAGTAAAAACCAAAGAAAATTTAAGCGCTGCAATCAATAATGCATTTAAATTTGATAGCAAAATTATTATTGAACAAGGCATTGATGCAATTGAATTAGAAGTCGCAGTATTAGAATCATTGCAGTATGGCGCGGAACCGATCGTGAGCACGGTTGGCGAAATTAGACCGCAAAATCACGAATTTTATTCTTATGCAGCGAAATATTTAGATGAGAATGGCGCCGCATTATTGATTCCTGCTGAAATCAATGAAGAATTGCGTGAAAAAGTTCGACATATCGCAAAGACAATTTTTAATGTCCTTGAATGCGAAGGCATGGCGCGTGTTGATTTATTTTTAGAGCGTGGAACAAATACCATTTATTTTAATGAAGTGAATACGATTCCCGGTTTTACAGAAATTAGCATGTATCCTAAATTGATGAGCGCCACTGGAATGACCTATTCTGAATTGTTAACGCATTTAGTGATGCTAGCAGTTGCACGTCATACGCGAAAATCAAAATTGAGCCGCGAATATATCGAGATTGGTTAACAATCTTTAACAATCTTCTGCACATCGAGTCTTATGTTTCGATTATTACTATTTATCATCATCATTTTTTTTTCGTCAGCAAAAGCGGATATTTATGCTGTAAAAAAATTATCGCTGCATGATGCAATCCTGTTGGCGGTGCGTGAAAATCCAAATATCAAAACCGCGCAACTGAGCCATGTGCAACAAGTCTATGCAGTTGAAATTGAAGAATGGCAATTTCATCCACATTTTGTGATCAACGCAACCCGCACCACCTCGAAAAATTATTCGGTGACAGAGAATGGGTATGTCACTGCAAATGCCACGGGAATTAATCCACAAGCGTCCTTGCTCACGCCAATCGGAACGCAACTGACACTCGCCGCCACGAATAATGTCACCAATAATTACAACCCAGGAGTTTCATTGCAAATCATGCAACCGCTGCTGCGTGGATTTGGTCGACCGATTGTTGAAGCTGCATTGAATAATGCGATCGACAGTGAAAAAATCAGCTGCTTAAATCTGGAAGGACAATTGCGTACCACAGTGACCGCAGTTATCAACGCGTATCTTGATGTGATGTCTGCACAAAATATTTTAGCTATCGATCAACAAGCATTACAGCGTGCAGAAGATTCTGTGCGACAAACTAAATTATTCATTAAAGCGGGTCAAAAAGCCGGTGTGGAATTAGTCACGGTGGAAGCCGATGCTGCGGTTGCTGAAACAAAAATTGAAAATGATAAAAATAATTTGGATCAAGCACGTTATGCTTTATTGACGACAATTGGAATTAATCCTAATACACAAGTGATATTAACCAATGTCGATGTGTTAACGTTAATAAATAAATATCATCTTCCCACGTTGGATGAATCGAAAAATATGGGATTGACGAACGATATTCAATATCAAGTCGATCAAATTACTTTTCAGGGTGCGATCAAGCGTAGTATTTTGGCGGCGGAAGATAATACGCGTTGGCAATTAAATTTAACCTTGAATACGGCGACAGGAAATGGAACGGGTGGGGGACCGAATGCGGGTTTAAATAGTTTGGTGAACGGCGTGAATCAAACGAATAGTGCTGCGTTGAATTTAACGATACCGATTGATGATCGTCCGGCAAAAGTTGCGGTGGCAACGGCTAAAATCGCGGAAAAAGAAGCCGCAATTGCGCTCGAACAAGAAAGATGGAGCAAAGAAACGAACGTGATTAATGGCTGGAATAGTATCAATAGCGCTTTGCGTGCACGGCACTTTGCAGAAAATGCGGAAAAACTCCAAGAAAAAACTTATCATATTAGCTTTCAAAAATATTCATTTGGATTGATTGATAGTTTGGAGTTGCAATCAGCGACACAACGCTTTAGTAGTGCGCAGCAAACATTGTTGGATGCGGAAATTGCCTATTTAAAAGCGTTGATGAATTTGGATTTATTGACAGGGATGACATTAAAAACGTGGAATGTGGAAGTTAATTTATAAAAAAGAATATAAATAAAATGAAACGATTTATAAAATCTCTGTGTCATCCCCGCGAAGGCGGGGATCCAACCCAAATGGATTCCCGCCTTCGCGGGAATGACACATTTGCTCATTGGTGTAACACAAAATTTAAAATTATTTTCATTATTATCCTTATGATATTGCTTTATACTTGCCACCATCACAAGACACCCAGTCAAAATCAAGTGATCACTGTTTCAAAGACACCTAATACGTCTGTATTATATTATTCTGGAATTATTCAACCTTTGAAAATTCATGTTATTACAAGCCCCACCGACGGCGTGATTAACGAAATGTCATTTCATTTTGGCGATGAAGTAACGCCGGGGCAGCCATTATTTTTAATTTCCTCCGATAAATTTCAAGCGGATTACAAAGCGGCACTGATGGAATATATCAAAGCAAAAACAGAATTTAGCAATGCGCAAACTCAAATGCGCGAAGCTACATTTTTACATAACAATCAATTAATTTCCGATGATGATTATAAAACAAAAAAAACAAACTATTATAATGCGCAGCTCGCGATGTTACAGGCGAAAGATACATTAGATAAAATGCTCAAACAACTCGATCTGCACGGCTTGCATGTTGATGATGTGAAAATTGAAAATATTGAAAAAATTAATCAACTGTTAAATATGCAAAATGAAATTCAACAAATTAAAATTGTGGCACCGACACAAGGTGTCATTTTATTGCCGAATAAAAATGAAAGCGATGGCGAATTAAAAAAAATTAATAAAGGCGATCAAATTAAATTAGGCGATTTGTTGGCGGTCATTGGTGATGTGAGCGGTCTGACGATTCATATTAATGTCAGCGAATTCAATATCAATCAACTCAAAGTCGGACAAAAAGTTGAAGTGACTGGTGCGGCATTCCCCGATTTAACATTGTTGGGACAAATTTCTGCGATTAATCATCAAGGAGAAGTGAGTCAGGGTGGGTTGCCGACTTTTTCTGTGGAAGTAATCGTGCCGAAATTAACAAAAGAAGAAATGGATGTGATTCACATGGGCATGAGTGCAAAAGTTGCGATAGAAATTAACGGTCAAGCTGAGATTGCTATTCCAATTAAAGCGGTCATGCAACATCAGGGCGAAACTTATGTGAATGTTCAAGATGAAAAAACAGGAAAAATAAAACAAGTTGTGGTGAAAACGGGACAAACATCATTGGATTCTGTCGTCATTACAGCAAATCTTGTTACAGGAGAAAAAATTGTCATCCCTCATTAAATTAAATCAAGTCAGTAAATCGTATCAAAGCGGTATGAATGTCCATCAGGCATTAAAAAATGTGGATTTAGAAATCGCGCGCGGTGAAATGATTGCGATTATGGGTGCGTCTGGCTCAGGGAAATCGACATTACTCAATATTTTAGGTTTTCTTGATCATGCGACCAGTGGGAATTATCATTTTTTAGAACAAAATGTTTCGCGCTTACGGCATGCAGAACTATCAAAAATTCGTAATCAAAAAATCGGCTTTGTTTTTCAATCATTTTTTTTGTTACCGCGTTTTAATGCCGTACAAAATGTTATGCTGCCTTTGTTATATCGCGGAGAAAATAAAACCGCAACGCACATCAAAGCATTAAACTTATTACAAAAAATCGGCTTACAACCTTTTTCAGAATATAAACCCAATCAATTGTCAGGTGGACAACAACAACGTGTCGCCATCGCACGTGCGTTGATTGGAAATCCTGACATTTTGTTAGCGGATGAACCAACGGGATCGCTCGACTCACAAACAGGAAACGAAGTGATGGATTTATTTTTACGCTTGCACGCAGAAGAAAAACGCACGATTGTAATTGTGACGCATGATGAAAAAATCAGTCGCTTATGTCAGCGTACCATCAAAATCAAAGATGGATGCGTGGTATGAAATGGTCGATGCATTTGCAGGAAGGATGTTTAAATTTATTTTCCACAAAGTTACGTTCGATGTTGGCATTGCTGGGAATTTTAGTCGGTACCGCATCGGTTGTTGCGATGGTTTCTGGCGGCGAGCTTGCAACGAATGAAGCACTAAAACAATTTAAAACTTTAGGCACTGATTTGATGGCGATTACCATCATGGATGCAGCTGATAGCAAACAAAATGATACGTTGAATAATTTATCGCTGAATCAAGCGAATTCGATTGTAACAGTGGATAAAAATATTTTAGCCGTGGCCCCCTATACGCAGATTTTTGGTTCGATGCAATTTCAGAGCCATGAATTAAATGGCGGTATGCTGGGCGTCACAGAAAGTTTTATGCAAGTGGCACACATAGAAATGGCACAGGGACGATTTATTTCAGATCTCGATCGATATGCATTTTACGCGGTGATTGGTGATGGGCTTTATCAACAAATAAAAAATATTACCGTCACTGATCCGATTGGTCAGCAAATTCAAGTCGGAAAAAATATTTTGACGATTGTGGGCGTTGCAAAACCATGGCCGGAAAATAGTTTTGTCTATGCCAACGTTGATAATGCAGTGATGTTGCCTTTGTTGACCTCAACAATTTTGAGTCAATCGGCAATCATCAATTCGCTGGTTTTGCAACTTAAAGAAAATGCACCGACACTTCAAGTACAGCAACATATTCAAACTCATTTACAAAGTATATTAGCGCATAAAACATTTTATTTTCGTGATGCAAAAGAATTAATTTCACGCATGACAAAACAAAATGAAATTTTAACGGTTTTTTTGGGTTTAATTGGTAGCGTGTCACTGTTGGTCGGTGGAATCGGTGTGATGAATATTATGTTAGTGTCAGTCATCGAACGCAGACGTGAAATTGGTATTCGTCTCGCAGTCGGCGCCACCCGCACTGATATTCGCCTGCTTTTTTTAACCGAGGCGTTGATGCTTTCTTGTGTGGGCGGAATAATCGGCGTGCTCATTGGAATTTTTATTACCTATGTGATCGCACTCATTTGGCATTGGCAATTTATTTTTTGTTTGCTGCCAGCCGCATTGGGATTTTTAGTGTCAGTTGCAACCGGAATTTTCTTTGGTTTTTATCCTGCTCATAAGGCGGCGCTGCTGGATCCGATTGAAGCGTTACGTTTATAATTTTCGGGGCGCGGGCACGCATACGGGCTCGGGCACGAAAAATCAGTGCGTTTTAACCCATTCATTTATCAAATAATTTTTCTTCCTAACTTGAGTTTATTCCTGGTTAAGGTGTAATCTATTAATGATAAGCCTAGTGTCCTCGAGGTTACCTTGACGGATAAAGATAATAAGCCGATAAATCAGGAAGTGAATTACGAGGAAGAGTATCTTCGCGAGAAAAAAAAATGTGAAGAGGTTGAGCGTGCGCTAAAAAATTTAGAGGAAGAAGCAAAAAATACCGTTGTAAAACTCCGTCAACTCGAAAGTGATTTTAATAAATTATCCCATTTTGATTCCTTAACTGAATTACCCAATCGCATTCAATTTGATGCTGATTTAAAACGTGAAATGGCGCGTGCGAAACGTTACAAACGAAGGATGGGATTGCTTTATCTTAATTTAGATTTTTTTAAAAAAGTGAATGATAGTTTTGGCCATGAATTTGGTGATTTGCTATTGAAGGAAGCGTCAAAACGTTTAGCGAAATTATTGCGTACGGAAGACAGCGCTGCACGTTTGGGCGGTGATGAATTTGCCGTGATTTTAACTGAAATTGATACACCACATGATGCGGGAATCGTTGCACATCGCATGGTAGAAAAAATGAGTGCGCCTTATTTTATTTCCGGACGCATTGTCGTTGTTGGTGTCAGTATTGGTGTGGCGGTTTACCCCGATGCAGGTGATAGCGCAAGTCTCTTACATAAACATGCGGGCATGGCTTTGCATAGTGCTAAAGCAGGTGGACGCAGTAATTATCAATTTTTTACGAAAAATTTGCAGGAACAACAACACAATCAGCTGGAATTAGAAGCGGAAATGCATTTTGCTTTAGAGCGCAATGAATTCTTTCTCGTTTATCAACCGCGCATCGATTTGCAAACGGGTGACATGGTCGGAATGGAAGCGTTGTTACGTTGGCAACATCCAAAACGCGGAGTGGTTTCACCTGCCGACTTTATTCCAATCGCAGAAGAAACCGGATTAATTGTACCGATTGGCACATGGGTCATCCAAACTGCTTGCAGGCAATTTGCAGTGTGGCGCGAAAAAAATAATTTGGAGTGCTCACTTGCAGTGAATGTATCGCCTCGACAATTTCAACATCGAAATTTTGCAGATTTAGTCGTGAAGGTTTTAGAAGATACTAAAATTCCGCCTCACTTGCTCGAACTTGAAATTACCGAAACCGCTATCTCTAGTTTTCTGGGCAAAATTGAAGATGTTTTATTTAAATTACGTCACATGGGCGTGCAATTTTCCATTGATGATTTCGGTACGGGTTATTCATCTCTGTCCCGTTTAAAAGAATTACCGATCCAATCCATTAAAATTGATCGTTCATTTGTGACGGATATCGATGTCAAAATCAGTGATAATTTAATTATAAAATCCACCATCGAATTAGCCAAAGATATGGGATTAAATGTGGTCGCGGAAGGGGTCGAAACAGAATCCCAATTGAAATTCCTCATTAAAAATCAATGTCCGCAAGCGCAAGGCTATTATTACAGTAAACCGCTCCCCCCAGAGCAAATGGAAGTTTTTATTCATTCTATAAAAAAGAAGTCGACGATTTAGGGTGTATCTCCCACGACGTGGGCGGATCATCCTTGATTTGTGTACACTTTTCAAGAAAATAACGTTATAATTAATTATTACAAAGAAAAGGTATAAAAAAATGCCAACCCCCCAGGCGTTACCCCTCTATCTTTCCAAAGTCAGCGCTGGGTTTCCGTCACCGGCGGAAGATGATGTTGTTGATAGCCTCGATTTAAATAAATTTCTCATTAAACATCCCGCAGCCACTTTTTTAGTAAGAGCCAATGGTTTTTCAATGATCAATGCCGGTATTCACGCAAATGATATTTTAATTGTGGATCGTAGTATTAAAGCGACAGATGGAAAAATTGTCATTGCAGTCATGGATGGCCAACTCACTGTGAAAAGACTTAAAAAAACGAATAGCGGACCAATCCTATTATTGGCAGAAAATCCTGATTTTAAACCCATCGAGTTAAAAGAAGATCATGACATGTATATATGGGGGGTAGTGACCAATGTCATTCACAGCGTGTAAATATGTTTGCCTTAATCGATTGCAATAACTTTTACGTTTCCTGCGAAAGAGCGTTCAATCCTAAATTGGAAAATAAACCGGTTGTTGTCTTATCTAATAATGATGGTTGCATTATTTCTCGTTCCAATGAAGCAAAAAAATTAAAAATTCCGATGGGAGCGCCTTATTTTAAATGGGAATCATTTTGTAAAAAAAATTCCGTGCAAGTATTTTCATCTAATTATGAATTATACGGAGACATGTCCCAACGCGTCATGAGTTTTTTAAAAGAGTTCGATGCGCAATGTGAAATTTATTCAATTGATGAAGCGTTTATAAAATTTTCTCATGCGATTTCTTTCGAAGAATTTGTGTTGTTACGAAAAAAAATAAAAAATTCCACGGGCATTCCTGTGTCAGTTGGACTTGGAGAAACAAAAACCCTGGCAAAGTTAGCCAATCATCTCGCAAAAACATTACAACAAGAGGGCGTATTTATCATTGATGAAAAGGAATTTTATCGATTAAATGATTTACCGGTTGATAAAGTTTGGGGTGTCGGATTTCGCTTGTCCAATAAGTTAAAGCTTCTTCATATTGAAACAGTCAAGCAATTACAAGAGGCGAATGCGAAATGGATTCGATTAAATTTTAATGTGAATTTAGAAAAAACGGTGCAAGAGTTAAATGGCGTTTCGTGTTATGACTTAGAAAATATAACTATTCAACCCAGAAAACAAATTATTACTTCCCGTTCTTTCGGCAAGAAGCTCACGCACTTATCCGATTTAGAAGAAGCGGTGAGCCATTATGCGCATATTGCGACAAAAAAATTACGTCAACAAAATGGCAGAGCGTCTGCTCTCTATGTATTTTTACAGACAAGTTTATTTCAACAAGCCAATCAATATGCCAATGGTATGATGCTCCCATTTCCAACGCCCACCGCTGACACGTGTTACATCATTCATAGCGCAAAAAAATGCTTACAGCGTATTTATAAAAAAAATTATGTTTATCATAAAGTAGGTGTGATGCTGCTTGATATTCAACTGTCAAATATGCAATACGATTTATTAAATTCTATTCTAAATGAAAAAAAAGAGCGTTTAATGCAAGCCATGGATGCGTTGAATCTGAAAATGGGGAAAAACACGGTTTTTATTGCCGCAGAAGGAATAAAACGCGAATGGTTAATGAAATTTAATCGGCGCTCACCGCGTTATACAACGCGATGGAATGAATTACCGACGGTTTTTTGCGATTGATCCGCTGATTTTGACCGCAATATTCAAAATTCTCTGCTTAGCATGTCTTCCCACGCAGGGGGAAGATGCCCAAAGGGCAGATGGGGGAATCAAATA
>CAZOFA010000021.1:0-27409 GCA_964578975.1 uncultured Coxiellaceae bacterium
GTCATTGCGAGCACAGTGTCATTCCCGCGAAGGCGGGGATCCATCTGGATGGATCCCCGCCTTCGCGGGAATGACACTGTGCTCGCAATGACGAAGTAGAGGATTAGGGAAATCTATATGAAAAAACCAATTTTAATTTTAGCAACATTAATTTCTTCAGGATGTTTAGCTTCAACTCATTTATTAACAAATAGCGAACAACTCCTGGTGGTATCAACACCCAGTTGGAGTGCTGTGAGTGGCGAAATGCAGCGTTTTACACGTAGCTCTACACAAGATCCATGGCACGCGGTTGGTAAACCAATCCCCGTGGTGATCGGCAAACACGGTATGGGTTGGGATGAACAATTTAAAAATAAACAAGATCAATCTGCTATTAAACACGAAGGAGATAGCATGACGCCTGTCGGTGTATATGCAATTGGGCCGACGTTTGGTTTTGCGACTAAAAATTTTAATAACAAAATAAATTATTTTCCGTTAAACGAGACAAGCGTGTGTGTCGATGATGTTAAGTCGACTTATTATAATCAAGTGATTGATAGCGCCAAGATTGCAAAAATAGATTGGAACTCAGGTGAGCAAATGCGCCAAGTGCCGCATTATCAATTTGGAGCCGTTGTTCAATATAACGTGAGCCCAAAAACACCCGGAGCCGGTTCGTGTATTTTTATGCATATCTGGAAAAGTCCAACCACAGGTACCGCAGGATGTGTTGCGATGGATGAAGCAAATCTTAAAACCACACTCAATTGGTTGAATAGTAAAAAACATCCGGTAATAGCGATGTTTCCTCTGCCAATTTACAACCAAATTAAATCTAAATGGAAGTTGCCTACTCAAATATCCTAACCCGTGGATGTTATAATATTTATTCAGGAAACGGATAAATAAAAAAATAACGGGAGTTCATGTATGCCTCGATCGAATTGGAAAGGTATTATTTCGTTTGGGCTTGTCACGATTCCGATTGTTCTTTATCCATCACGCGACAACCAAGCGGATATTTCATTTCATCAAATTGATAAACGCAACCATGCGCGGATTAAATATAAACGAATTAATACGATCACAGGAAAAGAAGTCCCCTGGGATCAAATTACGCGTGGTTATGAATATGATAAAGAAACAACAATTCCAGTGCCCGATGACATTTTGCAACGAGTGGCGGGTGAACGCGCGCGTACCATTGAGATAAAAAATTTCATTAATAAAAAAGATTTTGATTTAATTACGTTAGATAAAACTTATTTTTTGACACCGGATAGTAAAGGTAAAGGTGAAAAAGGTTATGTCATATTGCGCGAAGCGCTGAGAGAGAGTGATAAAGTTGCTATCGCAAAAGTCATCATTTCCACGAAAGAATATTTGTGCGTCGTGATGCCGTATGAGAATGCATTAATCCTCTGTACGTTAAGTTATGATAAAGAAATGCGTAAAATTTCAGAATTTGATTTGCCGGATGAAAATTTAAATCATTATAAAATTACAAAAAAAGAAATTGATATTGCAACAAAACTCATTGACTCGATGACTGTGAAATGGAAACCGGAAAAATATATTGATGATTATCAAGCAGCGATACACAAATGGGTTGATGAAGAAGTGCATGAAAAAACCCATGCAAAAGTGCGCACCAAAAAAATTAAGCCTTCCAGTAATGTTGTGGATTTTGTTGCATTATTGAAGAAGAGTATTTCGCAAACAAAAAATAAAAAAGGTGTAGGGCAGGTGAGACGATTACATAAAGTTGCGCATAAATAACATGCTCAACTCCATGCGTCATTCCCGCGCAGGCGCACTGCTGTCCGGTTAATCTGTAAGAATTTTTTACCGTTCGCCCTGAGGAGGCGCGCAGCGCCGTCTCGAAGGGCATCTTAATCAAAACTTTTTTGTCTTTTTGAATATAGCGATATTGTTTTCCAATCGTTATTGATTAAGGCTTCTTTTTTCCTTCGACTCCAACCTTTTATTTGTTTTTCTGAAGCTAAAGCTTCTTCGCGAGTATTAAACTCTTCTGTGAAAACGAGATGGACTGGTAGTCTTGTTGCAGTATAACAAGCAGGAAAATGTTTATAGTGATGTTGCATGATACGATTTTCTAAATTATCTGTGTGTCCTGTGTAATAGCTATTATCTACGCATTTCAATATATATACCTAAAACATGACTTTACTCCTATTAAAATGCCCTTCGAGATGGCGCTGCGCGCCTCCTCAGGGCGAACGGTAAAAAATTTTTACAGATTAACCGGACAGCAGTGCGGCAGGCGGGAATCTATTCTGAAAATGGCATAGTGATTATTTCTAGAGGGATTCCCGCCTGCGCGGGAATGACAATGAGATTTTTTGAGTGTCACATCAAATCGTTACTATTCCAAATGATGCGAACATCATTTAGGCCGCTTCCGACCTTTCCTAAATTTTTTCGGACCATGCGGTCCTCTTCCCCGTGGCATATTCACCTCCAACTTTTGCTTGAATTGCGTTAAGTAACAACTCACTTTCATGCTCAAATTGTTCTAACAATGACGGTATCAGCTCAACATTATTTTGTTTTAAAATCGTCTCGAGAGCTGTAATCGCATTTTTTAATCTCGGGGTCCCGCAATAACACACTGCACCATGTAATTTATGTAATCGTTGTTTTAATTCAAGGTAATTTTTATCATTATACAGTTTTTTGATGGCTACCACTTCATCTTTTAAACTAATAGCCAGTAAATCCAACATTTCTTCCGCTAATTGTTGTTTATTGCCTGCTAATTTTAACCCTAATTGCCAATCAATCACGGGTAAAATAGAGTGATTTTTTTCTTTTAACCATTTTTTGACGATATTAAATAACGTATTTTTTAGCACGGGTTTAATCAAATAATCATTAAAACCAAGCACAATTAAATGATTATATTCATGTTCGGCAATATGTGCCGATAGCGCAATCACGGGCGTTGTGTGATTCAGATTCGTTTCGCGACGAATATATTTTAATGTTTCAATGCCATCCATATTTGGCATGCGCAAATCCATAAAAATGAGATCAAATTTTTGTTTTTCAGCGAGTTTGAGTGCTTCAATCCCATCATGTGCAATAACGAGATTCGCTTGTGTTGAGCTAAATAATGCTTTCACTAAGTTAGCATTATGAACATTGTCATCCACGCATAAAAATTGTTTACCTTGAAATTGCAATTGAATATCGTGCTGTGGTTGATAGGTGACATGATTGCGTTTTTGTGACTGATCAAGCAAGTTAAAAATCGCATGATAAAGTGTATTACGAATAATGGGTTTCGTCATCGTGACGGAAGCACCCATTGATAAATAGTAATCAAAGGCGGCTTGCTCAGCCGCATTCGTGACAAAAATAATAGGCCCTTGAAAATCGTTACGTAATGTCGCAAGCAACTCATCAGCCCCAGTGATGATGAGAGTCGGCTTTTGATTTTTTAATTGTTGCAACAGCGCATCCGCGGTTGGAAAGATAATGCTATGAATTTTCCATGAGGTTAAAATTGATTTTATCACCTGACAAGTTGCGGCATGCGCGTCATAAATATAAACAGTGATGTCCATTTTGATTTCCTGCTCTTCATTAAATGGAAGTTTTTCTGCGGAAAAAGTAAACCAAAAAATTGATCCTTTTTCTTGATTACATTCTAAACCAATTTTCCCACCCATTTGATCAATTAATTTTTTACAAATCGCAAGTCCCAAACCAGTTCCACCATATTTTCGTGCAATGCTATTATCGGCTTGTTGAAATGCAGTAAAAATTAATTTTTGATTGGCAGAAGATATGCCAATTCCCGTATCTTTAATGCTGATGCGAAGCGTGGTTAAATTCGCTGTGGTTTTTTCGACTGTCACGTGAATAATCACTTCGCCTTTGTCAGTAAATTTGACTGCATTGGAAACTAAATTAATCATGATTTGTTTAAATCGCAGTGGATCGCTAATAATTTTATGCGGTACATTTTCTTCAATCAATGCGGCAAATTCTATTTTTTTGGCATGCACGAGTGGCGACATAATCGTGAGGACTTCTTCAATACTGTCACGTATATCGAATGCAACAGATTCAAGTTGTAATTGCCCCGCATCTAAGCGTGAAAAATCCAAAATATTGTTAACGAGATTGAGCAAGTTTAACGTGGATTTTTGGATGGTCGTTAAATAATTGCGTTGCAAATGCGTCACATCCGTTTCAAGCAATAAATTGGTAAAACCAACAATACCATTCATCGGAGTACGAATTTCATGACTCATATTTGCAATGAATTCAGATTTGATTCGGCTCGCTTCTAACGCTTCTTTTTGAGCGCGCACCAGCTCGGTGTTTTGTAGCTCAACATTATTTTCCAAGCTATCTCGAGCACTGCGTAACGATGTCACCATGTGGTTGATGCCGACTTCTAATTCGCCAATTTCACCTAAAGAATCAGTATCAATAATCGTGTCCAATTTACCTTGTTCAATTTCTTTAATGGCTGTGCGCATTTTAAGGAGTGGTCGTGTTAAATGTCTTGCCGTGCGTCTCGCCAGTAAAACACTGATGAGTAAACCGATCGAGAGAAAAATCATGGTGATGAGAATATCTTGGTATTCTTTAAGAAACGTGGTTGTTCTTGAGAGTGAAACGGTCACCCAGCCGACTAATTTTTTATGTGTGCCATCGCTTCTGTGTGTGGGATGATTTATTAAGTTTAAATCATTGATAATGACGGGTGCGGTCAATGTGATAGTTTCTTTTCCCTTAATGATTTTGGATTCTTTTTGGTTGAAATTCACATTTTTTAAAAATTCAGCGGACATGGGATCATCTGATCCACTGTATGCAAGCACTTCATGATTTGGCCCAAAAAAAGTGATGGATTGTAAATCTTTTTCTTCCAAAACTAAATTCGTGATTTCCTGTAACAAATGGCGATCATTTTTTAAAATGCCTGTGCCACTGATTCGAACGATATGACTCAAAATCGTTTGCCCATATAAATTAAGTTCTAATTCAGCGTCGTTAATACGCGAGCCAATAATGTATGAGCCCAACAAAAATGAAATGATTAATGTGGGAATAAGTGTGATAAGAAAAACACGAGTTTGTATGCTGAGTCCTTTCATGATGTGCTCTTTCGTATGACGTCGATGACATGGGGTAATTGGCTGATTTGATTAATCGCTTGTTCTAATTGATTGGCATTACTAATTTGAATTGTCATGACAATATATATCATATTATTTTTTTTACTAATAGTAGAATTAAGAGATATTAAATTAATTTTAGCGTTGACAAGATAAGATGTCACTTCTTTCAAAATATCATGTTGCCCATGCGCGCGGATTTGCAAATCAACATAATAATCGCCTGATTTTTGGTTATCCCACGTGACTTGAATGGTTCGTTCTGGTTGTTGCTTCAAAGCAATATTATTGCAATCGGCGCGATGAATAGATACGCCACGTCCGTGAGTAATGTAGCCAATGATTTTGTCAGTGGGAATCGGTTTGCAACATCGAGCGATCCGCATCAGTAAATCATTAACCCCAGCAATTTGCATACCATGCGGTGCATTGATTTCTTTTTTTAAAGATAAGGGCAGAGTGGCTTTAGTTTCTACTTGCAAATGATCTGTTTGTAATACGTTAATTACCTGTGCGATACGAATGCTGCCGTGACCAATGGCGGCAAAAAGCGCATCATCATTTTTATAATTAAAGCGCGCTGCAATTTTTTCAAAACTGGTATGACGAATTCCTGCGCGAGCTAATTCTCGTTCGAGATTTTCTTTCCCAATTTCAATGTATTGAGCGACATCTTGTTGTTTAAACCAGCGCGCGACTTTGGCACGCGCGCGTGAGGTTTTTAGATAACCAAACTCTTTGTTAATCCAATCGCGACTCGGTGTACCGTTGGGAATTGAAATAATTTCAACTTGATCGCCGGTTTGTAGCGTATACGTCAAAGGAACGATATTCCCATTAATCTTTGCCCCCCGGCAACGATTTCCAAGCTCGCTGTGAATGTGATAAGCAAAATCAAGCGGTGTCGCACCAATCGGTAAATCAATAATTTCATTATCCGGTGTGAAAACGTAAATGGTATCTTCTAAGACTTCAGTCAACATTTTTTCGTGCGCGACATCATGCTCCGTCATGTCTTTATGCCAAGCAAGCAATTGACGTAAAAATGTAATCTTTGCTTCATAACCGGATTGTGAAATTTTATTTTCTTTATAGACCCAGTGCGCGGCGAAACCATGTTCGGATTCTTCGTGCATTTCATGCGTGCGAATTTGTATTTCTAAATTTTTTTTATCAAATCCAACCACTGCGGTATGAATTGAACGATAGCCATTCGGTTTTGGATGATTAATGTAGTCATCAAATTCATCTGGAATATGTTCAAATAACTGATGAACGACACTCAATGCCGCATAACAATCTTCAATAGTCGGCACCAAAATTCGAATCGCACTGCAATCATAAATTTCTTTGTAGTGAAGATTTTTGCGTAAGGTTTTTAAATAAATACTGTAAATATGTTTGGCGCGACCGTTGATGGTCGCTTTTATATTCGCTTGCTTCAGGTGAATCTGTAATTTATTAATGGTGTCATCAATGCGTTGTTCGCGATCGATGCGTCGCTCCGCTAAAAATGTCGCAATCGATTTATAAATGTCGGGATTGATATAATGAAATGCACCGTCTTCTAATTCCCATTTTAATTGCCCAATGCCTAATCGATTGGCGAGAGGCGCATAAATATCCATGGTTTCCTGAGCGATGCGTTTTCGTTCGGTAAAATTAATATTTTTAATCCCGCGCATGATACAAGTGCGCTCAGCCAGTTTGATTAATACCACACGAATATCAGAGACCATGCTCAAGAAAATTTTTCGGATGCGATCAATTTGAGTCTTGTCGCGTGATTCTTGCAAATTGTCTAAAACATTCATTTGCAAAACGCCTTGAACTAATTTAGCCACATCCTCATTTAATTCTTTTTTGAGTGTGTCAACAGAAAGACTGGTATGTTCGACGGTGCTGACAATCATGGCAGCCGCAATCGCAATCGAATCAAGTTTCATTTCGAGTAGAATTTCGGCCATTTCTAAACTTTGTTCAAGGCAAGGCTGGCCATAAAACGTTGTCAATCCTTCAGAGCTCACTTGCGCTAATTGAGTTGCCTGACGAATTAAATCGATATTTTTTAAATGCGGATGAGCTTGGTTTATGTGAGCCAACCACGTGTCGACACTCTGTGTATCATGAGAAAATTTTTGTTTTATCGTCACCATAGTTTATTTCTCAAATAATGCAATTGCTTCAATGTGACTGGTATGCGGAAACATATTCATGACGCCAATTTTTTTCAAGGTGTAGTGATATTGATGAACCAAGATGCCAGCATCGCGCGCGAGTGTCGCTGGATTACAGGAAACATACACGATACGTTTCGGCGAATGCGCGTCTAAAAACGGCATAATTTCTTTTGCGCCCGTGCGTGGTGGATCAAGTAAAATTTTATCAAAGGGTTTTTTAAGCCAATTCGCCGTGTTTGCTGGTTCCATTAAATTAGCCACATAAAATTCAGCATTATTAATTTGATTATGTTGTGCATTTTCGCGTGCACGTTCGACCATTTGTGCGCTGCCTTCAACACCGATGACGTTTTTAGCAAAGCGTGCAATGGGAAGTGTGAAATTACCTAATCCACAAAATAAATCGAGAATGGATTCATCTGTTTTTGGATCCAGTAAGTTGAGCGCTTGTTTGATCATCATCTGATTCATTTCACTATTTACTTGAGTGAAATCCTGAGGATGAAAACGCATTTCTAATTGATAATCGGATAATATATAACTAAGCCGTTCATTTTGATCGTTAGGCCAAATTTTATGAACGGGCGCGGGTGAATTGGGCTGTAAATAAATATGCATATCATATTTTTGGCCGAACTCACATAATGCGTGCATATCAGTTTCTGAGAGTGCCGTCATGTGGCGAAAAATTAATGCTGTCGCGTTGTCACTGACAGCGACTTCAACTTGTGGAATTTGATCGAATTGCGATAAGCCACGAATTAACTGACTCAGTTCAGTGATGCGCAAACCAATATGCGGATGAAGAATCAGGCATTGTTCAATATCAGCGAGATAACGGCTCAATTTTTCGCGAAAACCGACGAGTAACTTTTCTTTTTTAAAAACATAGCGCACACCTAACCGTGCTTTGCGACGATAACCAAATTGACCGCTCATCAAGGGTGGCAAAATTTCTTGTGCTGTCACATTGCCAAAATGTTTTAATTGATCGAGTAATGTTTGTTGTTTGAATTTTATTTGCGCGTCAATTTCAATGTGCTGCATGCTACAACCACCGCAAATGCCAAAATGCGCACACGCGGGTGTGACGCGCTCTTTAGCGCCGCTCAACACTTCTATGGTTTGCGCTTCATTATAACGACGATGTTTATGTGTGATTTTGCATAACACTTCTTCTGTCGGTAATGCAAGATCTACAAAGGTTGTTTTACCTTGAAGTGTTGCAATACCTCGGCCGTCGTGACTCAATGATTCAATTGTGGTTTTTATTAATTCAGATGACATAGGATTTTGTATGTTTTAGTAGTTGTAGTATGGTATCACATTATGCATCAAACAAGGATCGTGCACCATGAGTCAATTTTTTGTGATACATCCCGATAACCCACAAATACGACTCATTCGGGAAGCTGTGAAAGTGATTCAAAATGGGGGCGTGATTGTTTATCCCACAGATTCTGCCTATGCAATTGGTTGCGCACTTGCGAATAAAGAAGCATTAGAACGGATTCGCCAATTACGTCAACTCGAAGAAACGCATAATTTTACCTTAATTTGCCGTGATTTATCGGAACTCAGCACTTATGCGCTTGTAGATAATCCAACATTTCGTTTGCTAAAAGCGCATACACCCGGGCCATACACTTTTATTTTGCAAGCCACACGTGAAGTTCCGAAACGATTATTGCAGCCCAAACGAAATACCATCGGCATGCGTGTGCCTGACAGTAAAATTGTGCAAGCATTATTAAGCGAATTAAATGAGCCACTCATGAGTGTGTCATTGGTTTTGCCGGATCAAGAATATCCTTTTGTCGATGCGCGTGATATTTACAATGAGTTAAAAGGCCGCGTGGATTTGGTCATTGACGGCGGGCCGTGTAGTTTGACACCTACGACGGTCGTTGATTTGATGGATCAAACACCTAAAATTGTACGGGTCGGGAAGGGTGATCCTGGTATATTTAACTAGATATATTTTTTAATAATATAATCAATCGGATTAATTATTTTTAGCGTAGACTAACTGGAAAACGCTCAAATGTTTTCTATAATTATTAAGGAGTGCTTTCGATAGGATTTTTGTCCAGAGCCGTCAATTAATGCCTTTAAGGAAGTTGACTTGAGATGTGGTGAGCCGTCCTCAAAAAGGAAAGCCTAAAGCCTCTCAGAAACTTCCACTTTATAATTAAGAGGTTTCTGTGACAATGCTTACGAAGGCGCTCTTTTTTATAAGGATTTAATCATATGCATCATTCACTCGAAAACGAGCATCAATTTGGCGCTCATAATTATGAACCATTGCCCGTGGTGTTGGTGCGCGGCGAAGGTGTTTATGTTTGGGATGATCAAGGGAATCGTTATATTGATATGATGAGTGCTTACTCTGCGGTGAGTCACGGACATTGTCATCCAAAATTAGTTCAAGCGTTGTCAAAACAAGCGAGCACGCTCGGTGTTGTGTCACGGGCTTTTTATACCGATCGATTGGGAGAATTTTTGCAAAAAGCGTGTCTTGCGTGCAAACAAGAAAAAGCACTTCCGATGAATACAGGTGCTGAAGCCGTTGAAACTGCATTAAAAGCAGCGCGTAAATGGGCGTATAGCGTTAAAAAAGTGGCTGCCGATCGCGCGGAAATTATTGCCTGTGAAGGAAATTTTCATGGCAGGACGATCACGATTGTGGGCATGTCGAGTGAGCCGCAATACAAAAATGGATTTGGTCCTTTTCCTGCAGGGTTTAAATCCGTGCCTTATGGTGATGCGAATGCATTACGTAAAGCAATTACACCGAATACTGCCGCATTTTTAGTGGAACCCATTCAAGGTGAAGGTGGAATTCATCAGGCACCGGCCGGGTATCTCAGCGAGTGTGCGCAAATTTGCAAAGAAAATAATGTATTATTTATCGCAGATGAAATTCAAACGGGCATGGGGCGTACGGGAAAATTTTTAGCGTGTGAACATGAAAACGTACAACCGGATGGCGTGTTACTGGGAAAAGCATTGGGTGGTGGTTTGTTACCGGTTTCATTATTTTTGTCGCGTAAAGATGTCATGGATGTGTTTACGCCAGGGGATCATGGCAGTACGTTTGGTGGAAATCCGCTTGCAGCAGCAGTCGGTATCGCAGCGCTTGATGTGTTGGCGGATGAAAAATTAGTTGAACGTGCACACGAGATGGGTGCGTATTTACGCCAGAGTTTAGAAAAACTCAATTCTCCTTTAATTTCAGAAATTCGCGGCAAAGGATTACTGATTGGCTTGAAGATTAATCCACGCTATTATTCAGCACGAGAGATTTGTTTGCGTTTGCTGAAAGAGGGTGTTTTGAGTAAAGAAACGCACGGCACTGTGATACGTTTAGCGCCACCGCTGGTGATTACCCGCGAACAAATTGATACAGTAGTTGCAGCGATTTCAAACGTGTTAACCAACGCAGAAAAAATTATGCAGCATTGACAAGGAACTTATTATGAAAAAATGGATCATGTTTTCTTTGGTCGTGGGTATGGGATTTTCGAGCGCTATTTATGCAGATGATGCTTTACAATATTTTCAAGATAAAGTTGCAGCGGAACAAATACCGATAGCAGATGCAGCTTTTCAAAATAAAGATTATGCAAAAGCATTTCCCATTTATAAAAAATTTGCTGATGGCGGAATGCCTGTGAGCGAATATCAACTTGCTTATCTTTATCAAAAAGGATGGGGGGTTGAAAAAGACCTAACGGTTGCTGCAGCTTGGTATATGAAAGCGAGTACGCAAGGATTTCCGCCTGCACAATTTGCCATGGCCACTTTGTACTATTATGGTGTTGGCATAGAGCAAGGTTTAACGCAAGCCATCACACTTTACACGCAAGCTGCAAATAAAAATAATCGCGAAGCGCAATATATGCTTGGTTATTTAACCCAAAATGGAACCGGTTTAGAAAAAAATATTCCCCTCGCCATTCAGTGGTACAACAAATCAGCCGCGCTTGGATTTCCGAAAGCAGAATACAATTTAGGTTTAATGTATTACAAAGGCGATGGTGTTACGAAGGATTATGGCAAAGCATTTAATTGGTTTAATTTGAGTGCGCAACTGGGAAATGCTAAAGCACAATACATGTTAGGTTTGATGTATAGCTTGGGACAATCCGTCCCAACCGATAAATCACAGGCATTTAACTGGTATAAACGTGCAGCAGACAGTGGGCTGGCCGAAGGGCAATATAATGCAGGTGTTCTGTATTTTACGGGATTTGGTACTACACCGGCGAATGCGACGAATGCAGCCCAATGGATTAACAAAGCAGCGGATCAAGGATTTGCGCGCGCAGAATATGTCATGGGTTATTTAGTATTTAATGGGATTGGATATCCTAAAAATACCCAAGTCGGACTTGATTGGTATCGCAAAGCTGCAGAACAAAATTTTGCTGAAGGGCAATTTGCGTTGGGATTTTTATTTCATAATGGGCTCGGCATTCCGAAAGATGAACGTCAAGCATTTGCTTGGTTTAATTTGGCAGCAAAACAAGGCTTAGCCAATGCAGAATATATGGTTGGATTATTTTACCAACAAGGTTTAGGTGTGCCGAGTGATCCCAAAGCGGCAATGTATTGGTATACCCAAGCAGCACAACAGGGAATGGATAACGCACAATTATTATTAGGCGTCATGTATACACAAGGTGAGGGAGTGCCGCGTGATATGAAAATGGCGTATGCCTGGTTTGATTTAGCATCAACGTCTGGCAATAATCAAATTCGCGAATCCGCATTAAAAATGCGTGATGAATTAGCAAAAGGAATGACACCGGCTGATGTGAATGCGGCGAAGCAATTATCACAAAATTTTTATAGTAAATATGCGACTCAATAAGGAAAAATAATGGGAACAAAAAGGAATCCCTTTTTACTCTGTATTGCAGGGCTTGTGAGTGTCGGGGGAATTTTATATGGCTATGATTTGGGAGTCATTTCAGGTGCATTGCTTTTTATAAGAGACACAATTCCTTTGACGGATAATGAAGTGGGTCTGATTGTGGGTGCGGTATTAGGCGGTGGGTTGTTTGGAACCTTACTCGCAGGCCCGATCACTGATCGTTTTGGACGACGATTTTTAATTTTGGTTTCTAGTATTATTTTTATCATTGGTGTGGTTTCTATTTTACTGGCTAATCATTTTCTTACGTTACTTTTCGCTCGTTTATGGCTGGGTGTGGGCGTTGGAGTGGTGGCGGTTGCGGTACCGCTGTATGTGGCTGAAATTGTACCGAGTCGGGATCGCGGTAAATTTGTGACGTTTTTTCAATTGTTATTAACCTTCGGAATCGTGCTCGCTTATTTTGTCGATTTACTTTTTACCTCATCGGGAAATTGGCGTGCGATGTTTGCTATTCTCTTAATTCCATCGTTGGTTTTGTTTTTTAGCATTTTTATTTTGCCTGAAACACCGCGATGGTTGATTACCAATAACAAATTAGATCAAGCAAAAAAAGTATTAAAAAAAATTCATCAAAGCGATGCAGATGCGGAAAAAGATTTTCAAGAAATCTATAACAGCGTCAGAGAACTGCGCAAAGAAACATGGGGAGAATTATTTTCTCATGAATTGTTATTTCCTTCATTATTGGCAGTGGCGATTGCGATTTTTAATCAGTTAACTGGCATTAATTCATTTCTGCAATATGCACCATTAATTTTGAAAAACACTGGGATTAATTCCAATTTTGTGTCGATGTTAGGTTCGGCAGGCATTGGCGTACTTAATTTTTTATTTACCATGATTGCAATTACGTTAATTGATTCGCTGGGGCGTAGACCGTTATTGTTAATTGGGATTTTGGGCGTGGTGGCATCACAAATATTTTTAGGTTGCATCACTTATTTTATTCCTAACTCGCCGGATGCAGGTGTTTTATCACTCATTGGATTGCTTTTTTATATTATGTTTTTTGCCGTGGGGCCCGGTGTTGTCGTCTGGCTCGCCATTTCTGAACTTTTTCCCACCCAAGTGCGCGGAAAAGGCATGGCGATATGTTTGTTTTTTAATTCGCTTGCGTCTACATTACTTGCCACGTTTTTTTTATCGTTGGTGAAATGGTTGGGAATGGGGCAAACCTATTGGCTATTTTCGATCTTTAGTATCGGCTATTTTTTTGTGGTTTTCTTTTGTCTGCCCGAGACCAAGGCGCGGTCGTTGGAAGAAATTCAGCATTCGTTTTTTAAGAAAAAAGTTTGATTATTTTAACCGGTGTTTACCAAGGGTTTTCTTATTGAATTCAAAGCAAAGGTGCATGCGCGCGCATGCACCGATAGCACTTATAACCCTCTGATTTTTTCTCGCAAAAAGCGCATAAAAATGCCCAAATTCAGCAAAAAATAAAAAAATATTTTCATCTGTTTTTCAATCAATTAAGCCATTTGTTGTGCATAAATCTGGGCTATTTCTGGAAAATCTGGAAACCTTTACTACACTTAAATAGAAGGTTGAATTTACTATTACTTAGGGCAAAAAAGCATGAAACGGGGCCGCACAACTACAAAGTTTCTAGTTCTACGTCTATCGACTGCCATAGCGACGTTGTTGTTGAACAGTGGTGTTTTAGCCAATCCTGTTCTTGATAATGTTGCAGCAGGTCAAGTCAGCGTCTCCCCGCAATCCTCAAACATGACAGTCACGCAAACCAGCGACAAAGCCATCATTAATTGGCAAAGTTTTAATATCGGCGCAAATGAATCAACGCATTTCGCGCAACCGGTAAATGGTATTGCATTAAATCGTATTAGTCCGCAAATGGGTGCATCACAAATTTACGGTCATTTATCTGCGACCGGAAGAATTATTTTAGTCAACCAAGCCGGCATATATTTTGGACCGACCGCGCACGTCGATGTTGCTGGGTTGATTGCATCAACGCGTGATATTTCTGACGCAAATTTTTTAGCGGGCAAATACACGTTTGATCAAGGATCATCTTACAACGGTTCTATTATCAATCAAGGTCAAATCATTGCAGCGAATCATGGATTAGTTGCATTAGTCGGACAAAATGTTCGTAATGATGGAACCATTCAAGCTCATCTTGGCAGCATTGCGCTTGCATCGGGAAATAAATTTACGGTTGATTTGTATGGTGATCAGATGGTGAATTTCACCGTTGAGGGAGCAGCACCTGCAGCTGATGTCGATCATGCTGTCACTAATAATGGTTCGTTGATTGCAGATGGTGGAACGATCATCATGACGGCGCGCACTGCGCGTGGAATTGTTGACAATGTAGTTAATATGAATGGTATCGCGCGCGCACAATCTGTTTCAGAAAAAGATGGTGTCATTATTTTAGATGCGGGTGCAGGCACAGCAAGTGTTGCTGGAAAAATTGATGTCGCTGGAAAAGAAAAGAATACACAGGGCGGCACCGTTAAAATACTTGCGAGGAACATTCATCTTGAAAAACCCGCTGCGATCGATGCAAGTGGCGATGCAGGTGGTGGTGAAATATTAATTGGTGGGAATTATCAAGGTCGCGGTCCAGAGCTCAATGCATATTATACGCGTATAGATAATGGTGTGACGATTAATGCGGATGCAATTGATTCTGGCAATGGCGGCAAAGTGATTGTATGGTCGGATTATGCGACAAAATTTAGTGGCGCGATTTCAGCACGAGGTGGTGCTGAAAGTGGTCATGGTGGATTTGTTGAAACATCCGGTCATTATCTTGACGTGAAAGATGCAAAAGTTGATTTGCGAGCCGCGCATGGCAAAACAGGCACGTGGTTATTGGATCCAACTGATTTGACAATTTCAACCGCGGCGACGAGCGGTGTTGGATTTTCCAGTGGAACTTACACAGGTAATGCCAATGTTACTTCTTCAATACTTAACGTAACAGATTTAGTGAGTGCTTTAGGTAGCGCGGATATCGTTGTTCAAACGACAAGTGGTGGATCTGGTTCAGGTGCAGGTGATATTACTGTTGCAACGCCTATTGTATGGAGCGGTGATAACTCACTGACTTTAACGGCATACAGAAATATCGTTATTAACGAACGAATCAGCAATATTGGCGCTGGAAACTTAAGCATTATTGCAGATAACACGAATACGACGGTGGGTACGATTGCAATTAATGCTCCCATCTCACTTCCGGGCGGCACTCTCACATTAACTGCTCCAGATAATGCATCCAGTATTACAACTGGAACGTTTGGTTCAAATGAAGGTTCTGTGAATGTTAAGAATTTTACGCTCGCTCAAGGTCAATGGACGCAAACCAGTTCATCTAATCCAGATTTTAATGTCACGAATGATTTTCAATTGGCGAATGGTACTACATTCATTCGAAATATGGGGACTGTTTCGATTCTAGGTGATTCGTATAACGTAATAGCAGATGTATTCGGTTTACAAGGTATTAATACACAAGATTTAAGTGGCAAGTATGCATTAAGTCAAGATATTGACGCATCATCGACGGTGAATTGGAATAGCGGCGCAGGATTCCAGCCTATCGGTGAGTTTACCGGACTGATTGCAACAAGCACACCTTTTGCTGGGGTATTCGATGGACAAAATCATGTTATCGATAGTCTAACGATTAATAGACCGACGTTAGGTTTTGCTGGGTTATTTGCTTATTCTTATGAGCCCACAGGCGCAAATATTATTCGTAATGTGGGTTTAACTAACGTTGATATTTTTAGCGGAGGAACAGGGCTCAATGGATTAGGTGCCTTTGCAGGTGAATTTCTGAATGGAACCATTAGCAATGTATTTGTCACAGGTTCTGTGACTCAAGTGCCGGGTGCGGGATGCGGGCAATGTGGTGTCGGAGGAATTATCGGTACAATGGGAGAAACAGTACCGTTCACAGCGTTTCTTGTAGACTCCTATAATAGTGCTACGGTCACAGGGACTGCCCCTTTTAGTACCGGCGGATTGGTCGGCTATAACGCGGGCCATATTTCTTCATCCTATAATGCGGGATCGGTTTCCGGTGAGGAAGCAGGCGGAATAGCGGGTGAATTAGATTATCAAGGCAGCATTGCGGATTCTTATAGCATTGGTTCTGTGACTGGATCATCCATTGCTGGTGGTTTGGTTGGCAGTGCATTTAACGGCACCATCGATAGATCTTATGCATCAGGCGCGGTTTCAGGTGGAGCGCCAGGCGGATTTATTGGTGCTCTCGCGAGTACCGTGGTCACCGATAGCTATTGGGATACTGACACAACAGGTCAAGCGAATGCTCAATCCGGCGGAGCGGTAACCGGTGCAACGGGTCTTACGACAGCTCAATCACTCGTTCAAAACAATTACTCGGGATGGGATTTTAACAATACCTGGTTTAACGTGAGTTATAACAGTGATACGACTCACGCATACACGCGTCCGATGTTGCGCTCTGAATTCAGCACAACGATTCGCAATGGACATCAGCTTCAATTGATTGCTATGGATGGATCGCAAAATTTTACGTTGGCGAATGATATCGACTTAGGTAGCAGTGTTCTGAACCCCGCAGATATTTGGGGAACCGATTTATCCGGTGGAAATGGATTTTTATCCCTAGGAACTTTCTTAGGTGATAGTAGTCATTTTTCAGGGGTTTTGGATGGAGCGGGTCATATCATTGATGGACTTTATATTAAATACAATACGAGTACTTCGCCGGCCAATACTAATGCATCTTTATTTGGTTTGATGGATACCGGAAGTATCGTTAAAAATATAGGCCTCACTAATGTAGACATTCACGCAACGCTACAAAATAGCGGTGCTAGTCCATTCGTCTTCTGGTTGAATGGGACACTGCAAAATGCTTTTGCGACAGGAAGCATTGATGCTTCGGGATTCTCAGTCGGAGCGCCTCCTTCATCTAACCAAACCATTGTCGGTGGACTCGTATCAGGTGTGTTGGGCGGGGATGTTATTAATTCGTATAGCACAGTAGATCTCACTGTGACGGGATCAGATCTCGATATTGAGTACGAAGTGGGTGGATTGGCGGGTAGAGGAATATTGGGTGGTTCAGTTACCAAATCTTACAGCACAGGAAACATAACAGTGACAGGAAACGCGGGCTCAGTTTACGATATCGGCGGATTTGTAGGAAAGAATGATGGCGCAGTGACCTACTCAAACAATTTTTGGAATACCGATTCAACCAATCTAGTCAATGCTGTGGATAATAGCGCTAATGGTGTTAATGGTAGCAATGTGAGCGGTGTCACCGGTCAGAACACATCACAACTGATGACTAAAACTACTTTTACAAATGCGGGTTGGGATTTTGCAAGTGATTGGGGAATCATCGATGGTAGAACCTATCCATTCTTACAAGCGATCTACACTGGAATTTCAGGTACCGCACCCAGTGGTAGCACAGTTGAAATTGTGCGTAACGGTACGCCTTTAGCAACACCCACCACAACTGAGGTCGGTGGATTTTTCTATAATGTGGCGAGATCAATTGCGATCCCCGCTGACAGTGCAATCCTCGCTTATCTTTCTGCCGGTGGCGTCAAGAGTAATCAAGTGACAGTACAAGGAACGCAAGGTAATAGCATAGATTTTCTGTTGTCAGCTGATAAGATTAGCGTTGGTGATACAACGACTTTGCAATCAATATCGAACTCTAAATTGAGTCTCGCAGTTGGTAATCTTTTCCTAAGCAATAGTAATCTTTTATTTGGTGGTGCAGGAGCAGATTTACTATTAACAAATGCATCCAGTCTTACTTTTAATCCCACATCACAAACCAACTATACGATCGATGGAACGATCAGTGAAGATTCGGGTGTGACAGCGAGCGCTGTGTTTAGTGGAGCAAGTCGTACAACGACGATCAGTAATAATGTTGGATTAACAACGACTGGCTCTCAATTATATTCCGGTGATTTGGTATTAGGCGGCGACACAACTTTACAAGCGTCGGGAATCACGATCGCGGGTGATATCGATGGCGCTTATAATTTAACGTTACCCAGTGCTACATCCGTTAACGGTAATATTGGATCCACCACACCGCTGGCGAGCCTTACCACGAATGCTTCATTTACGTTAGGTGGAGCGAACGGTATGGTAATCAATACCACTGGAAATCAAGATTATAATTCTCCAATCGTTTTTGCTGTATCACGTGATTTATCTTCGACGAATGGCGATATTACTTTTGCAAGCACAATCAATGAATTTTCAATAGCACCGTTAGGATCAGACACCACGGTGACAGCATCTAATGGTACTATCACATTTGGTGGAGCGATTGGTGGCATCATTCCACTCGATAGTTTAGCGGCAACGGCTAATTTAATTAATATCAATGCCGATATCACCACAGATGGAAATCAAACCTTTAATGCGCCAGTGACATTAGGAAACTCAACAACGTTAACGTCAAATGGTGGCGGCATTACATTTGCAAGCACATTAGATGGATTATTAAAATCAGCGATCATTTCTGCAGTTGTCGGCACAGTCGAATTTGATGGCGCTGTGGGTAGTATCAATCCATTAGATGTCTTATCTATTTCAAGTAATACAATTAATATCAATGGGAATATGACCACCACCGGCAATCAAACTTACGGTGGCCTCGTTTTCCTCCAAACCGGTGCGCCAATATTTGATGCAGGAAGTGGCGATATTGAATTTGATAACAAGCTCGATGTGTCTGGAACGGGAACCGGATTTTCAGTGAATACCAGTGGTAATGCAATATTTGGCGGCAATATCGGTGATTCAAATACATTAGATTCATTTGATATCACAGCAAGTCAAATCAATCTCAACAATGACCTGTTCACCAAAACAGTTGGAAACCAACTCTATACGGGTCCAGTAGTGCTTGCCGGAATAATCGATACAGAAACTGAATTAACTTCATTTACGGGTGATATTACTCTTGTTAATACGTTAACAAATAATCCCTCGAAACATCTCAGGGTGACAGCGGCGGGTAACGTTATATTTGGCGATGCAGTAGGAAGCAATAGCAATCCCTTAGCTGAATTGCTCGTCACTGGTAATACGATTGAGATCAATGGAGATGTCACGACTTCGGGCAATCAAAGCTACACAGGCGACGTGAATATTAATACAAACACGGCGGGATTTGATGCGCTTGGCAGTGGAGATATCACATTTGATAACAAAGTGGATGCCACTGGCGCTGGAACAGCTCTTTCGGTGAATACCAACAGCGGTTCCGTCACATTCAATGATAATGTGGGTGATTCAGGCAACTTAGATACCTTACTTGTTTCAAGTTCTTTGACTAACATAAATGCCAATGTAACTGCAGCTCTGCTCGGTTTTGATTCTGACGTCACCGTGACAAACAATCCGACGTTGACAGCAGACGATTTTGCTATCACTGGCAATATTCAAGGAAATAGTGCAACTAATCTGACACTGAATGTGTCTGATTCAGCTTTAATAGGTGGTTCGATCAACAGCACTGTCAATAATTTGAATCTGAGTGGCGGTGGTGTCATTGATTTTCTCAACAGTTCATCGCTCAGTGGTTTTGCAGGAGGAGTGGTAGTTTCATCAGGTAGCACGCTCTCAATTAATAATCTAACCTCAAGTAACGCGGCCCTAACGTTAAATGATGCAAGATTATTAAGTTCAGGCACTTCGCAATTTGGTGGCGCTATCACTCTGAATGCTTTTAGTACCATTGAAACAACTTCATCAGGCGATTCTTTAACACTCTCAGGCGCAATGAATGGATCAAGCGCGCTGACTTTAACAGGCCCAGGCGCCATTAATTTGACGAGCAATTTGGGTCTCGTCACCCCGTTAACCAGCTTAACGAGTGACGCAGGTAGTTTAACTTTCGGTGGTAGTAGCGTGAATACCGTTGGTAATCAATCCTATGATTCATTTGTGACATTAGGTGCATCGACAGCATTCTCGAGCACAAGTGGTGATATCGCATTCCTCGATGGCATGGATGGAGCAAGTCATGATCTGACGTTAACAGCCGCACAAATCTCATTAGGCGGTGCGTTATCTAATTTGAATAATGTGAATGCCGTCGGCACAAGCGGAAATAACAGCTTGTCATTATCAACCAATGATGCACAACAATGGACGATCGACAACGCAGATCAAGGCAGTATCGCGAATATCAGTGGCGTAAATAGTTTCGGATTTTTGAACATTCAGAATTTAACGGGTGGTAGCGGTGATGACAACTTTATATTTAACGGCGGAACCCTCAGTGGCTCGATCAGTGGTGGCAGTGGTTCGAATAATGAAATCACTGTCGCAACCGGTGATCCCAATTGGATTGTGAATGGTGCAAATGCAGGAAGTATCAGCAGTACATTAGGTGGATTCACTAATATTCAAAATTTAACTGGCGGTACAGGCACTAGCACATTCAATTTGGTTGGCAGTGGTAGTATCAGTGGCACGATTGATGGTGGAAACACAACATCAGTTAACACCATTGATGTCAGTGGATATACAAACCCAGTGACGATTACATTATCGCTCCCATTATCCGGTATCGATTTTGATTCTGGTACGATTAAAAATTCTTCTCAAGTCAATATCGCTTCATTTACACAAATTCAACAAGCAAATGGCGCGGTAGGTGTAAACAATGTGTTAGTTGTACCGAATAAAACTAACATCACAATTACTTATACTAATCCACCGACTAATACCTCTGGATTTATCAACGATCCATTCTTTTTCAATAATATGAATATTAGTTTTAATCCGAATCCACCAGCACCTGCGCCGACACCAGCACCAGCACCACCACCACCGACAATTGATGTTGCTAAAATCATTACACCGTTTAACAACAATAATAACCCGGGCAGTGGCGGCACTGACGATGGTAGTGGTTCTGTAACGGTTGGTACCGGTGATCCAGAGGGAGTATGGCAAAATGTGGTGGAAACCAGCATTACTCAAATCTTAGATCATGAACAAGTCGTGGATGAAAAACAAACTCAACAACGCTCATTTGGCTGTTTCTCAGAATAGAATCAATGGACTGCTAACCCATTGATTTATCTACTCCGATTTAATGTTTTAGCTAATTAAAATTAAAATATTTTTGTTTTATTTTCAATCAGTTAACAGATTTTTGCCCCCTTTCTGGCAATCCTCAAAACCTCGACTAAACTTAATGTATAGATCGAATTTTACTACTTGAGGATAAAATGAAACCGGGCCGCGCAACAACTGAATTTCTATCTCTACGTCTATCGACTGCCATAGCGACGTTGCTATTGAACAGTGGTGTTTTAGCCAATCCTGTTCTCGATCATGTTGCAGCAGGTCAAGTCAGCGTTTCCCCACAATCCTCAAACATGACAGTCACGCAAACCAGCGACAAAGCCATCATTAATTGGCAAAGTTTTAATATCGGCGCAAATGAATCAACGCATTTCGCGCAACCGGTAAATGGTATTGCATTAAATCGTATTAGTCCGCAAATGGGTGCATCACAAATTTACGGTCATTTATCTGCGACCGGAAGAATTATTTTAGTCAACCAAGCCGGCATATATTTTGGACCGACCGCGCACGTCGATGTTGCTGGGTTGATTGCATCAACGCGTGATATTTCTGACGCAAATTTTTTAGCGGGCAAATACACGTTTGATCAAGGATCATCTTACAACGGTTCTATTATCAATCAAGGTCAAATCATTGCAGCGAATCATGGATTAGTTGCATTAGTCGGACAAAATGTTCGTAATGATGGAACCATTCAAGCTCATCTTGGCAGCATTGCGCTTGCATCGGGAAATAAATTTACGGTTGATTTGTATGGTGATCAGATGGTGAATTTCACCGTTGAGGGAGCAGCACCTGCAGCTGATGTCGATCATGCTGTCACTAATAATGGTTCGTTGATTGCAGATGGTGGAACGATCATCATGACGGCGCGCACTGCGCGTGGAATTGTTGACAATGTAGTTAATATGAATGGTATCGCGCGCGCACAATCTGTTTCAGAAAAAGATGGTGTCATTATTTTAGATGCGGGTGCAGGCACAGCAAGTGTTGCTGGAAAAATTGATGTCGCTGGAAAAGAAAAGAATACACAGGGCGGCACCGTTAAAATACTTGCGAGGAACATTCATCTTGAAAAACCCGCTGCGATCGATGCAAGTGGCGATGCAGGTGGTGGTGAAATATTAATTGGTGGGAATTATCAAGGTCGCGGTCCAGAGCTCAATGCATATTATACGCGTATAGATAATGGTGTGACGATTAATGCGGATGCAATTGATTCTGGTAATGGCGGTAAAGTAATTGTTTGGGCGGATGGTGTGACGGATTTTGCGGGAAGTATTTCAGCTAGAGGTGGAATCAATGGTGGTAATGGTGGGATGGCGGAAGTATCAGGTCATCAATTATTAGAATTTCATGGTGCAGTGGATTTACGTGCACCGCTCGGAGCCAGAGGTAACTTACTCTTAGACCCAGAAAATTTAATTATTCAAAATACGGGTCCTACGACCGCAACATTTAATTCTCCTGATACCTATACCGCGGGTGTCGACGATTCGATCTTGACTGTTGCTGATTTAGATACTCTTTTAAGTTCGACGAATGTAACCGTACAAACATTAAGTACACCAGGCGCGCAAGCGGGCAACATTACAGTGGCTGATCCTATTTCATGGAGCACTACAAATTCACTCACCTTATCTGCTTATGGAAATATCATATTAAATAGTTCTATCACAAGCTCAGCTGCTGCCAATGTAATTTTGCGAGCAGATAATACGGGAACTGGAAATGGAACGATTTCAGGTGCTGGTGTGATTACGACAGCTGCCGGCGGTACCGCAACGTTTTATTATAATCCGGTGAATTATGCATCACCGACTAATTTCAGTGCAAATGTAAGTGGCGCCACATTAACAGCTTATATGCTCGTAAATGATGTAACTGAGTTGCAAAACATGAATACAAATTTTAATGGTAATTATGCGTTAGGTAAAAATATTGATGCATCAATAACCAGTACTTGGAATTCAGGGGCGGGATATTTACCCGTCGGTACGAACGCTTCACCATTTACCGGCCAATTTGACGGACAAAATTATGTAATCGATAGCTTATATATTAACAGACCTACCTTAAGTTATAACGGGCTTTTTGGTTATGCTGAAATTGGCGCATCTAAATACATTAAAAATGTAGGGTTAACTAATATTTTCATCAATGCTGGTGGAATAGCGACCCGTAGTCTCGGTGGTATATCGGGCTATTTCGGTGCCGGTACAATTGAAAATACTTACGTACGTGGTGGATCAATTACCGAAACCAATGCCAGTCCGTGCGGCACCTGGTGCAGCGCAGGCGGGGTAGTGGGCTCCGTGGATAATGGAGGTATTATTAGAGATTCTTATAATACCGCATTTATAACAGGTTATTCAGAAACGGGTGGACTGGTTGGTGATATTTGGGTGGGCAACGTTTACAATTCCTATAATACAGGTCGGGTGACTGCAGCATCCGGCGGTGCTGGTGGCATAACACGTGTTCTTAACAGTGGCACCATTAATGATTCTTATAATACAGGTGCAGTTCTAGGAGGCACCCAAACAGGCGGCTTGGTTTGGATCATACGCACTGGTAGCGTAATCAATGATTCCTGGAATGCGGGTTATGTTGTCAATAGCAATCATAACGCTGGAGCGGTCGGACTTGTTCAAGGAGGCGGAACCACCAATCATGTTTATTGGGACACTCAAACATCAAATCAAACGAGTAGTCAGCTCACTGCAACCGGTCAAACCACTGCTCAGTTAAAAGCCGCTCTTCCTTCAGGTTTTTCATCGAGTACTTGGGGTATTGATCCAGGGACGTCATATCCTTATCTTTTAACTTTTAATTCAGGTACACCACGTGTTGTCTCAGGTTTTGTACCGGGCGGCAGTATCAATGCGACAGGTCTTGGTAATAATGTAGTAAATCTTGCAGCGAATGGTACAGCATTGTGGACAGTCACGACAGGAAACAATGGTTCTTATTATTTTCTTGAACCAAATGGCGTGATCGCTGATAACGCTGCATTAATTACTTATCTGACGGGCAGTTCCTCCAATATTGTGACAACAGCACCGAGTTCAGGTGGTAGTCTCACAGGATTAAATTTTACTGCAAATACCGTTACGGTCGGTGACAGTCGTACCCAAACATTGAGCGACACTAATGCACTATTATCCACAGCCAAAGGTTCATTATCATCAGATATTTTATATTCCACTTCAGGCACAACAGATCTTACTTTAAATTCTGGAATTAATTTTACGACAACAGCCGCGACGACATATACTCTCGATGGTAATATTACTGCAAGTGGAAGTGGAAATATCACATTTGCAGGTCCAGTTAGCTTTAATACTGCAGCTGCTACTCTTACGGTTGGAAGCGGTAATATCGTTTTCAATAGCGATATTTCAGGTCCGAGCAATACACTCCTCCTTACGGGCGCTGGGAATAACACGTTTACATTAACGAATACACTTAACTTGGATACCCTTGGAGTCACTGGAGGATCTGGAACTAATACTCTCAATGTACTCACCAATAGTGCTTCACAAGATTGGGAAATTCTTGGGCCCAATGCTGGCACAATTTCGGGTGCAGGCGTTACCAACACTTTCAGTTTCAGCAATATTCAAAATCTAACAGGTGGAAGTGCGAATGATAATTTTATTTTAAATGGGGGCAGTATTTCAGGTTCTATTGATGGTGGAAGCGGTAATAATACATTGACCGGGAACAATGTTACAAATGCTTGGCACATTACTGGTACTGATGCCGGAACACTGACTGATATTGCGGGTAGTTTTAGCAATATACAAAATTTAATAGGTGGAAGTGGAACTGATACCTTTGTTTTGGATGATGGAGTGAGCATTAATAGTATCGATGGCGGTGCAGGTGCTAATACGCTTGATTTAAGTAATTATTCGACTGCAGTGAATGTTAATCTTGCCACTGCATTAGTAACTGGTATTGTAAATTCGTTTAATAACATCACTGATTTCATTGGTGGTAGCGCTACAAATACTTTGACAGGTTCTAGTGGCGCACACAGTTGGAATATCGCAGCAAATAATGGCGGTGACATCGATGGCGCAATTAATTTTACAAATTTTGCTAATCTGTTCGGCGCAAGTGGCGATGACAATTTTCAATTTTCAGGAGGAAGCATTAGCGGTTCAATCGATGGTGGTGGCGGTTCAAATACCATCACGGTTCAAAGTGGCAATACCAATTGGATCATCGATGGTTCTAACACAGGAAGTATTACCACGAGTTTAGGTGGATTTTCCAATATTCAAAATTTAACCGGTGGTACCGGCATCAGCACATTCAATTTCATTGGAAATGGTGGTCTGAGTGGAACGATTGATGGTGGAAATGTCATTGATGGTGGACCTTCAGGAACTAATACCATTGATTTTACGAATTACACTGGATCTTTACCATTATCAATCACATTATCAATGCCTCTTTCCGGCACTGATTTTGATTCAGGTTCGATAAGTGATTCAACGTCGGCCTTAATTGTTGCATTTACACGCATTAAACAAGCCATTGGATCAACGGGCGGAAATGATATTTTAATTTTACCAAACAACAAAACCACTGTCGTTATCAACTACACGACTCCGACTTCTGGGACGATTAATGATCCGTTTTATTTTAATAATCTCAGTGTGCAATATAATCCGCCCCCACCACCGGCAGCTCAACCTGCACCGCCTACACCTGTTGATGTCGCTAAAATCATCACACCGTTTAACACCGATAATTCGTCAGGTGGCACTGACGACAGTAGTGGATCATCAGTGACGGTTGGTACAGATGATCCGAATGTAACATGGAAAAATGTTGTTGAAACCAGTATTACGAAAATTTTAGAACATGAGCAAGTACAGGATGTGAAACAAACTCAACAACGCTCATTTGGCTGTTTTTCAGAATAACACTGTAAAGTATTTTTCAATAACATCGCAATTGTCATCGGACCGACACCGCCAGGGACTGGCGTGATCCATGCAGCGCGTTTCATCGCCACATCAAATTCAACATCACCTGTAATACTGCCATCCGCTAAACGATTAATACCGACATCAATCACGGTGGCGCCTGGTTTAATCCAATCACCTTTGATAATGCCAGGTTTACCAACAGCTGAAACTAAAATATCTGCTTGATTGACAAAGCTCGGAAGATCTTGCGTAAAACGATGACACACGGTGATCGTCGCGCCCGCTAATAACAGTTCGAGTGCCATGGGGCGTCCGACAATATTGGATGCACCGATAATCACAGCGTGTTTATTTTTGTAAGATTGTTTAATGTGATCCAATAATAACATCACGCCCAACGGTGTGCAGGGCCGCAAAAGGGGATTACGTTGTGCGAGACGACCTAAATTGTAGGGATGAAAACCATCCACATCTTTGCGCGGATCAATGGTTTCTAAAACTTTATTATCATCAATATGACTCGGCAAGGGGAGTTGCAGCAAAATTCCATCGACAGTTGCATCAGAATTTAATTGCTGCACTAATTCAATCAATGCATGTTCATCCACCGAGGTTGGTAAATGATGATAAATCGATTTTATTCCAACTTCATCACACGCTTGACGTTTATTGCGCACATAAATCGTGGAAGCAGGATCATCTCCCATTAAAATAACGGCAAGTCCGGGTGATCGTTGACCTTGTTGTTTGCGTTTTGAAATTTCAGCTGAAATATCTGCGCGTATTTTTGTTGCGAGTGTTTTACCATTGATAAGTTGTGCTGTCATGAGAATTTATTTACTGTAAAAAAAAATGAATTATACATTTAAAACATGTTTAAAAACAAAATGATTTTTAATTGACTGTCATGTACACGCCGAGTATTATGCCAAGCCGTCATGCGTGATTTGTAAGGAAACGGGGTATAGCGCAGTCTGGTAGCGCGCCTGCTTTGGGAGCAGGATGTCGGGGGTTCAAATCCCTCTACCCCGATTAAGTGCGCCTGTAGCTCATTTGGATAGAGCATCGGCCTTCTAAGCCGAGGGTAACAGG
>CAZOFA010000022.1:0-27210 GCA_964578975.1 uncultured Coxiellaceae bacterium
AACAAGGGGTCAAATGCCGACATCAAACAAGTTAACTGTTTTTATAGCTTGTTTGATGTCGGCATTTGACCCCTTCGTTCCCATGGGTCCTGGATCCCGCGGACAAGCCGCGGGACGACGTGGTACGCGCACACGCAGGTCCGCCCCTACGATTTGTGTATGTGTCTGCCCAGCAGCGGCGTACTTTCGCGCCCGCTGACATTGAATTTACTCGCAAATTAAAAAAAATCAATTATGTTAAAATATATTTAGATTCCTTTTAACAGTGAAATTAATATGTTAAGCCAGAGTCAACGATTGGAGAATCTTTTAGATCAATTCAGAGATGAATATAAAAGTAATTTCGATAACGCTATTCTAGAAACACCTCCCTCTGAAATGTGGCGATATTTTGTTGACTATCCGGCAAATAAGGGGCTGAGCGATGGAGATATGATAAATATCGGTTGGCTTTCATTTACGGAAAATAATTATTTAATAGGTTTAACGAAAGCGTTCCACAGCATGCTAACGACTTCTCTAAACTTTAACTCCGCGACACCTCCTAATGATTTCGTTGAATTAATGTTAAAATTTCAAATGCGCGCTTTATTTAACGTCTTAGATAAAAGAAAAATTGGAATTTGTCGTTATCCAGATATGAGATTTGGACTACATGATAAAATTAATACTACTCGCGCTGGTTTTAATGAGATTATTTCTGAAATAAAAAGAGATAATACCCGACTTATTCAACTCGATTTTTATGAACAGCACGCGGGAAAATTAGTCCCCGTAGTAAGACAATATGTAACAAATTCATCAAACATGCGACAAGCTGAAGCATTCTTAAATCCAACGAATAGCCATAGAATTAATTTTAAAGATGTAAATGATTATAACCAAGATAAAATTGATGCAATTTATCGTTCTTACATGGAAGAGCACTTTCTATGCGGGTGCGACTTAGTAAGCTTGATCTTATCTGATGATCCTGAGGAAATTGTTGAAATAAAGAAAAAACGCTTAGAACAAGAATTCGAAATATACCAAAGGAATATTGCCAACGCTCAATCTATGACAGATCGTTTAATTGCAATTGGATCTTTAACTTCGCAGATAGTAAAGTTTCATCCATTCTCTGATGGTAATGCACGAACAATCGCAGTTTTATGTTTAAATTTTTTATTAAAACAAAATGGCTTTCCTCCGGCGATTGTTAATCCAAATTTTTCTGGCGGTTATTCAGGTGATGAATGGCAGGAGGAAATTTTAAATGGCATGGAAAGAGCGCTTGAATTAGCTAAAAAACATACGTTGCCTTGTATTGCTACTGAAGTCATTTTAGAAAATGCAACAAAAGAAAAACAAGAACAGCACCAAGATGCAATTCAAGTTGAAACGCTTGTCAGAAACATTCGCTCTCTTTATGCAATGATATCAAACTATTCAATAATGAAAATCATCATAGAGGGTCTAGAACAATTCGTTTATAACGAAAAACTAACTGATACAGATATTCAATCCATGAGCCGAATTTGCAACAAATTATTAGAAGTTAAGGAATCTGATAGTGTAAAAATCCCAGAAATTTTTACTCAAGAAATTCAGATTTTATCGCCTGCGACTTCTGGAAATTTATTTAGCGAAACAGCGGATGCTAAACTAAAATCTCTTTATGCAAACCTTATTGAAGCAATAAAAAAACCCGCTCCTTCTGTAGACAAAAATTTAAGTTTGGGCTCTGAGTAGTCGAACAAACAAGAAAGACAGCGTTGTACGGTATCAGACATGGTCTTTTTCACTTTTCAATAATAAATGTGGAAACAAAATGAGTTTTTCTTTTTCTTGGCGAGACAGTTTTTTAATATAACATTCCAATCGTTTTGCAACGCTCGCCTCACTCACTTGCCAAGATTGCGCAATTTTAATGGGTTTAAAACTTCGCGTATATTTGCATTTGGCGCGCCCTGTCACATGATCGTTAAAACGGCGCTGAAGATCGATAGTATAACCCGTATAATAATTCCCGTTATTACATAATAAAATATAAACCCAGTAAGATTGCGCCATACGTTAAAGTAACTCAACTAATTTATTCAAACGAGCCACCAGTATTTCAGCACAAAATAAAAAATCATCGATATGCATTTTTTCTTCCGGATCGAGTTGTGTGGTTTTTTCATTAATAGCAATCGTAAACGGCTTATAGGAATTATAAAGCCCCTTTTTTCTAAACCAATCTTACTTGCATCGAATCACAACACACTATTCCGTGACTGAAACATTGATCTTATATTTTTTTTCCCTGTTTTTATAAATGGAGAAGGGTAAAGTATAAACCAGGCTCTTGTAATGACCTAAGTTTATATTTAACCCTTTCTTTTTTAAGCGTAGGTTGGTGAAGTTGTAATTTTTTGAGTGACTGAATGAATTGATATTACTTGTTGTCTTTTTTTAAACTCAAAGATCTAAACCCAATAGGACTCGCCACAGAGGGTTGGAAAGAACTGGTGTTTTTGCTGAAGCTCCACTTTTGATTATTACTTACCTGCATCTCTTGATTTTTATCGCGATTTGGTAGTTTTTTCTCGTACGTTTCTTGCAAAGTTTTAAGCTGATCTTTCAACCAATCATTATTGTGAATCTCATCGTGCTCGCAAGCAAGAATTTCTTTCCGATATTGAGTTGTTTTATTGAGATCAAAATCAATTAAATATATTTTTTCAATAACCGCTTTGCACTCTCTCATTAAATTGTTGCGCTCTCTTAAAAAAGAGAGATTTTTATTAGTCACTTTTCCAATCCATATTGGTGAACTTGCAGGATCGTTACAGATTTGTTCCGTTGAGTTTATGACATCCTGGACTAAACTTGGCGGCAAATCACGAAAGTATTTAGTTTCTCTTAACACATGGTCTGGCAACGCTTTCAATTTTTGTTCTATTTGTTGCGTCATTTCATCAATTTTACTTTCTATTTTTTTCTTATCCAAAAACCATGTCGTTTGGTACTGCGCCAAACTTTTTGATTGCATCTCTTTTTCTTCTTGATCTGTCTCCAAAGCATAGAGCGCTCGCGCCTTTTCACTAAATTTTTCAGCGATTTCTGCCAGCAGGTCTAGTTTTTCACGTGCATTCATAAATTACCAAATGATGATATGTTAATAAAATGCGCATTTTACACGGTGTGGCATTTTTATGCAACTTGCTCTAGGAACTTTTTTAATATTTTTTATTATTTTTCATAATGTTAGGTACCTAATTGCTCGGCCTCGCAAGGACGAGAGAAATGTCATTGCGGCGCCGAGCAGAGCGAGTCGAAATAATTCAGTTATAAACGAGGATTGCGCTGCGCAGGGCTCTCTTCAAGCTTTTCATCCTCTACTTGTATGATGGCAACATGAGGGTTTAGAGCATATTCCAATCCTGCTATTCTATCTGCATACACCACTTTATATCGTTCTAGTTGATTTTGCAGTTCGTCAAAAATGTTGCTTAGGCAGTCCAATAAAGAATTAATGCTGGATTTTTCGCTGACACGTTCCGCACGCAACAGACCTTTTTCCATGAGTGTTTTAAATTCAATTTGTAATGATCCTGAGTATTTAGTCAATGGTAGAAAGTTAATTTTATGATTACTCATATCTCTTTCATTAAAAGCGTCATAAATCGCTGTCACTAAACATGGCAACACACATCCAAGAATACAAAGAGAAATAATTAACCCCACTATTTCAAAAAAAGCTTGCAATTCTCTCAGTGAAAGCTCGTCATCAAGATAGGTACAGGGGAAATCACAATTGGCTAGATCCGTCTTTATTTCGCTAATGTGATCAAACGTAAATTTCATGACTGAAGCACAGGTTACTAAAATAGCAAAAAAAATGGTTTCAATCGAAGAAAGAATGACGACACACGGAGAACAAGCACAGTATTTCTTTTTCTTTTCTATTTCTGCATCTGCGTGGACAAGAAATTGATAAATTAAATTAGAAGAGTCTGTCCTACTCTTTTGAGCCACCAAACGTTTTTTATTTTGCTTGAATTCATCTGTTCGCATGTACTGGGAATACAGTTTTTTGTTGCAGAAAAATAATTGCTTTAAATCATCTTTTGCAAGATACGGATTTACTACAGCAGTTTTAAAAAGAGAATTCTCCATCAGTAATTGGCGTAGATTTTCACTTTTTGATAAAGTCCTTTCACTGATCCATTGGTGTGCGTTGCGTGCGTTCATGAGTCCTCCTTTTTAACATCATGATAAAAAATGAGATTTTCTAATGCCAGCTCCCTCGGCCCATAACCCCGTGATTGCTCTATTACACTGATTTTTCAGGTAAAAAAAATTTAGACATGGAAAATTTTTGCGCATAGCTTATAGTGGAAATAGAGGGAACACTCTACTATCAATGGAATAATGCGTCATTAATTATTGGCATAGGAAATGAATACTCTATGCTCCAGATTTTTTTTACGGATTTTCCATGAAAAGGAATTAAATTCAAATTTCAAAATCGGCTGTATACTAATTTTGCAAACTTATTTGGATTTGTGAATGGCGCATCAGGTCAGGCGGCCATTAATAATATTGTTTTGTTAAATACTATTTCTCCGGGAACACATTTCTTTGATGGCATTGACATGGCTTCAAATCCAATACCGCCGGTGCCACCCTCCCCTCCAATTTCCAACCAAATTATAGAAGAAATTCCGCAAATTACCTTTTCAAATTTATATTTATTATCTTCTGATTGGATGAGTATGGCTAAATTAGATTTTCAAGAAATAAATTATGCGGATGTTATTTCTGAGCTGTATAGTGGAAAGAAAAAATGTGTCAGCTTAGGGTCTGGCATTACCTTATGCGCCAGTCCTCAACCGAAAGTGGAGTGAAATCTTTAAGCTTTGGCACTGATTTTATTCGCCAACCATTTTTTTAAAACTTTATCTAACGTTTGGATGGTAAATGGTTTGGAGATATAGTCATCCATGCCGGCTTCAATACATTTTTTGTTGTCGTCTTTTAAGCTATGCGCGGTGAGCGCAATGATAGGAATATGACGTTTATTCTGATCTTGCTCTGCAACTCTAATTTGTGCTGTTGTTTGATAACCGTCTAATTCAGGCATTTGACAATCCATTAAAATTAAATCATAAGGAATGTTTTGAATGGATTGTAACACCTCCAATCCGTTGGCAACCGCATCCGCTCTAAATCCTAATTTAGTTAATATGCGCAGACACACGTGTTGATTAATGGAATTGTCTTCCGCTAATAGTACTCGGATCTTTGGATGAAAATGAACAGGCTTATTACTGGGAATTTGAGGAACTTTTTCATTCTTATCAAAATGGTTATTCACCACTCTAATCAAACCTTCATACAATCTTGTCGCGCGCACGGGTTTAGCGATAGTCAGGACAATGTTTAACTCTTTTAATATATCTGAATTAAATGCCATACCTAATGATGAAAGTATAACCGCAGGAATTTTAGAAAATTGTTGATGAGAGCGAATTAATTTAATCAGTTCAACACCATCGACATCTGGCATATTATAATCAACTAATAACAATGAATAAGGATCCTGTTTATCGATCGATTGAAAGAGTAAATTAAACGTTTCTTGTTTATTACACGCAACATCACAACGCATATCCCAACTTTCGGTTTGATGTTTAACGACTTCACGATTGATTGTATTATCATCGATACACAACACATGAAGATTATATAATAAATGGAGTTTATCAAATTTTGGAAAAATATCAGCGATATGATGTTCAATCAATGGCAAATGAAATGTAAAAGTACTGCCTTGACCGGGTGCGCTTTTTACACTAAAGTTTCCGCCCATCTTTTCAATTAAATGCTTAGAAATAACTAAACCAAGGCCCGTTCCTCCGTATCTTCGCGTAATAGAAACATCACCTTGCGAAAATGGTTGAAATAATTTTTCTTTGACAGAGTCTGTCATGCCAATGCCGGTATCACTTACTTCAAATAAAATATCCACATTTTGATTTTTTCTATTCGCCAATTTGATTTTAAGGGCCACTTCACCTTTGTCTGTAAATTTAATCGCATTTCCTAAAAAATTATTTAAAATTTGTCGAATATGTGTCACGTCACCATACAAAAGATCCGGAACATTTGATTCAATAAATGCACCTACCTCCAAATTTTTACCGCCAATTTGCGCACTCATTAAATCAACAATTTCATCAACTAATATTTGCAGCGAGAATTCAACCTGCTCAATATCCATGCGTCCCGATTCAATTTTAGAAAAATCTAAGATTTCACTGATAGACGATAATAAAATTTCGCCAGAGATTCGCACAACGTCAGCAAATTCACGTTGTTCTTGTGTCAAATTCGTATCTAATAATAATCCTGTCATGCCGAGCACGCCATTTAAGGGAGTACGCATTTCGTGACTCATCACCGCTAGAAAAGCCGCTTTAGCACGGTTTGCAGCTTCTGCCCGCACTGCTAAATCCTCCGCTTTTACTTTTTCTGCTTCCAACTCTTTGGTACGTTCCTTGACACGCAATTCCAATTCTTTATTAATGACTTTCAATTCTTCTTCAGCATGGATTCTGCGCGTAATATCAAACAAATAAATATAAAGCGAATTAGCTTCTGGCACGGAGAAAATTTGTTGTTCGTAAATCGCATTATGATACGCAATTTCCTTAGCAAAAATGATTACTTGTGATTCTGTTGATTCAAATAAAGCTATATTTTCCATTAAGCCCGAAAAAATCGGATGATTAAATCCTTGATCCATTAAATTGGGAAATAATGCTCTTGCAGCCAAGTTAATATATTCAATCCCACCCTGGCGATTAATCTTAATAATGGGATTAGGATTCCATTCTGTAAAAAAATGATTATCACTATTCTTCATTTAATTTAACTACCCTTTATTGATTAACTAATATTAGTAATTGATGTAAAATATAATTCAGTTTTTCTTCTTCAAAAATAAAAGAACCCGATCCGCTAAAATTACTCGCCTGATATCCAAACGTAATTTTAATAATATTTTGTGTAGCAAATTGATCTTCAACGGTTTCTCGAATTGATTGTTGAATTTTTTCAGCCGAATCCAGCTGATAAGTTGCCGGAAGATGCATTAAAGAGCCTGTTAATAATGATTGAACAAATGTCATTAAGTAATTTCCAATAATAATATTGGCTACTTCAATCAAAGCAGATTGTTCAAATTCATTTAAATTTTTTGTTTCCCCTTGAGATTTATGGAGTAAATAATCACACATTGCAAGTGACGATGACAGTGACGTGAGTAGGAAAGCGTATCCGTGTAAGCCATTACTTTTGATAATAGAAGAGAGGCTCACCGTTTTCGGGAATGTCATGCTGGCCAATTTCATATTTTTACTCGATACAATTTCAATTGGCATAAAATTCACACCACAAGGTGTATTCAAGAATTTAGACAATGACGTTGTCGCTTTCATGGCAGAAACCTTGCTGATTTCTGTCAACATGTCAGTCAAACGTTTTTGTAAATTCTCCATAAAAATTTCCTTAAGTAGATATCACTTTTTTTCGGAATCGTAATAAATAGGCTACATCTAAAACCAACACCATTTTTCCAGTGCCAATTAATGCCGCGCCTAAAAAATAACGGCTTTCTCGAACGGCGCGACTCAACGGTTTGATCACAACTTCTTGTGTTGAAAGTAAATAATCAACAATAATGCCTAAACGTTCATTGCCTTTTCTGATAATCACCACAGCTTGTTTCGCGAGCGTCGAAGGGCTATCAGAAAAAAGGTCGGTCAAACGAACCAAAGGAATATTTTTATTTTCAAAAATAATGGCTTCATCATTCATTAATTGTTTTACTTCATGAGAATAAACAATCAATAAACGTTCGACTGCATCCACTGGAATCGCATAAATGTCTTTATTTACTTTCACAAACAGCGTTTTAATAATGGCTAAGGTTAATGGAATTTCCATCGTAAACGTCGTGCCTTGATCAGGTATTGAATTAACCCGAATGGCACCACCAATCAACTCGATATTGTGCTTCACAACGGAAAGCCCAACGCCTCTCCCTGACACTTCTGTCACAACTTTTTTGGTCGAAATTTCAGAAAAAATAAGTTCTTTAACTTCATCATCCAAAGCATTCTCATCAATCAGATGACGTTGTAACGCTGCATGTTTGATGGCTTTTAAATCTAAACCACGACCATCATCACTGACTTCAATGATGGCTGCTTCTTTTGTTTGTCGTGCAGTCAACTTTAATGTGCCCTGTGCAGGTTTATTCAGTGATTTGCGTTCTGCAGGCGTTTCCAGTCCATGATCGATTGCGTTTCTAATTAAATGCGCGATCGATTCACTAATTTGATCGAGTATCATTCGATCTAATTCAATGTCACCGCCCGCAATTTGTAATTGAATCTCTTTTTTTTGTTGTTTCGCTAAATCGCGCGCCATGCGTAAAAAGCGCGTAAAAATAAAGTCAACAGGGACGAGTCGAAGTTGCATCACGTGATATTGCAATTCAGCGACACAACGATCTAATGATTCAATGGCAGGTAACAGTTCTGGATAAGAGTTTTCTTCGCGAATGACATCAAATTGCATTTTATTCATTAATAATTCTTCAGTTAAGTTCATTAACATATCCAATCGTTCTACTTTCACGTCAATTGACTGGATTTTTTCTAAAGTATCCGCGATCACAGGAATATTGTTCACAGGTTCAGATGGGTCGATTGGTTTATTTGATAATAATTGTTTGCATTGCTGAATCAATTGATCCGAATCTAATTCCGGTTGATCACCACTGATTGCCTTGATCGTTGCGCTCAAGTGATCGAAGCACTTAAATAAGAAATCACTATTTTCTTTAATTGAAATATGTTTTTCACGCATGGCTTCCAATATATCTTCAACACAATGACAGAGATTGGAAGTGTGTTGATAATTCATCGTTGCAGAGAGTGATTTTAAAGTATGCGCAGCACGAAATATTTTATGGAAAATAGCTTTATCCTCAGGAGACTTTTCAAGCTCGACCAAGGCTCGATTCATATTTTTAATATTGGTTTTAGCTTCCGCTAAAAACGCTTCTTTATGTTTACTAAGATCCATTTGTTTATTCTCACTTAAGTTAAGATCGAATTAACAGCTTCGAGCACTTGTTCTTGCTCAAATGGTTTATGCAAATACATCAACACACCTCGCTCTTTACATGCCTTGATTAAATCAGGTTGTCCCACGGATGAAATCATAATAATTTTTTTGGGATCAATGATATGTTTAATGTCATCGATCAGCTCTAAACCTTCTTTTTCGCTTTCTTTCATCACGACATCGAGCAGAATCACATCCGGTTTATTCGATTTAATTAGTTTTAAGGCATTGGCTTTACCTTCCGCCTCATAAAGCTCAACAGGCTCAACCAACGCATGTCCATTAGGCAATTTGGTTAACAAATCGATTAGCACTGTCCGCATAAACGCTGAGTCATCGACTATTAATATTTTCTTCATGATCGTTATCCTATTGGTCATGTGTTGATTTATTTAATTTCTTACTTTTCAATAATTCTCTATGTGTTTGCTTATATATTTGCGTAAATTCTTTTAGCGATAAAATTTTAGAAATATCTAATATCACAATTAATCGATCATTCAGTGCCACGACGCTATCGATATATTTTTCATACATTTTGGTGATTAAAGAAGGTGGCGGTTGGATATCTTCGGGTCGAATTCTTAAGACTTCCACGACTTCGTCAACCAACAAACCAAATAACGTGTCTTCTTGTTTAGTCACCACAATATGTTTTGGTTGTACATTTTCTTTTTTGGGTAATGAAAAACGTGTGCCAATATCGATGATCGTCACAATCTCACTTCTTACATTGATAATGCCTTTGATAAAATCAAATACGTTTGGTATCGGTGTGATCGTGCCATTTTTTATGATTTCTCTCACCGCTGAAATGGGCACTGCAAATTCTTCATCACCCGCATGAAATACGATAAGCTGGATGAGCGGCACGGCGTCGGTATTTTCACTCAAGGTTTGATTTTCGTCTTGCATGAAAAGTCCCCTTTTTATGATTCCTCAGCGCTTGCTACTTTAAATCGTTTGAGTGCAGTTCTTAATTCTTCCGCAAGAGATGATAAGTTTTGTGCGGATGAAGTCATTTGTTGCATCGATATGGTTTGTTGTTGAATGGTTGATGACATCTGATCAGCACCCACCGCTGCTTGTTCAGACGTCGTAGCAATTTCTTCGGTGGTTTTTGCAACTGTTTGAGCGCCCGCGGCTTGTTCTGATGTGGCAGATGAAATTTCTTGTGCTTTAATCGTAATTTCTTCTGCACCCGATCCAATTTGATCGATAATACCAAGTGCTTGGTTAACGATATCAATGGATTCTGTCACTTGTTGGGTACCGGTCGTCATACCTCCCACCACTTGCGCGGTTGATTCGACGATGGTATTCACCATTCCTTCAATTTGCACGGCCGCTTTTTTAGTGCCTTCGGCTAATTTTCTAATTTCATCCGCAACGACCGCGAAACCACGACCCGCTTCTCCCGCTCTTGCCGCTTCGATAGCGGCATTCAGTGCAAGCAAGTTAGTTTGATCGGCAATATCTTTTGTTGTACCGACGATGACACCAATTTCTTTTGCGCGTTTATCTAAATCTTTTACGGTGCCGGTATTTGCTTTCACAATATCGTCAATGGATTGCAAACGCGTTGCAGCTTGTTTACCAGCTTCAGTACCGCGTTTTGATAATTTTGCAGCTTCTTGTGTCACTTCTGCTGCAGATCGCGCTTTTGCAGCACCTTGTTGAATCGATCGTGATAAGTCGGTCACGATGCGTGTGCTGGATTCGAGTTTGGTGGCTTGATCTTTTGCGCCAACCGCAATTTGCTGCGTGGTTTTTGCAGCCTGAGATAATGTTTCGTTGACTTGTTGCGATGAACTGGCTAATTGACTCGATGCGTTTGCCACTTTCATGGAACTGTCTGTGGCTAATCGGATTAACGCACCCAAATCATCAAAAGATTTATTTAATGCGTCTGATAAAGTTTTAATGTCACCCTGTGTTTCAATGGCGACACGTTGTGAAATATCACCTTGTGAAAGTGCAACGGCTAAACGTATGACTTCTTGCACGGGTGTTGCGATCGAGTTAATTAAATTATTTAGTGTATCGACAATATCTTTCCAACTACCGCCCACCCCTTCTACTTTCGCGCGTTCGGCTAATTTTCCTTCTTTACCTGCCACTTGTGCAACACGAGACACTTCACTGGCTAATCGATTGAGGTCGTCCACCATCTTATTAATCGTTTCTTTTAATTGCAGCACTTCACCTTGTGCTTCGACCGTAATTTTTTGCGTTAAGTCACCCGCGCTAATTGCAGTGGCCACTTTTGCAATGTTGCGCACTTGGCTGGTTAAGTTGGTTGCCATTGCATTCACACGACCGGTTAATTCTTTCCACGTCCCTGCAACACCTGGCACTTCTGCTTGACCACCTAATTTTCCTTCGGTACCGACTTCTTTTGCCACACGAGTCACTTCAGAGGCAAATATATTTAAATTATCCACCATCTTATTAATCGTTTCTTTCAATTGTAAAATTTCACCTCTTACTTCTACCGTAATTTTTTGCGCGAGATCACCATTCGCAACTGCTGTTGTCACTTGCGCAATGTTACGCACTTGTGAAGTGAGGTTGGCTGCCATCGCGTTTACATTGTCCGTTAATTCTTTCCATGTTCCGGTGACACTTGGCACGGCTGCTTGACCGCCAAGTTTTCCTTCTGAACCGACTTCTTTTGCCACACGAGTTACTTCCGCTGCGAACACGTTTAAGCTATCCACCATGCGGTTAATGGTTTCTTTTAATTGTTGTACTTCACCTTGCGCCTCGACCGTAATTTTTTGCGAGAGATCGCCTTTTGCAACACCGGTTGCCACTTGAGAAATATTACGCACTTGCGAGGTTAAATTCGCGGCCATTGCATTCACACGCGCGGTTAATTCTTTCCATGTGCCTGCCACACCTGGCACTTCGGCTTGACCACCTAATTTTCCTTCGGTACCGACTTCTTTTGCGACGCGTGTTACTTCTGATGCGAAAATATTTAAGTTATCCACCATTTTATTAATGGTTTCTTTTAATTGTAAAATTTCACCTTTCACTTCGACTGTAATTTTTTGCGCGAGATCACCGTTTGCAATGGCCGTTGTCACTTGCGCAATGTTACGCACTTGTGAAGTGAGGTTGGCTGCCATTGCATTCACATTATCGGATAATTCTTTCCATGTTCCAGTCACACCCGGCACAACTGCTTGCCCGCCTAATTTTCCTTCGGTACCGACTTCTTTTGCGACACGAGTCACTTCACCTGAGAATGATCGAAGATTATCGACCATCTTATTAATCGTATCTTTCAACGCGAGCACCTCACCTTTTACTTCGACAGTAATCTTCTGTGCAAGATCACCATTTGCAATTGCTGTTGTGACTTGTGCAATGTTACGCACTTGTGACGTGAGGTTTGCTGCCATTGCATTGACATTATCGGATAATTCTTTCCAGGTTCCAGTTACACCCGGAACAACTGCTTGTCCGCCTAATTTTCCTTCGGTTCCTACTTCTTTTGCGACACGGGTCACTTCACCTGAGAATGATCGAAGATTATCGACCATTTGATTAATCGTATCTTTCAATGCGAGCACTTCGCCTTTGACATCGACCGTGATTTTTTGTGTTAAGTCACCATTTGCAACCGCTGTGGTCACTTGTGCAATGTTACGCACTTGGCCGGTTAAGTTAGCTGCCATTGCATTCACATTATCAGTTAATTCTTTCCACGTTCCTGTAACACCTGGCACAATTGCTTGACCACCTAATTTTCCTTCCGTTCCTACTTCTTTTGCGACACGCGTCACTTCGCCAGAGAATGATCGAAGATTGTCGACCATTTTATTAATCGTATCTTTGAGTGCTAACACTTCGCCTTGCACATCGACAGTAATTTTTTGTGCGAGATCACCATTGGCAACCGCTGTGGTCACTTGTGCAATGTTACGCACTTGTCCCGTTAAATTGGCAGCCATTGCATTCACATTATCGGTTAATTCTTTCCACGTTCCTGTGACACTGGGCACCACAGCTTGACCGCCCAGTTTTCCTTCTGTTCCTACTTCTTTTGCCACACGGGTTACTTCACCGGAGAATGATCGAAGATTGTCGACCATTTTATTGATCGTTTCTTTTAGCAGTAAAATTTCACCGCGCACTTCAACCGTAATTTTTTGGGTTAAGTCACCATTCGCAACCGCCGTTGCAACTTGAGAAATGTTACGCACTTGTCCCGTTAAATTAGCTGCCATTGCGTTGACATTATCAGTCAATTCTTTCCAACTACCACCGATGCCGGTAACAGTTGCTTGACCACCCAGTTTTCCTTCGGTACCGACTTCACGTGCGACACGAGAAACTTCTGAGGTGAAGGTAGTGAGATTTTCCATCATGTCATTATAGGAATCTGCAATTTCGCCGAAAATATCATAATGTTCTCGTCTCAACCGTTTTGAAAGATCACCACGTCGAACCGCTTCGATGGCTTGCAATAAATCTCTGAGTTGACGTTCGGTATCAAATGAAAGTTCGGAATAAGGTCCATCTGGACTATGATGAATTTGGCTTCCAGCGATTTGATCATCACCATTTCCTTTGGAATGCGATTTTCTTGCTGAATGTCTGGCGAGTTTACCCATGGGTTCCCCCATCATCAGCAATAAAACAGTTGAAAAATTCTTTGGGAATTTGATGTACGAATGCAATCCTTTCTGCGAGGGAAGATTTTGTAGTGAGACTTTCTGTGAACTGATTTCCTATCATCACAATTCACCTTAAAGTGCTTACTTCTTATCTATCTATGATCGTATTCTATCATAACGGCGATTTGAATTTTTTGGATAAAAAACAAACACAATTGTAAACTAATTGCACGACACGACCTCAAACCACGTCGTCCCGCGACGCTTTTCAAGCGGGACGACGTAGAACGAAGATGAGTGAAATGGTTAAAAATGCAAGTACCTAGTTTATACTTGACCCCTTTATCTATATTTAATAAAAAAAGGAATATTATGCTTTCGCCATCTGAACAAAAAGCTCCGGCTTCTAACCCATCAGCGTTTTTTGCAAAGGGACAAATTCCAACACTTGAAGAAATTGCATCACTTGCCTACCTCGAGCAACTGATTAGTCCTGAACAACTAGGTAGTATTGAAAGAGTAGAAGATCATTTAACAAACCAAGTTGTTGGACCCTATAAATGCGCGTTAAGCATAATATCAAAACTTAAAAAGTTACATCGATACGTCACTGAAAATAATCTCGAAAAAGTTGATCAGTTACTCAATGACGCTCCCCCATATTTATTACCTTTTTTACTAAAAACACCATGCGTCAGTCAAACGTCTGCAAAAGGAATGAAAAATTATGTGGTTGTTGAGGGGTCAGCGTTAAGAAAAGCGTTGGGAGCACAAGCTTTCGGTAGAAACGGTTGTGATCTTTGTTTATTTCCATCTGATTCTAAATTTGAAAATACAACACCTAAAAAATTAGTATTATTTTGTGATGACGAGGCTGATTCCCCATTTCAATACATGGTCGATGACACGGTAATTCGAATTGATCCCGCCGACTTCGAGTTAGAGAATTATTTTGACGAACTAAAAGAGATGTTTAAAAATTTTAGTAAACAAATTTTAAACTTTGATCACCCCGCATTGACAGAAACACAACAAGATGCCTACGCCGCTCTTTTAAAAATTACCAAAACAAGAAAACATACTTTGTCTGTCAACCAAGAAGGGATGGTGGAATTATTAAAACGTCATATTCGAAGAGCATTTCCCACAGATGGGGAAAGTATTATTGCAACTCAAACACTGGAACAATTTACAGAAGAAAGCGAACAGAGAGAAGAGAAAGAATATATTTCCGACAGCAAAATGCTTCAACAAATTAAAAGAGCAATCAAGAATGCATCTTCTCCACAAGATGAGAAGTTAATAACTGCCTTTGATGAATTTATAAAACACTTTGAGCCGAAAGCTGGAGAAATTTTAAAAGTAGGCCGATACGGGAAAAACTGGATATTGTTTGACGCGCTTCAAATAGGTTACAACAGTTATAGAGAGTTCTCGCCAAACAACAATAATAATTTTGACAAAACTAGTTTATGGTTCATTAATGTAATTGGCTGGTTACAACGTCTCGTACAAGATCATATTAAACAAATTATGGCTCAGGGCTTTCTTAGTATTTCAATGCGAAATAAAAAAGCCATTCATAGTTTGATATTCCAAAAGGGCGCGGGTAGTTTTCTTCTTCCTGATATGCCTGGCACTGGAGTGGGCTTCGATTCTTGGATTAATTTACATATTGGTAGATCCGATAAAAAAATCGAAAGTGTGAGTAATCAAGAACATTACTATTTCGGTTCCCTATGTAAATATCTAAATGAAGAAGTTAAAAAAAGCTGTGACGAGGCAAAACTTAAGCTGACCCCGACCCCAGCGATGTCATCGTCTCCTTGATCCTCTTTTGACTATTGAACTTACCCTGCTGGAACATTAGAATGCGGCTTCAAAAATTAATAGGAGATTGACATGGTATATCGACGACTAGCAGAAGAAAAAAAACTCGCCGATAATCAAAAAAAACGAAATACTCCTATCTGTGGAAAAGTGGCGTTACGTGCATTTATCCCAGGCGCGTATTCCTCCATCATTGCTACTTTAGCGCACGGCCTGGCTCCTACAGGTTTAAAGCAAGCGTGTCTAGATGGTGTGGCAGATGCTAAAAATAATAGACCGGAGCGAGTCGGTGCTCTGTTCTCCGATACAGCGCTGCTCGGATGTTACTCGACATTTGTGTTTGCGAATACTGCCGTCATTTGCGGCAATGTTTTAACTTTTCATGGTGGAAATATCATTGGTCGGTCACAAAATTATTGGGAAACTTTCCAAGGAATTGGATATGTTTTAGCAGGAACTTGCTTGGCTTTGGTTACAGTCGGTTCTAACATTTTTGTAGCGCAACCATTAATTCACGACAGTGTTCTACAAGAAAGCTATCATACTGGCTATACCTCGGTGAATTCTACTTTCAATGCTACAGAAGTGCCTTGCGTGAATGATGGACTTCCCGAATCCTATTTTACAAGTATGAATGTTATTTCAGAGATACTGGTCCCAGTCAGTGTTGCAGCTACAACTATTTTTGGGTTGTTTAAAGGTCTAATGCAACGAAACCAACCGCAGCCAGTGGAAGAAAAGAACCACACTCGCTCATCCATCAGAATCACAATAGCGGATTGAGTTAGCCTGCCAAAATGGAAATTATGAAGTAGATGAACTGAGTGTTTGTGTTGCACCCAGTATTACATTAATAGCCATGTCATCTCGAACTGTCTGCATGACTGCATATAAATTAACAATAATCCGACTCAATTCCGATCTAGTAAAAAATCCCGTTTTTATGATGGATACTGTTGAATTATTTTTCTCTTCATTTACAAGCTGCTGAGTTAAACCTTGAGATAATTCCGAGGGATAAGACGTGTTTACTTTTTTGCTTAAGTAAGGAGTTAAGCAATATTCGGTAAGTCTATCTTCTTCGATTTTTTTATTTTCTTGATGAGCGAATTCGAGTATTTTTTTTAGTGCACTAAGATCATTTTTATTTTCATTGATTGACTGCAGCGTAAATTCTGATAATAAATATTTCTTTAATTCTTTTACAGTCGGCATTAGGTCATTATTAGCGGTTTTCTCAACATATCTTTGTAATTCTATATATTGATCTGAAAGTGTTAATTGCGATAGCACTTGGATTTGTCGACTGTTGAACATAATACCCTACCCTTCTTGTCATCAAAGGGTGTCAAGTATGGCTTGAATGAGTGAGGCGGTAAAGATATTTATGAAAAAGGGGTCAGACACTTTTTCTCCATTTTTCTCTCAAGAAACAGAACAACCACAACGATTCTTTTGGAGATTATTGGCTGTCGCTCGTGGTATCTCGCGTTGAGGAAGTGGCGCCGGCATTATTCTAGGATCCCAGCCAGGCTTCGCAACCGCGCTCACACTTGCCAATTCCGTTTCAGCCATTGCTATCAAATTAGAGACCACCGGTTCTATCTGGTATTGTTTACGAAATTCCTCTCGTTGTTGATGTAATAATTGTTTTGCTTTATTAAGGCATTGGACTGGCAACGATTCGCATTCTACCCAGTCTTTTTCTTCTCTCTTAGAAGGTAGTATGCCCACTTCCAATTCATATGCATCTCTTAATTTCACAAGTAAAGCAAAAGCAATACGATTATTATTTTTGCCTTTTGCAGCAATTAATAATGCAGAATATATCGCTTGAAATAACTCATTCCCATCTTGAGGATTATCAAATTTAAAGTGCTTTTTTGAATCTAGCGTTAAAATTTCATGAATACGATGGGCTAAGACCTCAAGATGATATTTAGCCTCACGATGCCATTGGTACCGATCCTCTAGAAAATGTTTCTGTACAGCCGTTTCCAAATATTTGTCAGAATAAGGACCGCTGCTTTTATTTAAATCTGCTTGTAAAAATTTCATTAATTCGCGCGGCGGAGATTCAATTTTATAAAGTTCTTCACCATACGATTTTGTATAGATAATCGGATAAGATTGTTTTTCTTCAGCAACCGATGGACTAGCACCCAATTTTATTTTTTTAGCAATGCCATCCAAATAATGATTCGCTTCTTCATGCAACTCATGTTTCAGAGGATTTATTTCTTGAGAATCCAAACCAACCGTGACCACACTCGTTGTTTCATAAGTAAATAAAGAAAAAGGGGTTTTCAGATCAGGAAGTTCAGGCGTAGTTGCTTGCATGAGTTCCGCTCGTCCATCGCTGAAGGTGTACTGATAAACCACGCAATCCCGTTTTTCACCATCCATCTTATAGGAATTGGTGGATCTGTAATGAAATCGTATGACAAGATTATCTTCATCGACCATGATTCTAAAAATAGCTCGATTCATGCTTGCAGTGACGGCAGCCGTAAATTCCTGCAACATCTTCTCTTGAATTGCTAAATCTTGCTGTTTGAATAAATTAAAGAAATTAAAGCAATTGACGGTTTTTTCTGGTCTTGTCATCATGGTCCACATCTCGTTCTGATTAATATTATTTTATATATTTTAACCAATGAGGCCTTTCCAGTAAAGCTGCACACCCTATCGGAAAAAGAGTTTTTTTTATTGATAAATAAGGGTTTTATCAATATCATCACCATCCTTTCAGATCATTTGAGACCAGATCGTCCCTGCAATCCCGCCACCAAACCACTTGAAAACATACCCTTTTAGGGTATAATAAAGATTGAGAGCATTTATGGTTTTTATAGAAACAGCTTCATTTAGTAAATATTTACGAGATTATTTAAATGATGATGAATATCGCGAACTTCAAAGCTTTCTAATCGAGCAGCCTGAAGCGGGTGACCTGATACAAGGGACAGGTGGGTTACGTAAATTACGTTGGAGCATGGACAATAAAGGTAAACGCGGAGGAATAAGAATTATTTATTATTGGCAGGTTTCAGAAGACCAAATTTACCTTTTTACTCTCTACGGGAAAAATGAAACGTCTGATTTATCGAGTGACGAAAAGAAGGCGCTCAAGAAAATGTTGGAGGATTGGCGATGACTACTGCAAAAAAACGCAACCTATTTGAAGAACTGAAACAAGGTATTCAAGAAATTAAAAACCACAAGGCAGGAAAAATTACTTTGCGCACGCATAAAATTGAAAAGAGACCGCGTCCAACAGTGAGTCCTGCAATAATTCTTGATACGCGCGAAAAACTTCACATGTCGCGAGCAGTATTCGCTATTAAAATAGGTGTCTCTGTGCGTACTTTAGAAAAGTGGGAACAAGGAACAATTGTACCTAACGACCAAGCCGCCGCGCTTATCCTTTTAGTGAGAAAATATCCTGATACGCTCAAGCGACTCGAAGATATTAGCACTCAAAAATCTTAATGATCAGGCTTCATCATAAATCAGGGATGTCTTAAAGATTTCTCTTGACCACAGGTGACAACGCTATTGTTTTAATGACATCATAATCCTTGTTTTTTCCGCATTTTTTATAGGGAATTTTTCATGCCTAAAATAAAAGTAAACGATATTACGATGTATTATGAAGTTCATGGTAAAGGTGATCCTATTGTTTTTGTTGCAGGATTTAATTCGGATCATCTCATGTGGAATCCGATCGTTGAATTTTTTAAAGATCAGTATCAAGTGATTCTTTTAGATAATAGAGGTGCGGGTCAAACCGATGCGCCTAATGGACCTTATCGTTTGGAACAAATGGCAGATGATGTCGCCACACTCTGTCAACAACTTGCCATTAAACAAGCCATTTTTGTGGGAAATTCGATGGGCGGCTTCATCGTGCAAACACTGGCTCGCAAGCATACTCATTTGGTGCGCGCATTAATTATCAGTAACTCCACCATGTCTATTGCTTGTGCTTTTAATATTTATTTGAAAGCGCAATTGGAATTGTTGAAAGCCAAGGCATCTCTCGATTCTCTGATTAAAGCGTCTTGTAGTTGGGTTTTTTCGTATCGATTTTTGTCGCAACCGGGTATGTTGGAACAGTTAATTAAAATGACGCTTGAAAATCCTTATCCTGTGACGATTACCGGCTATGAAGGTCAATATGCTGCGCTTGAGCAATTTAATTCAACCGCATGGGCGCATGAAATTAAAGCGCCGACGCTTGTGATAGCGGGTGATGACGATTTAATTTTTCTCAAGGAATCGGTCAAGTCATTAGCGGATAAACTCCCGAATTCAACATTTCATTCTTTTAAAGAATGCGGGCATTTGCCACCGATTGAATATCCGCAAGAGTTTTCAGAGGTTGTGAAAGATTATATTAAAGCGTTATAGATGTTGTAGACATTGCTTTCTGGATTGCTTCGTCGTAAAAAACACTCCTCGCAATGACGATATGGCGTGAAGGATTTCTCTCTTTTTTTGAACCCGTCATTGCGAGCCCAGCTTTGCTGGGCGTGGCAATCCAGGTTTTTATTCATTACCACGCCCAGTCAGGCTTTCAGCCCAAATATTGTTAATAAATTTTCAGGTTTTCTTGCAACAAATGATGGCTCAAATTGCAAAAGCGTTTGTTCTGAATTATAACCCCAAGTCACCGCGACGGATTTAATACCATTTTTAGTTGCCGCATCAATATCACGCGTTTCATCACAAATGTAATAGGTTTGTGATTTATCTATTTTGTATTTTTTAATCGTTTTTTTTAATAAATATTTTTTCGAAAAATAATTCGATTCAATATGAATAAATTCAAATAAATGATTCATTTTATGTAGCTCAAGCCACATCGAGACATTTTCAACAGAATTAGAAGTTAATATTCCAAGAGAAAAACCAGCTTTGGAAAGCTTTTCCAATACTTGATCAATATTATCAACAGGGTCTAAATTTTTCATTTCCGCATGCAAATGATTTCTCATGTAATAAATTAATTTAGGAATTTTATAAAAAGGTATTTTTAAAAATTTTATGAGATCTCTTGATGGCATATCTCGCAACCCTTCTATCTCATGATCTTCAATTTTTCTAAAATTAAATTCTTTTGCCAGTAGATTAGTTTTTTCTACTACGCAATTAAAGCTATTCACCAACGTTCCGTCAAAATCGAACAATAAATACATGCTATTAATTTCCAATTTAAAGGTTAACGGGATCACATAGATGAAATACAATTATGCAAGCTTGGCTCCGATTTAAGTATTTAATCAGTGACGGTTTTCTCAGAACCAGTTAGTATACATGGTGAAAATATTGCTTAGAAGGAGCGTGTTTAATGAAAAATGGATTTTTGACATTATCTGCAATAACACTTGCACTGAGCACTTCAGCGATTTACGCAAACGATGCGAGTGTTATCCCCGAACAAAAACCCGGATATGCGATCAGTTTAACAGGGCTTTATTTAGAACCGAGTGCCAGCAATCTAGTGTATGCCCTTTATACCAACCCTCTTCCAACACCTGCGCCTAATTGGGAACAAAGAGTGGTGAACCCGGCTTACTCCCCCGCATTCGATTTAGGTTTGCAATATAATTTGAAAAATAATCGTGAGAATGTGCGATTTGATTGGCTCCATTTTAAAAGCAATGACAAAGCCACTGCGTGGTCTGGCGACCATACTACCGTTGGCCCCATTTATTATTTTGGACCGACGGAACAATTTTTATTAAACACGGCCGCTAACAGTACTGTCAAATTTCATATCGAAAACGGTAATTTGGTATTCGGTCATTTGATCGATCTTAGCAATCATATTCAAATTGAACCTTTTTTCGGTGTCAGTGCTGTTTATTTAAAACAAACGATTGACAATACTTATACTGGTGCCGATCCAATACTTGGGCCTTATTCACATGAGGTAAATACACAATCTGAATTTATTGGTTTTGGACCGCGAATAGGATTCGATGCAAGTTATTTTATAACAAATCGTTTTGCCATCATTGGAAACTTCGCCGGTGATTTATTGTCAGGAGAAATAAAATATAACACTGACTTTACCTCATTTGGTTCGAGCGTTGGAAATACAGTCGCGACTAAGACGTCCATGGCCAATCAAAATACCAACCGTATTGTGCCTGAGATGGATGCTAAGATCGCACTACTTTATAAATTTCCTGTTCAATCAAATTCTGAAGTGACTTTACAAGCAGGCTATCTCTATTCGGTTTATTTTAATGGCGTGACGGAAGTATTACCCAGTTCCTTGGTTCCTACCGCATGGGAAGCAGGTAGCGTTGCCATCATCACGCAATCACAGCAACAAAGTAATGTCGATTTAAGAGGCCCATTTGTCAGTGTCTCTTGGAAATTTTAAAAATTGTTCGGGCGATGCTTGGGAGTGGGGTCAGGTTTGCTTGATTGTATTTTCAATAAAATAGATGAAATGCAATTATGCAACCTGACCCTGATTTTAAATTAAGAAGTGACTTGATTGCCTGACTTAATACCGTCAGACAGCACCATACTTTCAAATTTATTAGATGTGTTGACAAAAACAAGGCTGTTAGCCAATTTATAGGCGTAAACACAAATCGGATTGTTGTTCGTCCACACTTTCCAGCTTACACAAACTTGACCATCTGCTTTAACTTGCCAAGTGCCTTGATCGTTTTGCGGATCATTGTCTGGTTTATTGGTAAATTGACCGAGGAGTTGGCCTTTTTTACCGAAATAAACTGAGACAGTATTTGCGATCAAACTGTTATGTAAAGTCACCAGAGGAACAGTCGTAATGGTTTTATCTTCGAGCGCTTTAGTGATGAGGGTTTTATCCATAGATTGCAGTGAAGCGGCATAGCTTAAAGAACTGCTTGCTAATAATATAGCGGTGGTAATAGCGATTTTTTTCATATTTTCCTTCCTTAGAAAATGTATTGACTGGAAAAGAGTAGCGCATTTTTATGAAAAGAGAAACAGTATCAGATTTGTTTTCGTTTGCTACGTGCTATGATTGAATCATTCATCTTATAAGATTGACAATATGGATATTGCAATCACCGCAATCGGTACAGCGAATCCGCCCTACAAACGCAGCCAACGAGAAGCGGCTGAGCTGGTGGTCGCCGGATTAAATTTAAAAACAGCTGAACGAAGATTATTAAAATCTCTCTATAAATCCACAGGCATTGAATATCGACATAGTGTATTAAGCGACTATGTCAAAGAACCTGGACAATTCGAATTTTTTCCCAACGATCCCAATCAACCCTACCCGTCTACCGCTCAGCGAATGCAAATTTATAAGGATAGCGCCATTCATCTCGCGTTAGATGCGATAGAGAATTGTTTATCTGGAATCGAGTTTGAAATATCTGCAATTACTCATTTGATTACTGTCAGTTGCACAGGCATGTATGCGCCAGGGATTGATATAGAAATCGTTCAAACATTAGGTCTTAACCCATCCACCAAACGAACTGCCATCAATTTTATGGGTTGTTATGGTGCTTTTAATGCGATAAAAGTGGCGGATGCCATTTGCAAATCTTCTCCAGAAGCTCATGTTCTCATTGTCTGTGTTGAGTTATGCACTATCCATTTTCAAAACAACATCAAGATGGATAATATGATATCCAATGCTATTTTTGCGGATGGCGCTGCCGCAGCTTTAGTACAAGCTAAACCAAAAGCCAATAAATATTTTTGTCTCAGCCATTTTTATTGCGATTTATTACCACAAACTTCAAAAGAAATGGCTTGGCATATCGCTGACAGCGGGTTCGATATTGTATTAAGCACCTACGTTCCTGAAGTCATTGAATCAGTCATCGCCAATTTTATGAAACGATTATTACAAAATAGTACGTTAGCGCCCTCTGATATTGATTTCTATGCCATTCACCCAGGCGGTCTCAAAATTCTTCAAGCATGTGAAAAAGCATTAAATATTTCGAAGGAACAAAATAAATATGCTTATCAGATATTAAACGATTATGGAAACATGTCTTCAGCCACTATTCTGTTTTTGCTAAAAGCGCTATTTAATGACCTCAACACCGCAAATCATCATAAAAATATTTTTAGCTGCGCCTTTGGTCCAGGCTTAACACTTGAATCCATGATTTTAAGAGTTCATTATGTTTGATCATCGATCTATAAAGCACATATTTGCCCTGCTCTGTTTCTATCTATTGGATAAAAACGACCTTGTTATTTCAATTTCACCAATGCAATTTTGATAAGTCAAATAGCCAGGTGTTTCTCTCGCATACCAATCGTGTAATTCATGAAAAAGATAATCACGCGTTTCAGGATAGAGATCAAGCATCGCAAGAGATGCAGCCTGCTCATAGTATTGCATGTCTGGCGCATAGCTTTTCATTGTTGTGAGTTCACTTTCCAGGTGATTGACTAGTTGCAAAAGTGGAGAGTTAGTATTAGTTTTTGCTTCAGAAACAGGATTTTTTTTAACTTCCGCTTCAAGACTAGCAATCTTTTTTTTCAGCATGCGATGAGTGAAAACATACGTGGGGTCAGAACGAAATCGTTTTATATTCTCTTTTAATTGCGTTAGTCGTTGCATGCCTTGCATAAGCGCCTGAACAAAAGAAGCTTTATTTGTGCTGTTGTACGGTGCGGCATACATTTCATTCAGTGTTAATTGTGTATCAGCAAAGCGTTTTGTTTTTTTGAGTGCATCGGTTGCAGTACAATCTGCAATATTTTGTGCTCGCCAAAAAAAATGCCACAACTCATGGCCCGTTACATATTGTTGTTGTATTGAGTGGAGCAAATAGGTAGTGGCAAGTGCGATGGTATTTTGTACGCCATAAGAAAACAAATAAATGCCGCGATAAATTACATTTTGTATTGTTAATTCTTGCGTAGCGACTTCGATTTTTAAAGGCACAAATGCATTCGATCGATCGCAAGCCGCTTTTTGCATGGCTGTCGTTAAACGACAAAATCGTTCTGGATTTTCCAGTGCGAGCAATACATTTTTTGTCGTATCGTTGACTTGTATCGCTTTTTCTTCTTCATTAAATCTTATATCTTCCATCAACCCAGGTGAAGCGCTGACAAATGGATTAAGCGTTACATTTTTTTTAGCTAATTTTGCCGAAACCGTATCAGATAAATTTTGCGGAATGGGATGCTCATGAAGATCAGGACCGCCCGATTTTATTCCGCTAAACAAAGAAGACATCACTAATATAAAATTCCATTTCATATTAATTTTCCTAATCAGGAAAAGAAAAGGGGTCAAGTATAAACTTGGGTTAAGTTTCACGCGTCATTCCCGCGTAGGCGGGAATCCATCTAAAATAAGCACAGTGTGGAAAAGGGGTCAAGTATAAACTTGGGTTAAGTTTCACGTGTCATTCCCGCGTAGGCGGGAATCCATCTAAAATAAGCACAGTGCATTTTCAGAATAGATTCCCGCCTGCGCGGGAATGACACGTGAACCCTCACCCAAGTTTATACTTGACCCCTATTCTTTCACATAATTAATTCTTTTTTATTATTGTTGACCTCTGTTACACTCGCACAATTTTAATAACTTATAAGGAAAAACTAAAATGGGTAGACATAATAGTAGTACGGCCGAATTAACTCACTTACTTGAACCAAAAAAGAAGCTACCAAATCCTTGCTCCCTATTAAATGTCACAGGTGTTTTAATGAGTTTTGGATTAATTGGCGGCGCAATTTATGTGCAGAGTAACTTTATACAAGGAGTAATTGATGCTTCAAATGCTTTATGTAAGCTCTCCAATGGTATGTGGGGCCAGATGGGAAACATTACTCAAATTTTTAACAAAACAGGAAATGGCTCTTGCGTGGTTGTGAAAGATCTACCATGCAATTATACCGCTAATACCGATTGCAGTGTCTTTGATCCTATTATGTTGAACTGCAATTCTGGTTATGGAGAAAATCTAACGGCAGTATTAAAAAATCAGAATCCTGCTCCTTGTACGACACCTTTAGATACCAGAGTTCAGAAGTATTTTCCGCAACTTCTCTCCAGTTTCATTAGCACGTGCGATCAAGCGACTTATACAAGATGGAAGGATCTGAGCATGCCAAGTTTAGGTATGGTTATATCAGGAGCTGCTTTACTCTTGGGCAGCCTATTCAAATGCCGCAATGATTTTGATCATAGAAATCAACTGTTACTACAAAGTGGAGAAGAGACGCCAGCTAATCATCATCAGGCTTCACCAACATCGCCATGAGAAAGCAAGTAGGTTGGACTTTCAGCCCAACCTACGCGATTCATCTGTTTTAAATGCTATATCCACTTTCGTCAACACCGGGTAGAGTAATCCATTGATCACTTGTTAAATCACGACTAATTTAAATAATATTACTTTAATTATATTATAATATTTATATGTTACCGAATATAAATGAGGACTTTAAAATGTTCGCAAAATTGTTTGGTAAATCGAAAGATACAAAAACTACAGAGCAAAAAACAACGCCCAGTGCTGAGTTAAGTGGTACGGAGTTAAAAGACATAAACTTAGAGCAAGAGAATATTTTAGCTGTTTATGATGCTGAAGTGATTATGCTAAGAAACTATATTAATTATATTAGCTATTTTAGCCTTCTAAATCCTAATCAACAAGAATTAATGGAATCGCGAGCTAAATCTCTGGCTGAGTTATTAATAAAAATTAAAAATTTACAGGAAGGTAACTCTCTTAGTATTGAAGAGGCGTCGAGAGAAATTGAAGCATCTAAAGCGCGCGTTGCTGATAAAGAATTTGATGTTCTTTTTGCTAAAGCGCAATTTTATTCTCATATGTTAAAACTATTTTCTACAGATGAAGAAATACAAGAACGCGATATCACAATCCAAGGATTTAGCAAAACACAGTGTAAAGAACTTTCTCATTATATTAATGAGAAGCTTAAACAAGCTTTACCTGAGCTTAAAAGCGATGACAAACGAATTCAAGAAATAGAAAGTTATTTACCAGAAGTATCAAAACTGCAAAAGCGTAACAATGCTCTATGGAATTTAGTAAAAAAATGTGATAGCACTGAGATAATGAGAACCTTGTCTTCATTAGAAGAAAGTTATGCGATAATGAGAAGCACTGTTCAAGCACTTAAATATGATAAATTTAAAAAGTATGATGTTTTAGATACGTTATATACTCAATTATTTAATGCAACAGAAGCTTTTAAAAACGCGTGTAAGGATTTATTACTTTCCCATCTTAAATCGCTTTATCCAGGAACCGAAGAAAAGAAAAAACTAAGTGATGATATGAAAAACTCACCAAAAAATTATGATACGCCAGAGAAACTTCATCAGTTGATCGAAGCTCGAAATCAAGAGTTACAACAAACTCCACCTAAGGAACAACAAGCTAGCTCAGCTAATACTCTTGTAAGAAGATAAGGAGCACCCTGGTTAAGTTTCACGTGTCATTCCCGCGTAGGCGGGAATCCATCTAAAATAAGCACAGTGCATTTTCAGAATAGATTCCCGCCTACGCGGGAATGACACGTGAACCCTCGCCCAAGTTTATACTTGACCCCTATTCTT
>CAZOFA010000023.1:0-27205 GCA_964578975.1 uncultured Coxiellaceae bacterium
TTCGCCCTGAGGAGCGCGCAGCGCGTCTCGAAGGGCACTACGTTCAGGATGACAGAAAATCAACTAGATTTCTTAAAATTTTTCAAAAACGGCGGCAAGCAACAAACAATCATTCCAACAACCAAAATGATTTCGTATTTTAAAATGCTACCGACAGCCACTTGACTCGGTGGTAAAAATCCCAAAATAATCGATCCGGCACAGGTTAAAATTCCAATTCCGCCGACCAACCAAATTCCCCATAATCCGCCTGGAATTTTAAAAGCACGTGCAATTTGCGCATGTTTATAACGTAAGCGAATGGCAGCCGCAAACATCAAAATATAAAATATCAATGCAAGTTGCGCTGTTAAATTAGATAATACCCAATACGAACTATTCACACTCGGCATAATCAAAAACACAGCACATAGTACAGTGACGATAACACCTTGCGTTAATAAAATTCCCAGCGGCATATTTTTTTTATTCCGTCGTAATAAAAATGCAGGCAGACGATTATCTTGACTTGCAACATATAATCCACGCGCAGGTCCAATGATCCATGCTGCCGCTCCACTTAAACTTCCCAAAATAATTAAAAGTGCAATCACTGGAATAAACCAACTCATGTGATACGTATTAAAGAAAATACCAAATGCATCCATTAATCCTGAGACTAAATTTAATTGTTTGCTGGGAATAACAATGGTGATTGCAAGGCAGGCAAAAACCAACGTGAATAAAATAATCATCGTCGAATAAAACAAGGCACGTGGATAATCGCGTGAAGGATTGCGCACATCGCCTGCGTGCACCGCAGACATTTCCATGCCCATTAAACCAAACAAAATATTGGTAAAAAATGCAAGATTATTTAAGTGCGTGAGATTGGGGAAAAAATCTTGCAGGGTAAAATTGATTTGACTAGGGTGTCCGAGATAAAGCCAGGCAAAACTCAGCAATGCAATTAAAAGCATGGGAAAAACTGTTCCGACCAGCGCACCTAATGTGCTTAACAGATGAGAAACTTTTAATCCTAAACAATTTAATAGTGTCATGCTCCAATACGCCGATAAAATAATTCCCAGCATGAAATATTTATTATTTGCGAGTGCTGGATTAATTAAATAGGCGACAATACCCGCAATAAATGCAAAAATCGTCGGATACCAAACGACATTATAAATCCACTGAATCCAAATCGTTAAAAATCCTAAGCGTGCGCCAAAGGCTTCTCGTACCCACACGTATACACCGCCAGTGGTGGGCCAGCCTGTGGCGAGCTCTGCCGTGACTAATATCGTTGGGATGAAAAAAAGGAGTGCGGCTAAGAGATAAAAAAATACCAGCGCGAACCCATATTCTGCGCCGGCGGTTAAACTACGAAGATTATCGACCGCGATGACGTTAATCATCACTAAGGAAAATACACCCAGCGCTTTAGTTTTCCGCGTCGTCACTCCATTCTCGTTTTGTTCTATGACATCATTTAATAACATACAACCCTCATTTATTTTTTAACTTTTTTCTTAAATCGCTCAAAAATTAAACTATATCCACCTTCGCCAAACATCATGCTGCGCGCGACGCGCCCAATGGTTGCGATACTGACACCTGTAGCATCGTAAATTTGCCGATAAGATTTATTTTTCTTAATTTCACCCACCACTAACCAACGATCAGCCATCGCTTGAATTTCATTTGGCGTACACAAGTCACGGAAGAATTGTTGCGCTTCCTCTGCCGTACGAATTGATGCAATTGCATCAAATAAATGATTTTCCAGCCGATGGTCGGATGTAGATGCAGGGCTACGATGGATTTTCATAAAACCTCAAGTCAATGTATTAGTGTATTAACGCGTTAGTACAGTAGCACAGACACTGGCCAAATGTCAATATTGATTTATTCACATTTCTCCTATATCTTTTGAGCCCTTTATTATACTTTTGAAGAATAAGAGAGTTGAACAATGCACAATCGTAATAATGATATTTACACGCAGTATGTCATTTATCAGTATCTCCACCAAGAAGAGCAAAAAACTCATTATTACTTGACGAGTAAAAAAAACCATATTGATATGATCACTGCCGCTGGTGAAAATGGAGATATCGTTCAAGCACTAAATGCATATAACAATGCAATGGTTTCAGGTAATATTGATGAAGAAACTGATATAGCCTTGATGAAGGCAGCTGCAAAAAATGGTAATACGTTTTTGATAGAAAAAGCCTTCCAGAATAGTTTGAGAGTTTATGCGGGCGATGAAATAAAATTGAAACGTGTTTTTGATTCGCATCTCGAGGCGCTTAGAATCTTGCGAGATTCGTTGCAGACAAAAAAAATAGTATTTTTAAATTTAGCTGAAAAAAAATGTCAGGGAAAAAAGATAAATTTTCAAAGCGAAAGTACTTCCTGTTTATCCAAAATCAATATTTGGGCTGCTGAAAAAAAGAATGGCGTTTGTCCTTTAATTTTAAGTATTCCAGAAGACACAAAAGATAACGAAAATACACGACAAAGGAGTCTATCGCCAAAATAATTATCACAAAAACACATGAATTCCTAGGTAAGTATACGTGTTGACATCGCCCACCACGGTGTGGCCGATGCCCGCGACAAGATTTATTTTTTTTGTCATGCTGTATTCACCGCCGACATTTAACAATTTAAACGCATAGGTTGAGTGTGAATCGGCACCCTGCATATAGAGTTCAATCCCGAGTAATAATTTGTCGGTCACATTTTTTGTGAGGACCGCGCCCCCAAAAAAATAATTGCGCATCCCAGGTTCATCATTCGCCGCATAACCGCCACCACCATACATGCTCCACGTATTCCAAGATTTTTGTAACCAAATTGGAAGTTGCGCCCAGGCGCGACCATTACCCAGTCTGCGGTTTGCGTTGCCAGTGGGCATAATATACGTCGGTTCAAACGCCGCTTGCGGATAAACATTGGTTTCAGTCAAAAATTGATATTTAAGTGCAATACGCCCATCTCCTATACCAGACGTACTCGTTTCATGATCATGCGGTGACGATGAAACATAGGGGAGTATTGCGTCAACTTCAAGACGCGGTTTTAATCCATAATCTAATTCCAGCGCAGGAAATGCGAGCACTGTGCCTTGATTGTTTTTCTGAGTTGCCGAAAAAAAATAAATTTCAGTGTGGTGATAGGGAGTGATATCCGCATCATCAGTGATAAAAGGCGGCGCTGCATGAGCGGTGTGTATGAGAGATAAAGATGAAAAAATGAGTAGTTTATGAATCGTTTTAAATTGCAAATTCATTGTTCCTTCACATCCATTGATAAATTATAATGTAGCACGGGTTGTTTATGGCATAAAGGAGTTCGATGGTGAAAACGCTAAGGACATGGCTCAACAAACTTAACAGTAATCGCTCGCAGGAACTGTCTGATAAAATAATCAATGAAACCTCAGAAGAATCTTTTCCAGCGAGTGATCCACCGGGTTGGGCCTCACATGAGCCTATTGATGTCAAACCCCACCACGAAATAAAAAAAACCATCGAATTTTCCGAAAAAGTCCGTCAAATACTGCAGATCAATGGAATTAATTATCATTATTATAGTTTACCTGCCGCCGAAAATATGGGTTTACCCGATATCACAAAACTTCCCTTTACCTTGAAAATTTTGTTAGAAAATTTACTGCGTCATGAAGATGGCCAAACGGTAACATCCGATGATATTCGCGCGGTTGTTCAATGGCTCCAGAATAAAAAATCTGATCGCGAAATTGCGTATCGTCCTGCACGAGTTTTAATGCAAGATTTTACCGGTGTTCCGGCGATTGTGGATCTTGCAGCAATGCGTGCCGTGATGAAAAAATTAGGCGGCAATCCCGAAAAAATTAATCCATTATCGCCTGTCGATTTAGTGATTGATCACTCCATTCAAGTCGATCACTTTATTTCGCCGGATGCATTTTCCTTGAATGCAAAATTAGAAATGACTCGCAATTACGAACGTTATACATTTTTACGTTGGGGACAAAAGGTTTTTCAACATTTTCGCGTGGTACCGCCTGATACCGGCATATGTCATCAAGTCAATCTAGAATATTTAGCCAAAACTGTTTGGACCCATGAAATTGCCGGAAAACAATATGCCTATCCTGATACATTAGTCGGTACCGATAGTCATACCACCATGATCAATGGATTGGGTGTATTAGGCTGGGGAGTCGGCGGCATTGAAGCAGAAGCTGCCATGTTAGGGCAGCCAATCTCCATGCTCATCCCAGAAGTCATGGGTGTCAAATTAACTGGAAAATTGCAAGAAGGCATTACTGCAACGGATTTAGTTTTAGTGGTGACTCATCAATTACGTAAACGCGGTGTGGTCGGAAAATTTGTTGAATTTTTTGGTGAAGGATTACATGAATTAAGCATTGCTGATCGCGCAACCTTAAGTAATATGGCACCCGAGTATGGTGCGACATGCGGATTTTTCCCCATCGATCAAGAAACATTACGCTATTTACGCCTAAGTGGTCGAGATGAACATCTCGTGCTGCTTGTTGAAGCGTATGCAAAAACCCAAGGGTTATGGTATGAAGCAAATAATAGTGACCCCGTCTACACGGATTTATTGGAATTGGATTTATCTTCCATTAAACCAGGGTTAGCGGGTCCAAAACGTCCGCAAGATTATTTTGAATTAGCCAAAATACCGCAAACCTTTAATCAATTTTTAGCAGAGCATCAACGCGAGCATGAAAAAAATAAATCGTTTCTCACCGACGAAAATTTTTCATTACAACATGGACATGTGGTGATTGCTGCGATTACCAGTTGTACGAACACATCCAATCCCAGTGTATTAATTGGTGCGGGATTAGTTGCGAAAAAAGCACTCGAAAAAGGTTTAACACGCAAACCGTGGGTAAAAACCTCATTTGCGCCCGGATCACAAGTGGTGACTCAATATTTAGAAAAAACTGGCTTGCAAAAATACTTAGATCAACTCGGATTTTCATTAGTCGGGTATGGATGCACAACGTGTATCGGAAATTCAGGACCATTGCCCGATGCCGTTGCAAAAACGATTACGCAAAATGATTTAGTCATGTCAGCGGTATTATCGGGAAATCGCAATTTTGAAGGACGTATTCATCCACAAGTCAAAGCAAATTGGCTTGCATCACCTCCGCTTGTTGTGATTTATGCACTGTCGGGAACTGTTCAACTGGATTTAACGCGCGATCCGATTGGACATGACGTAAAAGGAAATGCGGTGTATTTAAAAGATCTTTGGCCAACCCAAGCCGAAATCATGCATGAAATGGCAACCATCAATAGACACATGTTTCATGATACTTACGCAAAAATTTTCGAGGGAACGCATGAATGGCGCGCCATGAAAATTCCAGACACAAATACCTATGAATGGCAGGAAGATTCAACTTATATTCGCCATCCACCGTTTTTTGAAGAGATGCAAATTAAACCTGAAAAAATCCATTCGATTTCAGGCGCACGTATTTTAGCAATATTAGGTGATAGTATTACCACAGATCATATTTCACCGGCAGGATCATTTAAAGCAGACAGTCCTGCGGGCAAATATTTGCAGCAGCAAGGTGTGACCGTCGAGAATTTTAATTCATATGGCTCACGTCGTGGTAATCATGAAGTAATGATGCGCGGTACATTTGCCAATATTCGTATTCGTAATGAAATGACGCCAGGTGTTGAAGGTGGTGTGACGAAACATGTTCCCAGCAATGACATCATGCCAATTTATGATGCAGCGATGAAATATAAACAAGAAAAAATACCGCTGGTCATTATTGCCGGCAAAGAATATGGCACGGGATCGTCACGTGATTGGGCGGCCAAAGGACCTAAATTATTAGGTGTGGTTGCGGTGATCGCAGAAAATTTCGAACGTATTCATCGCTCTAATTTAATTGGTATGGGAATTTTACCGTTAGAATTTTTAGGCAGCATGACACGAAAAACATTGCAAATGAAAGGCGATGAATTAATTGATATTGTCGGTCTCAGTGAGCAAGATAAACCTCGGATGAAAATTAATGTGAGGATTCACAGAAGTGACGGCACACAGACCGACATTCAAGTGCAATCACGCATCGATACCTTAAATGAAATGAATTACTATAATCATGGCGGAATATTGCAATATCTGATTAGAAATTTACTTGATTAGAATATCTATAAAGCTCACAATCAAAGCAATTCTGGCTATATATTACAATATATAGCCAACGCAAATACGTTATCCTATAAATATAATCTATTAATGGGTAACTCATGACACTTGAGCGCCTATTTGCGGCAATCATTCCGGAGAATATTGCAAAAGATATTTTGCAATATTCTTATGCGAAAAATTTGGTGGGTGCTTGTATTATTTCAGTTTTTGCATCACCAATTTATGCATTAATCTATTATTTACTGAATGATATTGAAACATATTACACTATTTTCTATGTTGAGATTTTTTGTTTACTTTCATTATTCATTTTAAAATATTTTCATTCATTATTATTTGCGAATGTCGTTTTTATCTCTGCAATCACGGTATTATTTTTTTGGTTGACCTATCATTTAGGTGGAATATTTTCAGCAACTGCATACTGGTTAATTTTGCCGCCATTAGTGGCCGCATTTGTTGGCGGTGCTGCATCAGCATTTTTAACTTGTGCAATCAGTATCATTGCCATTACCTTTATCTTTTTTTTAGAAACTAATAATTTTAAATTCCCTACTTCACCCATCACTAATCCATTATTACTCCAATATACCGCAATTTGTGGCTTAAATATTGTGATTGTCATGTTAATTTATTTTTACGAAATGGGGAAAAAAAATAGTTTAGAAAAATTACGTTATCTCGCTTATAACGATGAATTAACAGGATTGCCTAATCAAATCGCGTATGAGGAAATTTTAGATAAAGCAATTGAAAAATCCAAAAAAAATCATACACAATTTTCAATTATCTTCATTGACATCGATCAGTTTCATAAAATTAATATGATCTTTGGGCGTCAGGTGGGTGATGAATTATTAAAAGAAATTGTACGACGCATCAAATTATATATTCGCTATACGGATACCATGACGCGCGTGGGCGGTGATGCATTTAAAATTGTGATTGAAACAACACAAACTATTGATGAAATTAATGAATTAAGTGACATTCTTTTTATGATAATAAAACTTCCCTATCATATCCATAATGAAGATATTTACATCACCGCCAGTATTGGTATTGTGGTTTATCCAACTGTCGGTATCGAGGAAAATTTGCTTGATCGATATGTTGAGACTGCATTATCAAAAGCAAAATATTTAGGTGGAAATAATTTACAACATTTCACAAAAAATTTAGCAGAAGAGGGCGCGCTACAAACTGAGATTGAATATCATCTCTCTGATGCAATTAACAATAATGAATTAACGTTATTTTTTCAGCCGCGTTTTTCAACAAAAAATTCTACGATCATTACGGGACTTGAAGCATTGTTGAGGTGGAATAACAGTAAACTAGGAGATGTTCCACCCAGTATTTTTATCCCCATCGCAGAAAGAATGGGAATTATTTCTCAATTTGGTGAGTGGATATTAAGAGAAGCGTGTCAACAATATAAAACATGGTTGGAGATGAATTTAGTCAATGACTCCATTCAGTTAGCGATTAATATTTCAGTGCATCAATTGTATAATGAGAATTTCCTGAATTATGTGGGGGAAATTATCACACAAACCTCTGTGCCCCCGGGTAATATTGAGCTTGAATTAACAGAAACTGCCGTTATCACGGATTTACCGCGCGCTATTTCAATGTTAAAAAAGTTGAGTAATTTAGGTATTCATATTGTCATTGACGATTTTGGTTCCGGGTATACCTCATTGGGGTATCTTGATAAATTGCCCATTTCTGCATTAAAAATTGATAAAGCATTTTTGATGGATTTTGATAAAGAAAGTAACAATTCATTTCTGATCGAATTTATGATTGGCTTGGCTCATAAAATGAATTTAACTGTCGTTGTGGAAGGCGTTGAAACAACAGAACAATTGAATTATTTGAAAAAAATCAATTGTGATCATGTGCAAGGGTATTTTTTAAGTAAGCCGTTAAGCGTGGCTGATACTCTGAATTTGCTAAAAGCGACTAAGTGAAATAATAGCCAATTGTATATTCCATTTTAATTTGTTAGACTGCGCGACTCATTTAGAATAGGGTAAATATAATGACAACAAAACCATTTGCCACAACAGGTGAAATTTTCACAAAACTAATGCTTCTCATTCAAATAGCAGAAATAGGACGCTCGGCAGCGAATGCGTTTGATCAAGTGCCCAATCCATTTGATCGAGTGCGAATTGAGCAACTCGAACGACAAAAAAATGCTGAACGAGATGTGAAATCTATGCAAGCTGAAACAAAAAATAGGTATAAAAATTTTCTTTCAAACACTCAACCGATTAAAAATCTTCGTTATAGAGAAAGAAGTCAGCAAGATCAACTTACTAATTCTCTACGCCGACGATGATAATTAACTTTTTAGGTTAAAAAATACTGATGAAAAAAATTTTTTTAATGCTTGTCATCCTGGTGCTGCAAAACATTTGTTTTGCTTATCACATGCCGCATCCTTTCCCGCCTTTTCGGATTATGGGAAATTTGTATTATGTGGGAAATGATGATCTCGCCAGTTATCTGATTGTCACACCAAAAGGAAATATATTAATTAACAGTGATCTTGCTGCAACCGTCCCCATGCTCAAAGCCAGTATCGAAAAATTAGGTTTCAAGTATACGGATACAAAAATTTTATTAATTAGTCATGCGCATTTTGATCATGCGGGCGGTAGTAAACTTGTTAAGCAAGAAACACATGCAAAATACATGGTGATGGATGCGGATGTTCCTCTGATTGAATCAGGCGGGAAAAAAGACTTTCAGTATGCACATCATCCCAGTGCGCATTTTCCTGCAACGAAAGTCGATCAAGTGTTGCATGATGGCGATACAGTTGAATTGGGTGGTACCGTGTTAACCGCTCATTTAACAGCAGGGCACACACCTGGTTGCACAACTTGGACGATGCAAGTGAGTGATGATCAGGGGAAAAAATATAATGTCGTGATTGTCGGTAGTCTCAATGTGAATAAGGGATATAAATTAATTAATAATGCTGCTTATCCCACTATTGCAAAAGATTATGAACATGCCATTCAAGTTTCAAAATCATTGCCGTGTGATATTTTTCTCGGCGCTCATGCTAAATTTTTTGGTCTTAAGAGAAAATATCCATTACTTAATACCAGTGCGACAAATCCATTTATTGATCCGCTGGGATATAAAAAATATATTAATATGAAAGCGCGTCATTTTTATAAAAAATTGAAACAACAGCAATTGACTGCAGCGGAATCAACCTAGTTGCACATTGTTTTTATCGTATCAAAAGACCGCTTCAAACCACCGTCATTGCGAGCGAAGCGAAACAATCCAGGTTTTATTGTCACTCGATTAGAACAAAAACCTGGATTGCTTCGCTCGCGCTCGCAATGACGGTGCTGAATACTATGAATTTATCGCATTATGAATCGAATCACTCGCGTGATTGACATCTTGACTTAAACCATTCGTCGTATTGCAACTGGACAACACACAAACGGATGACAGTAGAACGCCAACTAACAACATCTTCCATACTATTTTCATAAAATCTCCTTGAGTTTAATCACACATCCACAAATTTCATTCCATCATCAGTATAACGGTTTCCTGAAATCGCTTCAGGTTTAAAAAGCGTATCCAATTTAACGATATCATCTTGCGATAATTTGACTTGAATCGCAGCGGTATTTTCTTCTAAATATTTTCTTTTTTTAGTCCCAGGAATTGGAATCGTTCGAGGTGATTTTGCTAATATCCATGCAAGTGCTAATTGCGCGGGCGTGCAGTGTTTTTCAGTTGCGATGCTTGTCAGTTCTTCCACCAATAAAGAATTTTTTTTGGCATTTTCACCCGAAAAGCGCGGTAAAATTGTTCTGAAATCATTTTTTTCCAGAGACTCTGCTGATGGCAGTTTACTCGTCAAAAAACCACGACCTAATGGACTATAAGGCACAAAAGAAATATTTAATTTCTCACAGAGGGGTAAAATTTCTTTTTCAGGTTGTCGCACCCATAACGAATATTCCGATTGTATGGCAGTGATCGGATGAATTTTATGTGCAACTTGGAGTGTGGTGGCATTCACTTCACATAATCCCAGGTAACGCACTTTTCCTGCTTGCACTAACTCTGCCATCGCGCCAACAGTTTCTTCAATCGGCGTGTTTTGATCAACGCGATGCAAATAATAAAGATCAATCACGTCAACATTTAATCGTTTTAAGCTTGCATCACACGCTGATCTGACATACGCAGGTGTTCCGTTAATGACTCTCGATGTTGGGTGATTGGGATCTCTGACAATGCCAAACTTAGAGGCTAAAATAATTTTCCCTCGATGATATTTTAAGGTTTTCCCTAATAAAATTTCATTGCTGCCCGATCCGTACATGTCAGCCGTATCAAAAAAATTGATACCGAGTTCAATTGCACGTTGCAACGTTGCGATCGCTTCATTTTCATCCGGTGTCCCATAAAATTCAGACATACCCATGCAACCTAAACCGATGGCGGATGCATACAGATTTGAATTTCCTAATTGTCTGGTTTTCATGGTGAATTCCTATAAATAAATTGTTAAAAAAGACTCTAGCATAAACCCGATAATTACTTCAATCCGGTTCCTCCAATTCCATAAAATCCGGTTTAATCCGTTTGCGTTTTGCACTTTGATGACGCGCGCGTAATTCCACATCGATGTATTTATCAGTAATCGCACTTGAACTGTGACCCGCATCATCACGCACATGTTCACGCGGACGAATTTTTACATCCTCTGAAATTCCGGTGTGACGTAACCAATGCACAGTCGCATTGGCTAATTGTGCCGCTTCATCGGGTTGATTATCTGCAATCAGTCGATTGCACGCACGATCAAAACAAAGTTGCACTAATTTACGAATATAACGCGTATTTTTTAATGCTTGATTAGATTTATGCGTGGTGAATAAAGGCGTTTTTTCATTCGGTGAGGGGAGAGGGGGTAATTGCAATGACTGACGATAGGCTTTTAATGCATTTAACATCGCATTACTCACCGATATTTTTCGTTCTTTGTTGCCTTTGCCCACCGTCACAAACCACCATAATCCATCCGCATCGCGATAAAAATCCCCCATCGTCGGTGTCCAACGTTCATTCGCAACCAATTCAGAAATTCGCAAATACATGCCATATAACGCATTCATAATAAAAAGTGTACGTGCATACAGTTGGTGATTTTCACGCGCCATCATTTCAGCCGTTTCAATCACATAACCCCATTGAATTTCTGACAAGCGACGAATGGTGGGTGTGGATTTTTTCTTTTTAAAATATTTACTTTTTTGTCGAATTAATAATGTTGGGTTAACCAGTGTATATTCTTCTTGAATCAGGTAATTATAAAAACTACCCACGATGGCGAATAAGGCTTTAAAAGCTTTTTCTGATAACGTGTAATTTTTTTTGTTGGGTTTCTCACCTGCATTGTTTTCGGTTTTAGAAATTTTGACGACAAAGGGGCGCCACTTTTTATTTGGAATTTTCGCGCCTTCTTTTTCGATAAAACGCTCTTCAACGGTGACTGCAATCCAGGGAATCGGTGGATTTTGACAAAATTCAAGAAAATTTTCCAATTCCGCACGTTTAATTTGCTTGACCGTTTTGTTTTCTTTAAAAAAACACCATTGCAAAAAACGTTCGATGTCGCGGCGATAAGAATTAAAAGTATCTTTGCTGCCGCGATAACTTAATAAAAAATTTTTTGCATACAGATAATCGGGTTGAAAATTAGTGGATAACGTTGGTTGATAATCTTGATTTTTTAGCATTGCATCTAGACTATCAAATAAAGGTGTCGGTCGCGATGTGTCTTCTGTCATAGGGTAGATACTCCGAATCAATTTAGCATGACAAGATTCAAGTGGAATATCAATTGATAAAATTGTGTAGATCGATTAAGTTATTAAGCATGTACAAATTTGCAAAGATCGTTATCTTATTAACATTTTGGACAAGTGTTGTCTGTGCTGAAACGCTTAAACCAGCCGTCACGACCCCGATACCCATTAATGAAATTAAAGATTATTCACACTATTCAGTTAAACTAAAAAAATTGATTGCTGAGGCAGAAAAATTATCCAAGCAAAATTTAACTTACGAATTTGGTTCGGATGATCCTCAAAATAAAGGTATGGATTGTTCAGGGACAATTTATTATTTGTTAAAAACAATGGATGTGGACGTGCCGCGCGATTCTGAGGGAATGTATCAATGGGTAAAAAAATCAGGGCATTTTCATTCCGTGCAAACCCAAGATTTTTCGTCTAGTGAATTTTCCGCTTTAAAACCCGGCGATTTATTGTTTTGGACAGGCACGTATAATAAAACGAATGCTGAATCTATTTCTCATGTGATGCTTTATTTAGGAAAAACAAAGGAAAATAAGCCAATTATGTTTGGCTCCAGTGATGGGCGCACGTATTTGGGCAAAAAAATGTGGGGCGTAAGTGTATTTGATTTTCAAGTCGCCTATAAAAACTCTTCAGCAAAATTTGTGGGATACAGTTGTATACCTACGCTGATGTGTTAAACGGTAAGTTTTTCATTAGCAGAAATTTTTAAATAAATATCTGGCACCGTTATTTCCATATAGCTTTCGATTCTTTTTGGGGAAGTAAAACCAAAAGGCTTATACAACCCGTGAGCATCTCTTGTTCTTAACAGCCAACATCTTAATCCTTGTAAATCAGGATGAGCCATAATGCTTTGCATAAGCCATTTAGCCAGTTTTTTTCCGCGATATTCTTCAATGATAAAAACATCTGCCAGATAAGCGAACGTTGAAAAATCTGAAATGGCTCTTGCAAATCCAATTTGTTTTATATCTTCATAGAGGCCAAAACAAAGCGAGTTTTTGATGGCACGTTGCAGTGTTTCTTTTGGAATGCCAGGCGACCAATAGGTTTGTTTTAAAAATGTGTGTATTGCTTCAATATCAAGTAAGGCTTGATCGGTTGAGATCTTATATGGATGATTGTGAAATTCAATGGTCATGATTTTTCTGCCTTAGCTTTCATTGTGAACCTCGTTTTCCCGAAAGACCGATAGAAGGAGATTGCTCAAGGTATTTTTGAATATCTTGTTTTAAGCTTTGCACCCATTCATCTACGGTTCCTGGTTTTTCAGGGATTAAATTCGCTTCCTCTAAATCGGCACGAGCTAAATTATTATCACGGTTATTTATGTGACAAACCGCTCTATCTAATAAATAACGGAGATTTTTTGGATCTAATTCAATCGCTTTGTTATAACATTCTAACGCTGTCTCAATATAATTAGTTTCACCCGTAAGCTTAAAAAATTTCATTAATGTCGATGCTTTTTCAAAATGGTTTTTGGCCATATCTGGACCCGCTGTCAGCACTCTTTCGTCATCGTCCAACATTCTTTGTAAATAAGCCAAATGAGTCTGCCTGGGTAATGCATCTAAGGTATGAACCGGTCTAAAAAACATAAACATAAATATATTATTTCCTCATGTGGTGAGGCTATGATGGCCAGATTTAGTGTGGTAAGCAATATTTAGAATCCAACAAAGATGAAAAAAGTTAGCAGGGTAAATGATGCACTTGACATGAGATTCACGCTGCATACCTCTCAAGGAAGACCAGTAATATTGATTACAGGTACAAGATATAACTCACCATCAAAAGTTAAAATATGTTTAAAAATAATACCCAGCAATATAAAAAACATTTTATGCTTAAAAGAACCCTGTATTTTGGCCATTTAATGTCAATTTTTACCTTGTGTTTTATCCATTTCAGTTATAATTTCAATGCCATTGTACATGACAGGAGAAATTGCCAGAAATGCGTTTTTTAATTTTTTTATTAACATTCGTCAGTATTACTTGTTTTGGATTCACAGATGATTCATCACAGCATAAGCAAAAACAAATTTTGCAAAATTTTCTAACGGATATGTTACAACATCGAAAATCACCGTGGGGTGTGACTGCCGTCTCGATGGTTGCACAATGCAAAGAGAATAAGCCGATTTTAGTGTATGGTGGATTCACCAGCATAAATAATAAAATATCCATCAATGAAGATAGCTTATTTCCAATTGCTAGCATCACAAAATCATTTATTTCAGTGGTGATTTTGCAATTAGCTGACGAATATAAATTGAATTTAGATAGCCAAGAAGTCATAAAAAAATATTTTCCAGAATATCCAACATGGGGAAATATTACTGTGCGTCAATTGTTAACCATGACCAGCGGTATTGCAGGAACGAGCACGGGTGCATCAGATGATATATTTAACAAAATGACGGTCAAAAAATATGAGAGTTATATTAGTCCCAGGGATATCTTAAATAAGGTTTATCAAATTCCTCTTCACTTTAAACCCGGCACTCAATGGGAATATTCAAATACTAATTATATTTTGCTTGGCATGTTAATAGAAAAAATTACTCACCAGCGCGCAATGGATGAAGTTCAAAAACGTATTATTCATCCTCTTGGATTACATCATACTTATTTTCCAGCTGATAAATTAAAATCAATTCCTGGCTTGAATCAATCAAACATAGTGCATGGTTACGCTTTTTATCCCAAAGACCATATACCCTATGTCATTAAGTTTGGTCAAGACACAGTCGATTTTTCATTTTCACAACCGAGCTATGCAGGCGGTATTGTTTCAACACCCAAAGACATAAACATTTATCTGCATGCGCTCTATCAATCCAATAAATTATTAAATAAATCACAACTGAAAGAATTCATGACTCTCGTATCCAGAAAAAATGGAAAGCCTTTCGCTGCTGAAAAATCGCCGGACGATTTCGGATTTGGCTTCGGTGTATTTGGTTATTATTCTAAATCACAAAACGCTATCATTTATTTTTATCAAGGATCGCTGGAAGGTTATCAATTTTATTATTTTTATAATCCGAAAACTCAATTGTATTTAGCTTTCGGAATTAATACACGTTCGGATATTATTGGGAAAAATAATAGTATGAAATTGATTGATGCGTTAAATGATGCATGTTCTGATAGGGAAAAACAAAAATAACTTTCTGTTTGTTTTGCATTCATTTAACGAATCCAAAATAAACAAGCAAAAAACCTAAACACATATCAATAGTCGCGGCGCAGTATCCAACATTTGGATTTCGCATAAATGTCAGCGTAATTTGATTGAGGAAATGAGGATAAAAAATAATAGATGCTCCTTTTAATAAGGATATCCAAGCAATTAGTGTAATGATGAGGCGCCAACTCCACTGCCAAATGTTATGACTCACCACCATTAATATTCCCAAAATCAAAGTAACAAATCCTGTTACAAACATCAGAGAATCATGAATCATTAACTGATTAACATTTGCAATAAACTGTTGCATATTCACAAACATGGCGAGAGTGATGATAATAAAATAAATACCGATAACTTTGGCTAAGAATTTAGAAGTATCCATTTATTTTTTCTCCTTTTGTAAACAGACCCTAAGCTTTAATGACCGATAGCAGTTTGGATTTACTAAAATTTAAAATATTCATATCTCTTGTCATCAGTGTCATACCTCTTGCGCGAGCGGTTCCAACAATTAGGCGATCCGCAGGATCACCATGAAACTTTTTGGGTAAAGTACAGCTCTCGACAGCAATAGTGGGTGTTATAGGTAATATTTGCAAATGCAATTCATCTATTGCTCGATTTATCCATTCTAAACAGGGCATTTCTAAAATAATACGTTGTTTTGCCACTAACATGCCCACTTCCCAGAGCGATATTGCAGCCAAATAAATAGAATTCGTTTGAATTGCGGAATCAATTTTTTTTCGCGTTCGTAAATTTATCTCACTGCCATTGACATACCAGATAAATACATGGGTATCCAACAAAATATCGTTCATTGGTCCGCGTCCCATTCAACATCAAGTGGCGCAATGATGTCTGCTTGAATGTTCACCGTGTCTTTTAAACATCCGAAAGCACTTTTTGCGGTCTTTTCTATCGGAACCAATTTTGCCACCGGTATGCCATGTTTTGTGATGGTGATAGAAATATGTTTTTCATTCACTTCATCCATAATTTGCAGGCATTTCGCTTTAAATTCACCAGCTTGTATAGTTTTCATATAATTAGCCTATGGTCATATTACTATAGTCATAAATAGTATAACGATTATTTGAGTCGATTTCAATTTTTATATTTGCAAAAATAAATGAAATACCTCATCATTACGAAAAGGATTTTTTTGTATAAGTATTGGAATAGGGAATGATTTTTTGGATGTGTTCGATGCGTTTAATCAATTATCTTGAGGCTCTTGCGGCAACAGTTGGTGTAACTCATATGGCGAAAGCCGGTTTTTTTGATAGTGAACCTGCAGGATATATTTGGGGAGGGGTTATTGGCGGGATTACTGGCGCAATTGTCAGCGCTGCTGAACCAGTTGTGCAGCATCTTGGCCAAGATGCTCCAGCATGTGCGAGGCATTCTTTTTCTATCGCGGCAGCCCTCACTGCTAGTTTTACTGTGACAAATATTGTTTTTGCTCTCAAAACTGAGGATGCTGTTAGTCGCGCAAAATATTTCGCAAATGCGCTGACCTGTTTCAGCCTGTTTACTGCTGGCTACTTAATTAATCCAGAAACTCTATCTACAACTATTATTAATCGATGGAATAGCATCAAAGCTAATTTATGTGGACAATCATTTCTTGCAAAAACATCTCCTTCTGCAACGACGCCAAAAACAACAACAGTGAATACTGATTCTCCAGCGCATAAAAAATAAATATTTTCTCAGTTACTCGTTGCTATAAAAAATTTTTGCACCACACGTGGCACCCTGCGCACAAATCTTTGTTTTTAAATTGACCTCAACTCTCACGTCATCCCGCTTAAGAAGCGTCGCGGGATGACGTAAAGATTAAGGTCAATTTAAAAGTACCTTAAAGGTTCATTTAACTTTTTTTTCTGTAGGCTGAATAAATTCGATTGGAACATCATTTTCCGCAATAAATGCCATGTAATAACCTTGATAAAATTGAGGTTCTAAAATGATTATTTTATTTTTAACGGCTTCTTGAATATTATTCACCAAGAAACAAATATGCGGTGTGCTTTGTATAAGAGGATGCATCAAACAGTCTTTCTCAAAAAATATTCGTTCTATCCTATAGAGATTTTTTTCATAATCCGTAGTCCAAACTTTGTATTCAGGATAGTAAATCATTTCTGTTTGCTTTTCCGTGACAGGAATTCCAAAATGATCAAATTGATAGTTCATATTTTCCTTATTCACATAGAAATCCGTAAATTTATTTCAATACTGGCGGCGTCAACTCGTCTCCTTGATATCCTTTAACTTCGCCAAAAGCGGTATGATTATTCCATGCCTCAGCGGCTGTAATCATTTCTTCTTTTGTACGCGCGACGAAATTCCACCAAATTAAAATATCTTCTTTAAAAGGTTCTCCGCCAACAATTAATATTCTTGAGCCTTTTTGAATATGAGCAAGCGTATTAGGTTTTCCGCAGGATAAATATAACAGTGTGTCGATATCCACCGTTTCATTTGCGATTTCAATTTTACCGATCAGCGGTAAAATTCCGTATTCAAATTTAGGATTGAGCGGTAAGTGAATGGTTGTGTCTTTTGTTGCATTGAGTTCTAAAGCAATTAAAGGCGAATACACTTTGACGGGCGAAACTGAATTTAAAAATTCTCCGGCTAAAATATTAATTTGTACACCGTCTAATTTTTCATGCGGAATATTTTCATAATGAATAAAATTAGGTTCCATATGACGAACACGGTCAGGCAATGCAATCCAGAGTTGCACACCATGCAACAGCGTATCGGGCACTGATTCTTCAGAATGTGAAATACCCTTCCCTGCCGTCATTAAATTCACTTGTCCGGGTTGTATTTTTTGTTTTGAGCCAAGGCTATCTCTATGGAGTATTTCTCCTGCTAATGGGTAAGTAAACGTTTGCAGACCCATATGTGGATGAGGACCAATATTAAGACCTTTTGTTTTGGTTAAATCTAACGGACCAAAATGATCGAGGAAACACCATGCCCCAATTGTTTTTCGATCATGATGAGGAAGCGCGCGACGAATTGTTATATCATCGCCCACAACGGCGGTACGCGTTTTTATTTTTTGGCTGGTGCATGATGAAGATAATGCAAGACAATCTTTTGAATCTTGTATCTGCGATGTTTTGATGAGATCACTCATATATTTTTTTGCTCCATTAAAGTAAAAAACTTTCTAATTTTTTTACCCGTTCTGCACGATCACCAAAAATTTCAATTATTTTTGGATGTCCGTATTGCGGAAAAATATCACACACATCATCGCGAAATATTTTTTTAAAATTTTTATCTGCCGCTTTACGAAAAGCCGGATTTTCTTCCAAATATTCTATAGAATTTTCTTTAGATATCGGCAAAAAAACAATTAAATCCAAATGATTTAATGCTATTTTAATTTCAGGAAATCTTTCTGCAACTTCACTGTCATTAATATCAATAAAATCTTGATCTAATGCGCACATTGCATAAGCCACAAAATCAACCGGACATCTATCAAATAAGATATTTTGTTCATTTGCACAATCATTTAGTTGATTAATACTATAATCTAACTGCTCTAGGAAGCTATCAAGACTGGGCTCCAATGATAATTCCATTATTTTCTCATCTTGTAATTTATAATATGGCTCAATTTCACATCGATAAGAAGGATATTTTTTAATAAAATCTTCAATTAGTGTACTCTTACCTGTGTAATGTGTGCCGGAAACAGCGATACGCATACTATTTTCCTCTTTAACCTGACCCAGTTCTCAGTTCTCTTACCGTACAGAAGCTGCTTAGAAAGCCTTCCCCACTCAGGGGGAAGGTGGCCGAAGGCCGGATGGGGGAGGTAAAAAAATAACTTTCCGAGAAAATAAGCGAAATTATATCCCCCCATCCGCCCGTTGGGCACCTTCCCCCTGAGTGGGGAAGGCTTTTTAAGCAGCTTCTTTCCTTCAAAATAAAATAAAGCAAACGTGTGCAATGTGAAATATACTATAGGGAAATTTATAAATAACAAAATTCTTTTCAGAAAATAATATGCTAAATTTAAAAATTGGTATCACAGGTGCAACAGGGCAAATCGGCAGCCACTTGATTGATGGTCTATCGCATAGAAAAGATATCTCCGTATGTGCTTTTGTGCGTGATGTCACACGTGCTAAAAATCAATTTCCGGATCCTATTGAAATTAGACAATTTGATTTTTTATCGCCTAACAATGAAATTTTACATGGAATTAACAGAATTTTTTGGCTCGTACCCGATGATCAATTCCCAGAAGAAGAATGGCTGAAAATATTTAAACAATCTAGCCTAGAAAAAATTGTCCTTCTGTCATCAATTCATCCAGATATTTTTGATCTACGCAGCGCTGAAATATTCACTGAACAAACGGGTATTTCGTATACCATTTTAAGACCCAATACGTTTATGCAAAACTTTAATACCTTTAACAAAAAATCGATCATCGAAAATAATGCTTTTTATTATCCCGCATCAACTGGGAAAACGAGTTTTATCGATATAAGAGATATTGCGGAGGCTGCAAAAAATATTTTGTTAAGTGATCGTCATCAAAATAAAATTTATACCTTAACGGGAGAACAGTCACTCAATTATTATCAAGTCGCGGAAATTTTATCTGACAGCTATGGTAAAACCATTCGTTATGTTGATACCTATCAGCATCCTGAATTGGTTAATGACAATAAAGATCTTATAACCGACGATACAATATGGGAAAACTTTTTTTCGGGTGTCAGAGATAATTTATTTTCGGATGTGTTGCCAGATTTAGCTATGTTATTAGGACATCCAACAAGAACCTTTGCCGAATATGCTAATGATTATTGGAAAAATCGTTAGTCACTTCAAGTGAATCTTTAATCCCTCATGAGAGGCAACAAAACCTAATTTTTTATAAAATTCTAGTGCATCTGTACGCGTTTTATCTGTGGTCAATTGAACCATGCGGCATCCCTGTTCTCGAGATTTTGCAAGCGCCCATTCAATCAGTGCTTTCCCGAGTCCTCTCCCTCGATAAGATTCATCAATGCGTACACCTTCGATAAGGGCGCGTTTACTACCTTGATAAGTTAAATATGGAATAAATGTTAATTGCAGTACGCCTATAATGGCACCCTTTTCTTCCACAACAATCAGAAAATTATTTTTATCTTCATTAATTTCAAAAAACGCTTTTTGATATGACTCTGGCAAAGGCTCCTGATAATTTTCTCTTTTTTGACCTAATGGATCATTCGCCAGTAACTTAATTATAGACGAAAGATCTTTTTCAGTAGCTTTTCGTATCATTATATTTTCGTTTATCATATGTCCCCAAATATTTAAACAGCTCTAAATCTAGCATAAGTTGCTGCCGCCCATTTATCATAACTAATACTTTTGTCAGAGAAACAATTTTTGAGATAACGTTCATCGTGTGACAACTTAGATTTTGATTGAATGATCAAATCAGGACAAGATGCAATATAAAATAATGCGAACGCGTAACGTTCAATATTTCCTTTTGCTTTTTTCACGATATGTTTTGTCGCGCAAATTTGATCATGCGATGCGAGTTGGGCGAACTCACCGACTTGGAATAATAAAATATTTTTTTCTTGAGCCGGAACTTTTTCAAATTGTGTTCCATTGGTCGGATAAATAAAAAGTCCTGCTTCATCTGGTTCATCGATTTCAACGCCATCACGAAAATAATAGGCTGGCACTAAACCGGTAAAAACGCCATGATCGAAATGCGCGCCACACCAATCTTCATTGGAGTGAGTTTGTTTTTCGAGGCACGCCATATCCATATGATAATGCAGCATTCGACCGTAACCGGTTAATTTCTCATGCGGAATTCCCATTTTTTCATTGATGCCAATAAAATTAAGCACTTTTTTCCCAGTCGCAAAAATTAATTCGCCTAAAGCAAGATAGGTTGTCTTAATATCAACTTCACGCGGCCATTGGTTTTTGTCATGATCCGGCACATAGGCATAATACGATGATTTTTTATCATCAATTTTCCAATTGTCATTTTCATCTTTAAACCATTCTGCACCTAACTCATATCCTTCTGTATTACCCGCATCACGATTGGGTGCATATTGTTTTTTTATTTCTTCCGGGAGACGCGCAAATTGTTGTGCTGATTGCAGATATTGCTGTGTTTTTTCCACAAATCCAGGGACATCCCGAATACCAATAATGCCTGTGTTATACAAAGCATCTCTTACTCTATCTTCAATCGAAGTATTCTGTAAATCGTGATACGAAATAATTTCAAGGTGCATAGTAAAGCCCATTCAATAATTTTTTTCTCACCGAAAATTGATTTAACAATAAAATAAATGGTAGCGCTAACATCACAAAAAACATAATCACAAATGCGGGGATGATTTTAATTCCAATGAACGAAATTAGAAATGCAATCAAAAGCGGTGTCGTACCGGCAAATAAACTAAATGCCACATTGTAAGTAATACCAATGCCGCTATAACGAATGGGTGTTGGAAAAAGTTCGATTAATAACATAGGAATTGATCCCATGATCGATGCAAGCAAAGGAGCTGACATGAGCAAACCAAGCATCACCCAGGAAAGATCATGACTGGAGATCAACTTAAATATTGGATAAACCAACATAAAAGTCGCAATCGAACCAATTTGTAAAATAGAAATTGCATTGAACCGATCAATGAGAAAACCGATGAGCAAACAACAAAAACTGTAAGCACAAATAGAGGTTGTATTCAGCCAAAGTGCGGTAGTGGGTTTGATGCCCATATAATGTGACATATACGTTGCCATAAAAAGTGATAGGATTGAAGTGATTGCTGCCGCAAGCCCAGCAAACACAAATCCAAAACATACTGAGCGTAAATGATTTTGTATTACTATTTTAAGTGGCCAACGCTCAAGTTGATTCATCGCGAGATATTTTTTAAATTCTGGCGTCTCAGAGGTTCGTTGTCGAATATAAAAACCGACGATAGCAAGAAGCGCGCCGATTAAAAATGGAATGCGCCAACCCCAGCTAAGCATGATCGAGGCACTCAATAATGAAGTGAGTGATGCCACCAATAAACTCGCCAGCACGGCGCCCATGTTCATGCCAAACAAGAGACAGCACATCATAAAACCGCGTTGTTCTCGCGCGCAGTGTTCGCCAATAAAACAAATCGCGCCAGGGACATCGCCACCCATTGAAAAACCTTGAGCGAAACGAAATAGAATAAGTAAAATTGGCGCTAAAATTCCAATTGAAGAATAAGTTGGTAAACAACTAATAAAGAATGTTGGAATGGCCATAAAAAATAAAGCAAGCACTAACGTGCGCACACGGCCAATGCGATCCCCAAAATGACCCCAGATCATTCCACCGATCGGGCGTGCAAGATAGCCGACAGCATATCCACCTAATGTGGCTAACAGTGCAATGGTTCCGTTTTGATGAGGAAAAAACAGTGTAGCAATGATGGGTGAAAGAAATATGTAAATGACAAAATCAAAAAATTCCAGTCCACCACCAATGCTGCTTGCCATGACGATTTGTTTTGCCATTATTTTTTCCCATTAACTCGACAATAATAAAATTAAAGCCCCCAGCGACATGGTAAAATTGGTGATAAATAATGCCATATGTTGTTTACGTAATTCGCCTTTAAAATCCCAGTAAGAATGTAGCATAAAGATAATTAATACGGTGAAGGGAATCAGTAACAGCGCTGCAAATTTTATTAAAAAACCAAACATAATCATGATGCCGCATATCATTTGCCAGCCGATCGCGATCGATAAAATAAAAAGTGGCGACGGAATTTTTTTGTGTAACATCACTTCGATCATCGGTTCCCAGTGATAAATATTCCATACAGCAAAAAAAATAAAATAAAATCCAATTAAAAAATGACTGATGTAAAGTAATGTTGTATGTAACATATTTATATCCTTATGCCGTCACCAATTCTTGCATTTGTTTGATTTGAAATTCTAATTGCGCCTTTTCATTAACTAACTTATTTTGTTCTTGTTGCCATTGATCGAAAAGTTTTTGCCAACGTCGATTATTGTGGCGAACTTTTTCAAGTTCAGCTTTTAATCCTGTTATTTCCACTTCAAATCGTTGCAACGATGTCGTTAAAAAACTTTCCCAGAGTTTTTGCATGAGAGAAACTAATTCTTCCGGTAGATTTTCTTTAGAAGCGGATTGAATATCACGCCACTGGCGCAGATATTTGTTAATCGTACCGATGCTTCCGGTGCCAAGAAACGCACGAATATTTTCGATGGTAATGTTTTTACCCTGCCCTTTTAATTCAGCGATCGCATTAACGATATCTTGATACGTGACCCCAGGACGAGACATAAGTGAACTCCTTCTCAATAAATACATAGTATGGAGTATACCGGTACCATTCGAAATTTAATATAACTATTTATTTTTTTTCAATATTTGTTAAGCTAAAAAAGCAACCCACTTTAAAATGGAGCATTTATGTCAACTTTGATACGGATTGTTTTCACTCTTTTATTCGCAACCTCACTGAGTTTATTTAATCTTGCTGCCGTTGCAGATCCAGGTGGCCAAGGTCATGGTCAAGGAAAGGGACAAGGACATGGCCATGGAAATCCGCACGGACAGAAAGGTGGGGACAAACATGAAACCGTGCATGGTCACGCAAAAAATCCAACATCGGCTCACCCCTCAGCGGCTAAAAAAACCGCGAAGTTTTCATCCGGTGACAGGACAGTCATTACGAATTATTTTCATGCGCATTCATTTACACCTTCTACATTACCACCCGGTATTGCAATGAATGTAGCACGGGGTAAACCGCTACCTCCGGGCATTGCAAAACGCTATTTACCCAATGATTTAGTCACGACGTTACCGACTTATCCGGGAGAAGAATATGTTGTGGTCGGACGAGATGTGGTTTTATTAAATGAAAGCACTGGAATCGTGACGGATATACTGGCGAATATTTTAAAATAATATAAAAAATTTTAGCGCCGTTTATGCGGCGCTATTTAAACCGCTAGAGAAAACGGATTAAATTTCGTCGTAAAATCGTAATGATCGATATTATCTTTTTTCTTTAAATAGTTTGTGATTTTATACGTGATTGGAAGCGCACAACATTCGTAAATCACTTTAAGCACGTACATCGTCAAAATAATTTTCCAAATATTAATATAGGGCACGGTAAATAAAAAAGCGATATGAATAAAAAATATGGTATCAATGCCTACACCGATCACAGTGCTTGATATCGCACGTAACCATAAATGTTTTCCAGCGGTTAATATTTTTAATTTTGCCAGAATAATGGAATTGGTAAATTCCCCTAAAAAATAACTCACCGTGGATGCGATAAAAATGCGTAAGGTGGCTTGATAAACCGTCGCATACGCATCTTGATGTTGCCAAAATGGAGACGGGGTCAGATAAATCGTGCACCATGTGCCAAGAAAAATAATGGTATTGGCAAAAAGTGCTGCCCAAATAATTCGACGACTCACTTTAAATCCATACACTTCCGTTAAAATGTCATCGAAAACATAGGTCAAAGGAAAAAATAACAATCCGGCAGGGAAATTTAGCGAACTAAATGAGGCTAATTTAAAAGCGGTTAAATTCGATAAAATCAGAAACGCAGTAAATAATATTCCCACAATGACGACACTCGATTTTGTATCATCTACCGCGACAATTCGATTAGCATTATTCATGATAAATACCCATGCAAATAGATTCTAAACAGGCTCTGAGATCGGCATTATATCCATACTTGACGGGCGTGCAAGAGCTGATTACGATGTGGGCATTTTTCGAAAGGAACTTTTCATGACAGCCCATTTAACTAATTACTATCCACACATCGATTGGATAGATGAAACGCGTTTAGCACCCTATTTTTTATTACAAGCAAACAAAATATGAAGCATGCAGCATTCATTTTGCTGATCCTGTTATTTTTGAGTGCCTCAACTGCTGAGGCGCAATCGCTTCAACTGCAACCTCAGTTTGAAAATTTAGAAAAAGAATTTAATGGAAAAATAGGTGTTTATGCGCTTAATACGCATAATCAACAAATTATTGCTTATCGTGCGTTTGAGCGCTTTCCGTTACAAAGTACATTAAAAGTCATTGCAGTGTCTGCTTTATTAAAAGCAAGTCACAGTAAAAAAAATTTATTGCAGGAAAAAATAAATGAGAGGACGCTTGAAACATTATCAGAAGCGGCGATCACTTATAGTGATAATGCTGCGGTTAATATTATTATTCAAAAATTAGGTGGTCCAACAGCGATTACCAATTTTGCCCGATCGATTGGGAATAAAACATTTAACATTGAACACTATGATGGTGAATTAAATTCAAATCCAGACAATCCACAAGATACGTCAACGCCTCACGACATGGTGATGAGCTTGCAAAAATTAATGCTTGGTTCGATTTTAACAAAATCGGAACAGACAAAATTAATGACATGGATGCGCAATGACACAGTGGGATATAAACGAATTCGCTTAGGCGTGCCAATGGGATGGGTTGTGGCAGATAAAACAGGATCGGGGTCTTATGGTGTTGATAATGATATTGGTATGCTTTGGTCGCGGCAGTGTCAACCAATTATCGTTGCAATTTATACGGTCGGGAAAACGCCCGAGGCCAAAAAACGTGATGATATGGTGGTGGCAGTGACCAATATAATATTTGCTGAATTTGCCAAGCATGATCGGTGTTTTAACGCATAGCTTTCATATTGGCGATCAGTTGTTTAAACACGTCCGCAGCAGATTTATTTTGACAAAGATGACTGCCCTGTCCTGCCCATAATGACATGTAATCGGAATTATTTTGTTTTTGTGCTGCGTCGCGAATATCTTTGACGAGCTGACTTTGAATGGGAAAATCTAAAATCGGAAAATTTTGTTTTTCCATTTCCAACATAAATTCATTGACAATTGAACGCGCCATTCTGCCGGTAAATACGTTCGTTAAACGAGTACTTTCGTCCGTGCTTGCCAATAATTTTTTGCGATGCATCGCATGAATATTAGATTCAGGGCAACATAAAAATGCGGTACCCATTTGTACTCCTGATGCACCTAATGCGAATGCTGCATTCATACCACGACTGTCCATGATACCACCTGATGCAATCACCGGTATTTTGACAGCATCCACTATTTGAGGAACCAATGTGATGGTTCCAATCAATCCATGCTGAATGTTCGTCATACTTAAATCTGTGCCGCGATGTCCGCCTGCTTCATACCCTTGTGCCACAACCATATCAACGCCGTTTTGTTCTAATTGCTGTGCTTCACGCACAGTGGTCGCAGTGCCAATGACAACGATTCCGTGTGATTTAACACGCTGGATGATTTCTTTCGTTAATACACCAAAGGTAAAACTAAAAATCGGAATTTTTTCTTCGATTAAAATATTTAATTTTTCTTCAAAATTAGCTGCGGGAGGTATTTGTATTTCTTCACGATTGGTTATTCCTAATTTTTTTCTAAAATAATTTAACAGGCGTATGGCATGATTAACTTCGTCTGCAGAATAATTTTGTGTCGTGGTGGGGGCAAATAAATTGATGGCAAATGGGTTTTGAGTGAGTTGTTTAATTTCTTGGATTTTTTCACGGATTTGATCTGGTGTGCATAATGCGGCACCGAATGAACCTAATCCACCCTGATTTGAGACAGTGGCGGCAAGCAGAGGACTGTCTGCGAGAGCCATAGGTGCTTGAATAATGGGATATTTAATTTTCAATAGTTCCGTTATCATTTTTAATCCTTAAAGTGTCATGTTCTCTTCAGTATAATACTTTACTGTTATTAACCGAACCGCGTCATTGCGAACGCCTGAATTCTCTTCATTGCGAGCGTAGCGAAGCAATCCA
>CAZOFA010000024.1:0-26671 GCA_964578975.1 uncultured Coxiellaceae bacterium
ATTTCCTAGCGAGGCGCGCTTGGATTTTTTTTTTTGGCCCTTCGCGGGAATGACAAAGTTCAAATCAGCGTTAATCGACTCTCATACAATTTACTCACCGGTGATGAAATTTTCTCAAACAACGATTTTTTAATATGATACGTCACTTCATAAAGTTCCGCGTGTTTACTCTGTTCCAACAAATAATCATCACTGGTTTTTAACGCATCAATGAGATTTAATTGCAGTGCTTGTGTACCTAACCAATGTTCACCTGTCGCGACTTTCTCGATGTCGAGTTGTGGGCGATATTCCTTAATCAAGTTTTTAAACAAATGATGAATTTCTTCAATTTCTTGATGCATTTTTTCCCGACCTTCTTCCGTGTTATGGCCGAACACGGTGAGGGTTCGTTTGAATTGTCCAGCGGTCAATTGTTCAAAATCAATTTTATTGTCTTTTAATAACCGATGGAAATTCGGTAATTGCACAATCACACCAATCGAACCAATAATCGAAAACGGCGCGGCCAGAATTTTATTGCCGACCGAAGCCATCATGTAACCGCCACTGGCAGCCACTTTATCGACAATGATGGTCAAAGGAATATGTTGTTGTCGCAAACGCGCAAGCTGAGAAGCACCTAAACCATAGGCATGCACCATGCCACCCGCGCTTTCTAGTTTGATCACCACTTCATCGGTTGTTTTGGCAATGTTTAAAATTGCCGTGACTTCTTCACGCAAGGCGGTGACGGCAGAGGCTTTGATGTCGCCATCAAATTTCAGCACAAAAATATTTTTGCGCGGTTGAGCATTTTTCCCGAGTGATTTTTCTAAATTTTTTTCAACTTTTTTTTGTTCTTTGGTAAATTGTTTAAATTGATCTTTTGACAAAATTTCTTCGAGTAAATTCTTTTTTGTTTCACGATATTTTTTATTAATATTTTTTATGCTGAGCGCCCCGCGCATTTTTCCTTTACCACGACTTAAAATGCTGATGATGCCAAGCAGTAAAACAAAAATAAGTAAAACTAAAATGACTGCTTTGGCCATAAATAAAAATAATTGTGCGAGCACGGATAACATATAAAAGCATCCTATTTAGGTTTAATTAAGATTAATGGTTGTGTCTGGGGACGAAAGCCATGTTTTAACTGAACCATGACTTGTTTAATGACATATTGATCAGGCGACTGAATAAATAATAGGTCAGGCGTTAATGTCACTTGATTTCTGCGCTTGAAAACCCAACTATAGGTGCGCGCCGAGAGCTCAACCGACCCCACCCAGAGCGGTTGTTTCGCGTTAGTTAAAATCAAATTCGCATTCCATAAACGCAACACCAGCAAACGTTTACTGTCAGCTTCTGTTTTTATTAATTCAAGTTCAGGGGCTTTATCTAAATAAAGCGGTGCAACCAAAGGTAAATGTTCTGCGCTACGCACGTCAGCCACACGATGCAAAATACCAATCCAATCGGTTTTAGGCGGTATACTCCAACCATTTTTCAATAAAACAGTTTCGATGTCAGATAAATTTCCCATCCATTGCAAATTTAACAGTTGGAAAGTTGAACCAAAACGGTTGAGACGATACAGCGGTAAATGATCGCCTTGTTGATTCCACCATGCATCCAGCGGAATGTTATATTGCGGCCAATCGAGTTGTTGATAATCTTTATGTAATTCGGCATAGTTGCGATCAACCGTGAGCGAATAACTGACTGTGAGTGTCAGAAGAATTGTCAGAATAATGCCGAGTGGCTGCAGTTTTTCCTCACGTTGACGATTGTAAGAGAGACACACTAAAATCAATGTAGCAGAACCCAGTAACCAACCACCGACAACATCCGTAAACCAATGCACACCAAGATACAGTCGTGAAAAACTAATCGTTAAAATAAATGTGCCGACGATATAAAAAATAACACGACGAGATTTAATCTGCAAAATTTCGAGAAATAATAGCGTGATTCCTAAATAAAATGCAGTCGTGAGTGTCGTGTGGCCGCTGGGAAAAGAATAACTTTCGGGACTTTGTAAAACGCCCCAGGGACGAGGTGAATGCGCCAGCCATTTCAACACTTCAATTCCACCGCCTGCCATCAAACCCAGTGCTAATACATGCCAAGCTGTATACCAGCGTTTACAATAGGCAAGCCACGCGAACAATGTTAGCGCGAGTGGCAACAATACCTTTTTTTCGCCTAAAAAAGTAATTGCCAACATGATATTGTCAAAGAAGGGTGTACGAAGGCTGCGAAACAAATGGAAAAAAACTTGATTGATGAAAATATCTTCTGAGCCATACCAATGAATATAAAATGTGAGATACAACAGTAAGCAGGAAATGGTAATAAAATAAAATGCGAGGGTTAACTGTCCATACGTTTGATTTGGATCATGATGTTTGAGCGATGTGGTAATGAAACTGAAGTAGGGTGAATCCGATAATGTACTCCAAAGTTTCGTTAATTGATGACTAATCTGTTTACCAATTAATTGAATGACACGATGAACCAGCCAAACGCACAACATGATACCCAATAGCGTGAGTATCAACATCAAGATGACATGAATGGCAATGTCAGGCGGTAACTCGAGTGATGCAGTACCAATTAATATGCCCGGTAACATATACGCTGGCGCCCACAAAATGGCTGACAACACGTTTGCAATCGTGAAACGTAGCGGACGCATGCCCAGCATCCCTGCGACCAAGGGTACTAGCGCGCGCACGGGACCCACGAATCGACCGATAAACACACTCATCCAACCATGTCTCACAAAAAAAGTTTCGCCATTTTGCAGTAAATTGGGATGAGTGCGAAACGGCCACACGTAAGGCAGACGGGTATTAAATTTACGACCAATCCAATAACTAATTCCATCGCCCACAATCGCGCCTAAAATGGCCCAAATAATGGTTTCCCACAGCGGAATAATGCCGATGCCAGCCAGTGTGCCGATGGCGGTCATCATGACACTGCCAGGAATAATGGTGCCGATGATGGCGACTGACTCTGCGGTCGAAATAGTAAAAGTCGCAAGACCTGCGAGATCAGGGTGTGCGTTGATCCATTGTAAAATAGGACTTAACGAGTCTGACAATTTAAAAGACCTCTTCTCCTGCCGCTTGTCGATCAGCGTGATACGAAGATCGCACCAGCGGTCCGCTGGCCACATTTTTAAATCCAATTTGTTCTGCAAAGACTGCAAATTCTTTAAATTGTTCTGGTGTGACATAACGTATGACGGGAATATGATATTTACTGGGTTGTAAATATTGTCCCAGTGTCAACATATCAACATCATGCGCACGCAAATCTTGTAATGTTTGTTTGATTTCATCATCCGTTTCACCCAATCCCAACATCAAACCTGACTTGGTAGGAATGTGATTGAAGCGTTGTTTAAATTGTTTTAATAATTGCAACGAATGTTGGTAGTCAGATCCCGGTCGTGCTTGTTTATAAAGTCGCGGCACGGTTTCGATATTGTGATTAAACACATCAGGTAATGCTTTGCCGGTTTCATCCAACGCAATTTCCATGCGCCCACGATAATCAGGCACCAAAATTTCAATTTTAATCTGTGGATTTTTTTCGCGGATGGCATTAATACACGCGGTAAAATGACTGGCACCGCCATCGCGTAAATCGTCACGATCAACGGATGTGATCACCACATAACGTAAACCCATTTGCAAAATCGTGTTGGCTAAATTAATCGGTTCATTCACATCTAACGGATCTGGTCGTCCATGCGCGACATCGCAAAAACTACAACGACGCGTGCATTTGTCACCCATAATCATAAATGTCGCGGTGCCATGACTGAAACATTCGGAAAGATTAGGGCAGGATGCTTCTTCACACACCGTCACGAGACGATTTTCTCGCAAGATATTTTTTAAGTTCGACACGGCTGAATTGGAGGGCAGACGAATACGAATCCAATCGGGTTTACGCAATGGATTAACCGTGGGTTCGATTTTAATCGGAATGCGGGACAATTTATCGATGCCACGTTGTTTTTGATTCAGCTTTTTTTCTTGCATGTCCATGATAACCCTAATTAAAGATGTGGTGAGTATTATATCCCAAATTCCGCATTAAATAATCCATCAGTTTCGTTTCTGTGGATGCCATGTCGATGTTGGGGACAAAGTCCGCGATTTGGGTCATTTCTAACTGTTGAAACCCGCACGGATTAATGCGTGTAAACGGTTCAAGATCCATCGCGACATTGAATGCTAATCCATGATACGAACATCCACGGCGTACGCGCAAACCAATGGACGCAATTTTTTTATCATCCACATACACGCCGGGTGCTTCACGTTTTGCAGTCGCTTTAATGCCGAAATCGATTAAAACTTCAATAATGGCATTTTCAAGTCGCGTCACCATGTCGCGAATGGTAAATTTTTTCCGTTTTAAGTCGATCAGCACGTATGCCACCAATTGTCCTGGGCCATGATAAGTGACTTGTCCACCACGATCGACTTGAATGATCGGAATCGATCCTGGATTTAAAAGATGTTCCGGTTTGCCATTTTGTCCCTGGGTAAAAACCGGTTCATGTTGCAATAACCAAATTTCATCCAGCGTCGAATCATCACGTTCGTTGGTAAAACGCTGCATGGCATCCCAGCAAGATTGATAATCGACTGTTCCAAGTAAACGCACAATCACTTGTTGAGTTGTCATCAGAGAACCATGAGTACATGAGGATTGCTGCTTAACTCACGATACAATGCATCGAGTTGTTCCTGATTATTTGCGTTAATCGTGATAGTTAATGCTAAATATTTTTTGTCTTTACTTAAACGATGCCGAATCGCATTTTCATGCAAGTCGGCAACATGTTTACGAATAATAGTTAATACTTCTATTTCAAATTGATCTGAGGCATGACCAAATATTTTAAGAACAAATTCACATGGAAATTGTAGTGCTGATTCTCTTTCTTCACTCATCTCGTACCACGTTATCCATTATTTGCTTTTTCATTGGAGCGAGAAAACAATTTGTTAAAACTAAAATCTAACGAATCAGATACACTGCGCCACAGGCCGCCTTTCAGATTGTTATCGAGCGCAATCAGCGGCTCAGAAGCAAGCACTTGTCCATTGAGCATGATGTTGATCGAGCCATAGGTTTGACCTTTCAACACGGGTGCTTGAATCGGTTCATTTAATTTGATGTTGGCTTGAATATTTTTATATTGGCCTGCAGGCATCGTCACAAATAAATCGTTGGCGAGTCCGAGGGCCACCATTTTCTTTTCACCTTTCCATACGCGTGCATCCGTTAATCGAGTGGTGCCGTTATATAATTTATGAGTTTCATAAAATCGAAAACCATAGGTCAACAAGCGGATCGAATCTTCGGTGCGTGCCTTATCACTTTCTTCGCCCATGACAACGCTGATGAGGCGCGTGCCATTTTTGATCGCCGAAGAAACTAAGCAATAGCCTGCCTCGCTGGTATGTCCGGTTTTTAAGCCATCGGCATATTGAAATTGCCATAACAGGCGATTGCGGTTGGGTTGGCGGATATTGTTATAGGTAAACCATTTTTCCGAGTAGAGGCGATAATCTTCGGGGAAATTTTTGATAATCGCTTGCGCCAGTAAGGCTAAATCATGTGCGGTGGAATAATGTTCTGGATTGGGCAAGCCATTGCTATCAACGAAATGGCTGTTACTCATGCCAATTAATTTAGCTTGGCCATTCATGAGACCGGCAAACGCATCTTCAGTCCCGCCCAAATATTCTGCCATGGCGACACTGGCATCATTGCCGGAGGCCACGACAATTCCTTGCAATAATGCGCGCACCGGAACTTCGTCATTCACTTTAACAAACATGCGCGAACCACCTGTTTTCCAGGCTTTTTCGCTAATTCTAACTTTATCATCCATGTGAATCGTGCCTGTTTTCAAGGCATTCGATATAACATACATGGTCATCAATTTCGTGAGACTCGCGGGCGGCAAGCGATTATTGGCATTTTTTTCGGCGATAATTTTACCGCTATCCCCATCCATCAAAATAAAACCGCGTGCTTCAAGGTTGGGGGTGGTCGGCATGATCACCGGTTGCGGCAGGGTCGGTACCGGAATAACCGGGTTAGCTTGAGCCAAACCACAAACTGAGCTTGCGATCACCAAAATCAGTATCGAAAAAGGTTTAAATATTGTTAACTTGCTGAGCATAGATATCCCTAAATAGTGATTCAAAAGTGCTATGGCAACCAAGTTTATCATAATTGCGCCATGAGGAAATAGATAAAAACAATTGATATTAATGAAAAAAGTTGTGAACGTTTGCGCTTGCGTGCCCGCAAACGTTCACGATATTGCAAAAAAAATCTTGACTTGCAATATGGCTAATGCATCATATCAGCATCGTAATTAGTTTAATTAAACTGATTGTGATGGATAGGTTCCTCTGTAAAACCAACCTCCATTCTGGACGTTGGAAATCATATCCTTTGACGTACAAAAAAATTTGACTCAATCTATGCAGTCAAACTATGGATGTCCATCGATATGCAGTGGAAAGATCACTAAATCATTTTTTTATGAATATAAGGAGTTTACAAATGTCTTTTTATCGTAACGTCATTGCTGCAATTGCTGCTATGGGTTTAGCAACTGCTGTGTTCGCTGAAGGAACAGATAACCAAAATCCTGCCGCAGATAAAAATCAACCTGCAGCAGCGGCACAACCAGTTGACCAAACAGCTAAAACAACAGCTGATGCAACCCAAGATAAAGTCAACATCAACAAAGCAACTGCAAAAGAACTTGCTAAAGTGAAAGGCATGAGCGCAACCAAAGCGAAAGCAGTTGTTGCTTATCGTAAAAAGCACGGCGAATTCAAATCCCTCGACGATTTGAAAGAAGTGAAAGGCTTCAAAAAAATGAATGAGCAAACCTTGAAAGATATCCAAGATCAATTGGTGATGTAATCGATTCAGTAAATGACAGTGGGGTGTATCTGCCCCACTGTCATCCTGATTTTACTCCTTCCCTCGACGGGAAGGCGTACTAAATTTTTAATCAAATATGAAAACACAACTCCTCATCACGTCTCACCACAAACAATATTCCGTTGATTTTACCGAAAGCAGCGAAAATTTATTAAAAGAACTAACCCAAACTAAAAATTCTCTCATCGTGATCGATGAAAATCTTTTGCCGTTGTATAGCGATATATGCAAAATCCTTCAATCACACAGTGATTGCTATTTTTTTTCTGCCACCGAACACAATAAATCATTAAGCGGTTTAGAATCGATCTTAAATTTTTTTCAGACCTCAAACGCAACGCGTGCCACGACGATCATTGCCATTGGGGGTGGAATTTTACACGATGTGGTTGCATTTGCCGCGCATATATTTTATCGCGGATTAAAATTAATTTTAGTGCCAACCACATTACTCGCAATGTGTGACAGTTGCATTGGCGGAAAATGCGGCGTGAATTTTCAACATTACAAAAATCAAATCGGCGTGATTCATCCACCGGATCGCGTGATTATTTGGCCGGGTTTTTTAACGACATTGTCGCACGCGGATATTCGTTCTGGTTATGGAGAAATTCTAAAATATACTTTACTTCATGATGCGAGCGCATACGAAAAATTCAAACAAAATTTATTTCGTGAAGGCTTTGCTCACGCGCCACTCATGGATTACATCCATCTTGGTTTATCCATCAAGAAAAAAATCGTTGAAGAAGATGAATTTGATCATGGCTCACGACGACTCTTAAATTTTGGTCATACATTTGGTCATGCATTAGAGCGCGCGACCAATTACGCGATTCCACACGGTGTCGCCGTTGCGCAAGGAATTGATATCGCCAATTATATTTCTTGGCAACAAGGTTTTATGCACCAAGAATTATTTGAAGATGTTCATGCACTGATAGAAAAATATTTTTCACATGATGCGGATGTTGACCTAAATGAGATAATTAAAAATCTCAACAAAGATAAAAAAATGCTGGACGCTCAATTAAACCTGGTTTTAATGGAAAAAATCGGCAAATTCAAATCATGGCCAATGCAACTCAATAAAGTGTCATCTTATTTTAATGAATAATCAATAGATTAAATCGAAAAAAACATTCGCTTGCTGTGTTGTATACTAATATTACGATCCATGCATTGTGTAGGTACAACATGAGCCCAAGTCGAAAGGGTTTCCTCAATTTTAGAATATCAATTCTATCGGATGAACAAGCATGTGAAATTTTTCAAAAATCCGTTGCTGACTATAATGGAGAACAATTATTTGATTTAGCAGCAAAAGCTATTCTACTTAACTATCCAAAAACAACAGCCAGCATATTGGCACTACCTGATTTATCGAAAAGATTGAATGTTGCAGAGCTAATCAATTTTTTATTCATGAATACTCAGGACGTGTATGGGACTATTTTAGAAAAATTAGTGAATAAGGACCCTGTCGCGCAGAAAGTGATATTAACGCATATTAATTTGGAAAATTGTTCAGATAGCACGTTAAGATTTTTTATCTTAGCTTTGCTGATAAATTTTGATAAAACCATTTTTTTAAAATGGATGGCATCCAGTCAACGCGAAAATGTAATAAATCAGATTAATGAATTAATCACAGAAATACTAGAGAATGAAAATCAAGGCCTCGATGCAATTGAGGCATTCAGTATGGTGATTGACGTTCTTGCAGAAAATAAATTTTACCTCTCAGCTATTTCAATCTTAGATAATTTATTACAGAACAATGATAAATTATCTTCCAATTTATATCTGATGAGATCACGTTTGTATTTGTTCCTAGGAGAACATAAAATCAGTGAATCATTATTGTTAGATTTACCTTCGACGCCTGAAGTCTGTAATAAACTAGCAATTAATTCACTGTACGATGCAAATGCCAGTGCGGAAAAAATTTCTTTATATCATCATGAGGTTGCGAAAAAGATCTGTGAAAAAGCGCCACATTTTCAATTCAATACGAATACGATTGCTCATGATAAAAAATTAAATATAGGAATTTTAATGGAAGTGCTTAATCAAACGCATGCTGTGTTCTATTTTATGGCGCCTATATTGCAGGCTGATCCCACAAAATATCAGCTTACTTTTTTTGATTGTTCAAAAACGCCATTTGAATCGACGGTGCAATATCTTGAAGAAAAAAAACATAAAGTGATTAACTGTTATAATATGACGGCAAGACAATTAGCCAAAAATATTCGCGATAAACAAATAGATGTTTTATTTGATTTAAGCGGTCACTTTGCTGATTTACCCGAATTGCGCATGAGTGTGTTCGCGGCGCATCCTGCACCTATTCAAATAACTTATATTGCTTATCCCAATACGACAGGACTACCACAAATGGATTATCGTTTGGTGGATCATATTACCGATCCTATCGGTGCAACAGACCGATATTACTCGGAAGAATTACTCCGTTTAGATGGATCTTTTTTATGTTTTAAACCTGACTCAGAACAGTTGGAAGCAAAAACTCATCCAACAGCGCCTTCAACAGAAGAAAAGCAGGGATTCATCACTTTAGGTATTCTTAATAGTTCAACCAAATTAAGCGATGCATTTCTCGTTGATTTAGGGGAGATGTTAAAACAAATACCAAACAGTCGACTCTGTTTTCAATATTTCAATCACTGGCAAGGCGTTGAAGTTGCTGAGCATTTATTAAATCGATTACAAACGCTAACAGATATTCCATTAGAAGAATTGAGAGCACGAGTTATTTTTCCGCCTGAACCAGAAAATCGTGTAGAGTGGATATCTAAGCAAATAGATATTGCGATTGATACCTATCCCTATAATGGAACTACAACAAATTTCGATTGTTTATTAGCAGGCGTTCCCATCGTGACACACACCGTAAAAAATCGACATGAAGCAAATGTAACAGCGAGTATTTTAACGCATCTCGGCAAACCCGAATGGATTACCGATAATTCTGAAAAATTTGTGCAAGGTGTGAAGGATTTAGCTGAAAATGTTGCGTTGCGAAAACAATTACGTGAGGGAGCTCAGTTGCGCACACAATTGTTAGCATCACCTTTATGCGATGTACAAAGTCATCAAGAAAAGTTATGGCGCATCGTGCGAGAAAAATGGCATGATTTTTGCAATACAAAAAGTTTAAAAAAACAAATTGATCTCCCCAGTGTTGAATATTGGGAAAAATTATCCGATGAAGCATCGAGTCAGAAATTACAGCAGGAACATAAAATTAATAGCGATGAAATATACAAAATCGGGTTGTTGGCAATATTACAAAGTAAACCGTTGACGTTAGCCACCGTTTTTTCTCAATTGCCAGAGGGTTACTCAGTGGATCTCATGGAAACAGCTAGAGAATTAGGTGATGCAAAAATTCAAAGCTTGCTGGATAAAAAAACTTTACATGCAAGTCAGTCGAGTCGTCCTGGTGGTAAGACTTAATAAGTATTATAATTGTTGGCAAATCCAATATTTATTAATTGAGAATGTTTCCCATGCAAACACTTCCACGTTTATCCGCCGGTGATTTTGTTGAAATCATTGCCCCAGCTTCGCGTTGCACGGATGAGCAATTACAAAATCTCAAAGCTTTACTCACGTCCTGGCAATTAAACTGCATCGTCTCCGACAATATTTTTGGCGAAGATTTATTATGCGCGAATACCGATGAAATTCGTTTTAAATCATTATCACGTGCGCTAGAAAATCCTAAAACCAAAGCCATTATTTGTGCGCGCGGAGGGTATGGGTGTATGCGTTTGATTCCTGAGCTCACGAAGCTCACGCAACCTAAATCACCTAAATTATTTGTCGGTATGAGTGATATCACGGCGTTAAATTTATATTTACAGCAACAATGGGGTTGGCCCATTCTGCATGGCGCACTATCAATCGATAAGTTTTCACCTGAATCCATTGCTGCGGCTAAATCAATTTTATTTGATGACATGAATCAAATGGAATTAACCGGCGTTCCGCTCAATGCGCTTGCCGAAAAAAATCAAACTGTGGAATCCACGATCACCGGTGGAAATTTATGTCTGGTGCAAGCCGGAATTGGCACCGCCTGGCAAATGGATGCCAGTCATAAAATTATTTTTTTAGAAGAAATCAATGAGCGCGGTTATCGAGTCGATCGAATGCTTGAGCATTTAAGACAAGCAGGAATTTTTAAACAAGCGACGGCTATTTTGTTAGGTGATTTTCTGGGAGGAAATGAACCGGATGGCTCGACGTTGGTCGAAGCTGTGTTGCAACGATTCGCGAAAAATTGTCAGTTACCCGTGATAAAAATAACCGGCTTAGGTCACGGATTTACCAATTTTCCTTTACCACTTGGCACGCGAGTTAAATTGCAATTGGGAAAAACAATTAAGCTCACTTATTAATAAAACCTTAAGATGCTTTCTATAAAATCACTCTATAAAAAAAATGGAGTGCAGATCATGTCTATTACACGTCATGCTAGAGTTGTTCGCGATTTAGAAAATCAAGGATTCAAACAACTGATTCAAACACCGTTACCCGATCCGAAAGTTTTACGCAAAATACAAGCGAATCCAAAATTAATCGACCACCACAAAAAAAATGACGAACTGTATGCGTGTTTGCGGAATCTGGAAGCACAATCACCCAAATATTTTCGGAAAAATCTTTCTGATCTTATTGTCGCGATTGAAAAAATACACAAACTGATTAACTCTAACGATACAAGTAAACTGATTCCTGTGTCGCAATCAACTGAAATTGGCATTGTTAATCGCATGAGCCAACGTTTGTTTCTTAAAAATAATGAATTGTATTGGGTTCGGCATAATGATTTATTAAAGGCAGAAGAAAATATATTAAATGCTGAAAAAAATCATGAATCTTTTGAAATGACGTTAACACCACAGCGTGCAACTACTTTTCGTGGCACTTTTGCTATTTTACTCAGCAGAGATAATTCCGGTTACTCATTAGAGCACAGAATTAATCGATCCGTTGGCGAGATTGCGGGTCATCCTTCTTTGGTTCATGGGCAAAACCAATCAGTCATTATTATCGGTGAAGAGTTTTTGAATGATGGAAAACATAAGCTCTCGTCTAATAAAACTGGTGGATTCCATCAGCTGGTGAAAGAGCATGATTTGACGCTAGATGACCAGAGGGCAATCATGAATTTTTGTTTACATGGTTTAGGAAATGTTTTTTATGGAGTTCAACTGGCAAAGGGTTGGGTAGATGAAGTTGCTTATAAAAAAGCACGTGATGCTGCAGGGGTGAATGAGGAGAGCACACCATTGACAAAATTCAACTTGGTTGCGGAGAAACAGTCCAAAATGATGTCTCAATTATCTGCGCCGCCAATGCATTCTGCTCCGGTGCAAAAAAAACCTTGAGCGTCGTCACGTGTCATTCCCGCGCAGGCGGGAATCTATTTGCAATTTATCACGATGGATTCCCGCCTGCGCGGGAATGACAATAAAGGAGCAAGAAGGACGACATTGAGAAAATGCGGTGAATAATTACCTCACGCAAAATACTTTTCAATCGTTTTGAGCACATAATTAATCTGCTCATGCGTCATCGCCGGCCAACTCGGAAGATTAATGCCGCGACTGCCAATGGATTCCGCAATCGGATGTTTCTCATGCTCTGCATGATACATCGACATTAAGTGCGCGGGATAAAACACCGGGCGTGTTTCAATACCGGCATTTTTTAACTGCGTGCGTAATGGATCGCGATGTTTTGCTTCATGCAATAAGATAGAACACATCCAAAACGAATGACGCACATTTCCGATTTCCTCATGACAGATAAGCGGTAAATGTTTTAAAGCGGATTGATAACGTTGCGCGAGTTCACGTTTTTTTAATAAAATCTCGTCAATTTGTTCGAGTTGCGCGAGACCAATCGCCGCGCAGATGTTTGTCATGCGATAGTTATAACCAATTTCATCATGCCAATACTGCAAAGTGGTGGCTGCACCTTGATTTTTTAAATGTGCTGCACGGGCATAAATGGTTTGATCATTCATAATCACCATGCCGCCTTCACCGGTCGTGATGGTTTTATTTCCGAAAAAACTAAACGTCGCAACATCACCAAATGTTCCAACATGTTGTCCCGCAAAATATGTGCCAAATGCTTCGGCACAATCTTCAATGAGCAATAAATTTTTTTCTTTGGCAATTGCTGTTAACGCGTGCATATCACATGGATGTCCATACAAATGCACAGCCATAATCGCCCGTGTTTTTGCCGTGATTTTGCGGCGCACATCAGCTGGATCGATTTGCCAAGTATCCGCGATCGAATCGACAAATACCGGCACGGCACCTGCTTGGATAATCGTATTGACTGATGCGACATACGTTAATGTCGGCACAATAATTTCATCACCTGGTTTGATATCGATTGCCAACAAAGCAAGATGCAAGGCGACCGTGCCATTACACACGGAAGTTGCAAACGGTGATTTTACATATCGCGCAAACTTTTCTTCAAAGCGATTGATAAATTGACCTTTGGATGAAATCCAACTCGAATCGAGACATTGATTCACATACAATTTTTCATTGCCGTGCAAATACGGTTGATATACAGGAATTTGAATCGTTGGGATCAGTGTCTCAGCCATGATGTTTTACTCGTTATAAGAAAAATATTTGTGTCCATGTTGTGCGACTAAATCATCGCGTTGTGCATCTTGAAAATCGGCACGCACCATTTCAGTCACGAGTGATTGAAAACTGGTTTTGGGTGACCATCCTAATTTTTGTTTTGCTTTTGAAGGATCACCTAATAATGTTTCGACTTCAGACGGTCTAAAATAACGCGGATCGATTTCAATAATGCATTTACCGGTTTTTGCATCATACGCTTTTTCATCGACATCTTTTCCACGCCATTCGAGTGTCATATCGAGTTCTGCTGCTGCTAACGTTGCAAATTCGCGTACGCTATGTTGTTCGCCCGTGGCAATTACAAAATCTTCAGGGGTTTTTTGTTGTAACATCAGCCATTGCATTTCTACATAATCACGCGCGTGTCCCCAATCGCGTAGCGCCGAGACATTGCCGAGATATAAACGATCTTGCAAACCCATTTTAATGCGTGCAAGCCCGCGCGTAATTTTTCGTGTGACAAACGTTTCACCGCGTACCGGCGATTCATGATTGAAAAGAATGCCATTGCAAGCAAACATGTCATACGCTTCACGATAATTGACGACAATCCAGTATGCATACAATTTTGCAACTGCATAAGGTGAACGTGGATAAAAAGGTGTGGTTTCTTTTTGCGGCGTTTCTTGCACTAAACCATATAATTCTGATGTTGCTGCTTGATAAAAACGTGTGTCTTTCTCTAATCCTAAAATTCGCATCGCTTCTAACAGACGTAATGTACCTAATGCATCGGAATTCGCGGTGTATTCTGGTTCATGAAAAGAAACGGCCACATGACTTTGTGCGGCTAAATTATAAATTTCTTCAGGGCGCACTTTTTCAATCACGCGCGTCAAGCTCAACGAATCAGTTAAATCGCCATAATGCAAAAACATGCGGCAACCTTTTTCGTGCGGATCTTGATAAAGATGATCAATTCGATCGGTGTTAAACAGTGAACTGCGTCGTCGAATGCCGTGAACTTCATAACCTTTATTCAAAAGAAATTCCGCCAGATAAGCGCCATCTTGTCCTGTAATACCTGTGATTAAAGCAACTTTCTTTTTCATCAAAACTCCAACTCTAAAATTTTAAGAAATTCGTCCATATTTATCTTCAAATCTGACGATGTCATCTTCGCCGAGATAATCGCCGCTTTGCACTTCCACAATGACGAGATCAAGTTTGCCCGGATTTTCGAGACGATGTTGATGACCCGCCGGAATAAATGTGGATTCATTTGCATTTACTAAAAATTGACGTTCACCATTCACGACTTTCGCGGTGCCTGAAACGACAATCCAATGTTCGCTGCGATGGTAATGCATTTGTAACGAGAGTGAAGCACCTGGTTTCACTTTAATGCGTTTAATTTTAAAATTTTCACCTTCATCCAGCACCGTGTATGAGCCCCAAGGACGATGTACTTCACGATGTAATTTAACCACTTCATGATCGGATTTTTTTAAATGCTGCACGATGTGTTTCACGTCTTGCGCGCGATTGCGATTGGCCACGAGCAATGCATCTGGCATATCCACAATTACTAAATTCTCTATACCGACAGTCCCAATAATGCGATCACTGCCATGGATATAGCAATTTTGGGTATCATGCAAAACATTTTCACCGATCACGCGATTACCAAAATGATCGGGTTCCACTAATTCACTTAATGCGGTCCACGATCCAATGTCACTCCAACCTAAATCACACGTGACAACAGCCACACGATTGGATTTTTCCATGAGCGAATAATCGATCGAAATATTCGGCGCGCGTGCGAATGATTCACCATCCAGCTCAATATAATGAGAAGTGGTTTTCGGTGTGTTAATCAAAGATTCTTTCACCACATTCAGTACGTCTGGTGCGTGATTATTCATTTCATTCAACAAGGATCCGATGCTGAAACAAAACATCCCTGAATTCCAAAAATGTTTTCCAGAGGTCAAATAAGTTTGGGCGGTTTCTGTATTAGGTTTTTCAACAAAACGCAACACACGATGGGTTGAAATGTCGTGATGTTTTTTTTCGTGAAAAAATTCGTGTTGCGCATCAATTTCAAGATAACCGTAACCGGTTTCCGCTGTATTCGGTTTAATGCCGAAGGTGACCAGATAATTTTCTGTGGCAAGCTGTACGGCGTGATTGATCGCTTCAATAAATGAATGTTGATTTTGAATCAAGTGATCCGCAGGTAATATGAGCAAAATGGTGTTTTCATCATAAAGATCTGCTAAATGCAAAGCGGCGGCTGCGATGGCCGGCGCGGTATTGCGACCACTGGGTTCTAAAATATAGGATGTTTTGATATCAGAATTCAGTGCGCGATATTCATCTTGCGTATGAAAAAATACTTCACGATTAGTGACAGTCAGAATTTCTTTAATGTGAGGGGCGGCTGCCGCGCGTAAAAATGTTTTTTGTAATAAACTTTGCCCATCCGCAAGTTTAATAAAAGGCTTCGGGTGCGCTTCGCGTGAGAGTGGCCACAATCGACTACCCGCACCACCGGAAATAATAACGGGGACAAGAGAATGACATCCTGATTTCATATGGGTTTATTTGTGCCTTTAAGTCGATGAATAAAGCGGTCTTTATATCATATTTTTCAAAATTAGCCCAGAACAGCGCTTACAAATAAAAATCTTTAGTCTTTTCATCAACATAGCGCATGAGCTGCTCACGAAAAATGGCTGGGGAAAATTGCTGTGCTTGGGCAACACAATTTTCGACAGTAAAACGCGCGCGATTTTCTTCAAACTGTTGAATGGCGGCCAGGATGTCTGGGATCTCTTGTTTGGCAAAAAATACCCCGGTATCGTCACGCACCGTTTCCAATGCACCACCTTTGCCGAACGTAATCACGGGCGTGCCAGCCGCTTGTGCTTCCAATAAAACAATTCCAAAATCTTCTTCTGCCGCAAACACAAATGCATTCGCGCGTTGCATGTAATCAATCAATATGTCAGTGGGTTGATAACCCAGTATTTCGATGTTGGGCGTCGCTTTACTTTTAATTTTATTCAGTTCTGGCCCATCGCCAATCACAACTAATTTTTTATCGGGAAGTTGCGCGAAACTTTCTACAATTAAATCGATTTTTTTATAGGGCACCATGCGTGAGGCAGTGAGATAAAAATTTTCTTTTTTATGTCCCGGCGTAAATAAATGTGTTTTGACCGGCGGATAAATCACATCAGAAGCACGTCGATAATTTTTTAGAATACGACGCGCAATGTACTTTGAATTCGCAATAAAATGATCGACATTGACCGCGCTACGCTGATCCCATAAACGCATTTTATGCAATAAACGTTTGGCAAAAAAACCTTTAATTCCGTGATCTAAACCGGTTTCGCGTAAATACTGATGTTGTAAATCCCAGGCATAACGCATCGGTGTGTGCACATAACTGATATGCAGTTGATTGGGCCCGGTAATCACACCTTTTGCCACCGCATGCGAACTTGAAATAATTAAATCATAGGCAGACATATCCAATTGCTCGATGGCGAGTGGCATCAAATTTAAATAAGCCCGATAATATTTTTTGGCAAAAGGAAGTTTTTGAATAAATGTCGTGTTAATTTTTTTGTGTTGTAAAAAATCACGATTTTTGGGATCAATAAAATCAACCACGGCGAACACATCGGCATGAGGAAAACAGATTAACAGTTCCTCGAGCACTCGCTCAGCGCCTGCATAGGTGACTAGCCAATCACAGACAATTGCTATTTTCATATGACTTTGAAACCCGTGATAAAATGGGTGCTATGATAACACATTTTGAAGACCCCGTGGCAGCCATGTGATCTGATGAATATAGTGTGGAGGATCTTGATTTTTTAATGATGCAACTGAATAAGCCCATAAGAAATAAAAATGCCTAATATCATCCATCCAGCTTTAAATGAATAATCGATGAATTTAGCACGAATTTCTTTTTGAGTTTCGTTTACCATACCTAACTTTGTTTCAATCGCAACAACGCGCTTGTCGAGAGAAGAAATGCGCCTGTCCATGGTTGAAAATCCTTGATGCATTTCGCTTCTTAATTTATGCATTTCCACATGCATTTCATGTTTAAGCGAATTAATTTGATCTATCACCCGATCAATTGCTTTGCTCACGGCCATATCCACCTTTGTATCGACTAATTCAGTTTGTAGTTGAAATAAATCTTTTGCCTGATTCATAACAATGTCCTTATTCTAGCATTTATTTTGTGTCGGTAACTAATTTATTGAAGTGAAATGAAGAGGTGTGATTTAAATAAAGAAGGATCTTGAAGTTGAGGATACGCAGGACAAAAAGTCTAATCGAAACTAGGCTTTTTTCAAGTTATTTTTATGCTTTCACTAACAAGAAAACCCCTAACAAAATAAATGTCAGCGCAATCATGTGTTGTGCCCCAAAAGGTTCATTCCAAAGAAAATGAGCGATGAGAGCGACCGCGACATAGCTTAAAGAGACGCAGGGGAAAGCAACGGATACGGGGATTTCTTTGAGGGAGTACATGTAAAATAATGCAGAAATAAAATAACAGGATAAACCAAATAAAACAAAAGGTTGGAAAAGCGGTAATCCAGAGAGATGGGCTGCTTGCAACGAGCCGGTTTTAATGGATATTTGACCCATGATTCCGATTAAAATGGCGGTAAACAAACATGCATAATAAATAATCATCATTACTCCGAATTTTCGCATTATTCGGCGGCATTTTACCAAAAGAAACGCTATAATGCGAATCGACCGTCGTCATTGCGAGCCCAGCGTATTTTGCTGGGCGAAGCAATCCAGAATTTTTTTAAATTTTCTGGATTGCTTCGTCGTAAAAAACACTCCTCGCAATGACGAATGGGGCGGCCTTGGTCGTCTTGCGGGATCTACTAAAAACTATGGAACTTTATGCTACCTCGTGGTTTATTAAAAGAATATTCTCAATTCCTCGCCATTTTGCTTCGCGTCATGGATGTGCTTGCGGTCATGTTCGCGGGGTATCTGGCGTATTATGTGAAATTTAATACGTTTCATTTAATATCGCATTATCAAATTGCGCTCGTCATGGCGGGTTTTCTAACCTTTATCGTTTTTTCTTTTTTCCACATTTATGATTCAGTGCGCGGTTTAAGAGTCTGGCAGCATTTCAACAAGTTGATTCAAGCAATGTTTTCTGTCTTGATTTTACTGGCCGGTTTAGCATTTATCACCAAAACCGGTGAAGCGTATTCACGTTCTTGGTTTTTATTCTTAGCGGGATTTTCCTTGAGCTTTTTAATTTTATTTCGTTTAACTATGTTAATTATCCTGCGTCTCATGCGTTCGAACGGATGGAATGAACGACGCGTGATTATTATTGGCGCGGGAGATTTAGGCGAAAAATTATTGAAAACCGTGCAACAAAAATTGTGGACCGGTTTTCATGTGGTCGCCATGTTTTCTGATAATATTTCTGAAACAACGAGTGTGCATCACGTTCCAGTGATCAAAACACCTGACAGTATCAGTGCTTATCTTGCGACTGCCTCACAACCAATTGACGAAGTATGGTTAGCATTACCGCTACATGCAGAAGCACGCGTCAAAGAAATTTTACATGAGTTACGTCACAATACGATCACCACACGTTTTGTGTTAGATATTTTTGGCATGGATTTATTTAATCATTCTCTGACAGATTTAGCAGGTTTTCCTGTATTAAATATTCGTTCCACACCGATGGTGGGAATCAATCGAATCATGAAAGCGATTGAAGATCGGATACTTGCCTTCATTATTTTATGCGTGATCAGCCCATTATTTTTAATGATTGCCATCGCTGTTAAATTAAGTTCGCGCGGTCCGGTTTTTTATCGACAAAAACGTGTCGGTTGGAATGGCCGCGAATTTGAAATGCTAAAATTCCGTTCGATGCCAGTGAATACAGAGGCGGCGTCAGGCCCCGTTTGGGCAAAACAAAATGAAAATCGGGCGACTACCATCGGAAATTTTTTACGTAAAACCAGTTTAGATGAATTACCGCAATTTATTAATGTATTGTTTGGTGATATGTCCATTGTCGGGCCGCGTCCAGAGCGACAATATTTTGTCGAACAATTTAAAAATGAAATTCCGCGTTATATGCAAAAACATTTAGTCAAAGCGGGCATTACGGGTTGGGCGCAAGTGAATGGTTGGCGCGGCGATACCAGTCTGGAAAAACGCATTGAGTATGATCTTTATTACATTGAAAATTGGTCGGTGGGTTTCGATTTGAAAATTATTTTGTTAACGTTTTTGCGAGGATTCGTCAATAAAAATGCTTACTAAACATATCCTCGTAGTTGGGGGCGCGGGTTTTATTGGTTCTCATATGAGTGCTTATTTAAAGCGCTTGGGTTATATGACAGTTGTGTTAGATGATTTATCGACAGGTCATCGCGATGCGGTGTCGACACACTTGATCGAAGGAAGTCTATCAGACACAAAATTATTAGATGAGATTTTTGCGACGAGAAAGTTTGATGCGGTGATGCATTTCGCTTCTTTCATTCAAGTCGGTGAATCGGTGCAATATCCCGCAAAATATTATCAAAATAATGTGGCGAATACGTTTAACTTATTGCAAGCGATGCTGAAACATCGTGTGTTAAATTTTATTTTTTCGTCGTCTGCTGCAGTTTATGGTGAGCCACAATACACGCCGATTGATGAAGATCATCCCATTGCACCGATTAATCCCTATGGAAAATCCAAAGCGATGGTGGAGCAAGCATTGATGGATATGGCGGCGACTGAAGGATTGCGTTATGCATCATTACGTTATTTTAACGCGGCGGGTGCTGATCCCAATGGCAATTTAAGTGAGCGCCATGAACCGGAAACACATTTGATTCCGTTAGTGTTGGATGTTGCGAATGGCACACGCGATGCGATCACCATTTATGGGAATGATCATTTGACGCCCGATGGAACGTGTATTCGTGATTATATTCATGTGTTGGATTTATGTGATGCGCATCTTAAAGCATTACAAGCACTTGAAAATGGGAAAACCCAATGTATTTATAATTTAGGCACCGGGCGTGGTTACTCGGTGCAAGAAGTGATTGATGTTGCACGCAAAGTCACGCAGAAAAAAATCCCAGTGGTGTATGGTGCAAAACGGGCAGGCGATCCCGCTGTTTTGGTGGCAGATGCGACACGTGCGATGCAAGAACTCAATTGGCATCCCAAACACTCTGATTTACAAACAATTATTCAGCATGCTTGGGGCCTGCAATCAGTTCCTTCACTCGGTTAATTATGATAGTATCCGCCATTTAAATTCGGACGATTTATGAAAGTCACTAAAGCTGTTTTTCCAGTAGCAGGGCTCGGAACGCGATTTTTACCTGCTACCAAAGCAAATCCCAAAGAAATGATGCCAATCGTCGATAAGCCATTGATTCAATATGCAGTGGAAGAAGCGTTGGCCGCTGGGATTACGGAATTAATCTTTGTTACCAGTAGCAGTAAGCGCGCGATTGAAGATCATTTTGATTCGAATTTCGAATTAGAATCAAATTTATTGGAACGCGGAAAATTAGATTTATTAGAAATCGTGCGGGATATTTTGCCTGATGGTGTGTCTTGTGCGTATATCCGACAGAAATCGCCTCATGGATTGGGGCATGCGGTATTGTGCGCAAAACAATTAGTGTCGAACGAACCGTTTGCCGTATTGCTTGCCGATGACTTGATTGATGGCGGCCAGAAGCCTTGTTTACATCAAATGGTGGAAGCATTTCAAGAAACCCAATCGAGCATTATTGCGGTGCAAAAAATTACGCGCAACGAAACGAAAAAATATGGTGTTGTCGATATCGCAGAAACAATACACACACTCACGCGAATTTGCGGTATCGTCGAAAAACCGCATCCTGATGAAGCACCGTCTAATCTCGGTGTGGTTGGACGTTATATTTTAACGCCACGCATTTTTTCTTTGCTGGAACATACGGTGCGTGGTTCGGGTGGCGAAATTCAATTAACCGATGCGATTGCTGCATTACTTAAAGAAGAAGCCGTGCATGCATTGCAATTTCGTGGCAAGCGTTATGATTGCGGTAGCAAATTAGGTTATCTGGAAGCGACAGTGGGTTATGCGCTGAAACATCCTGAAATCGCAGAAGACTTTAAACGTTCATTGCGAGAATGGACCGAATGTCTGGAGTAACTCGCTCGTATTCCGTTCACCCTGAGGAGGTCGCGCAGCGACCGTCTCGAAGGGTCGCCATCATTGCCACTATTTTAAGCGTGGCACTTTCTCTTTGGGCCGCTCTCAAAACCTCAGTGATTAATCCGGATGGCATTTGTTATTTGCAAAGCGCGGCCGCCATGAAACATGGATTGATGTATGCGACCCATTTATGCGATCAAGCAAAATGGCCGCTTTATTCCATGCTGATTTTTGCCGTCACACAATTCACGCATGCAACACCGCTTATCGCGGCTTACACGTTGAATGCAATTTTTTCGTTAATCACCGTTTTGGCATTTATTAAAATTGTTGACGCGTTGACGACAAAAAAACGCATTGTGTGGTTAGCGCTCGGTGTTATTTTATTGGCGAGTGAATTTAACACGCTGCGCAGCGATATTGTGCGCGATCATGGGTTCTGGGCGTTTTATTTGTTGTCATTGTTTTTTTTCTTGAAGATATTTCATTCCCATGCAACGTGTCATTACCGCGAAGGCGGGAATGACACGTTGCGCGGGAATGACATCGTTTATGCTTTAATGTGGGGTTTAACAATAATTATAGCGAGTTTATTTAGTATTGAAGGAATAATGCTTTTATTATTGTTACCCTTCGTTTCATTGATAGATATGCGGCAAACGTTTAGCGCGCGCATCAAACGTTTTTTACAATTGAATATCATTACCATCGTCGGAATAGTCGTATTGCTCTGCTGGAGCTTCTTCCATCCATTATCATTAAGTCGATTTTCCGAAATACAATTTCAATTACAACATGGATTCACGCAACTGATCGATGCGTTTCAACAAAGCGCACATGCGTTGAGCACGCATGTATTAAATGAATATTCCGCGCGTGATGCAAAAATAATTTTAGTCGGCATGTTCATCAGTTGGTATGTGATAAATGTCGCGTCGAGTGTGTCGTTGATTTACGCGGTATTAATTGTTTATGCCTGGATAAAAAAATTAGCGCGACTGGATGTTGGCGCGCGTCTTACGCTCATCGCATATATCAGCGTCAATGTGTTGATCACAGCAATTTTTTTGGTGGATAATTTATTTATCACCGAACGTTATTTGATTGCATTATCGCTGGTGCTCATGGTTTGGGTGCCTTTTGCGATCGATAATTTGATAATGCAATGGCAGTCGCGCAAATGGCCATTGCTGCTGACGATTTTTTTCATCTTAATGTATGGATTATCAGGCGTCGTGAGTTTTGGCTATTCAAAAAAATATATTCGTGAGGCGGGTGATTGGTTGATGTTGAATACATCTCCATCGGCAAAAATTTATAGCAATGATTATCAAGTTTTGTATTATGCCAATCATCTTGGCAATGAAATATTTAGCAAGGGTCACGCATTTGAAAATTTGAAAACAATTGCTGATGGTAAATGGCATCAGTATGATTATTTGGCATTGCGTGTTGGCCATAATGAATCATCTATTTTTGATGGGATGCCAGTGGCAGTATTTCATAACAAACGCGGTGATCAAGTGCGAATTTATCGCGTGAAGAACGGAGAATAAGTGTGAATATAACGGTAATTGGTGCGGGATATGTCGGGTTGGTCACCGGTGCGTGTTTTGCTGAATTAGGCAATCATGTGACGTGTGTGGATATCAATAAAGAAAAAATTGCGAATCTGAAAAAAGGTATTTTGCCGATTTATGAGCCGGGTCTTGAGACGATGATTACCTCGAATCTGGCGGAAGGACGTTTGCATTTTGTGACGTCATTAGAAGAATTAAGCGTCGAACCACAAGTCATTTTTATTGCGGTCGGTACACCGAGTGATAAAGATGGTGCGGCTGATATGCAATATGTGTTAGAAGCGGCACGAAATATTGGCGCACATATTTCAAGTTTTTGTGTGATCGTCGATAAATCGACAGTTCCGGTCGGTGTGGCCGATGAAGTGAAACAAATCATTCAGCAAGGTTTAAAAAAACGTAAAATTTCCGCGAAATTTGAAGTGGTGAGCAATCCTGAATTTTTACGCGAAGGGGCTGCGATCGATGATTTTATGCGACCGGATCGCATCATCATTGGTTTAACATCCAAAAAAGTAAAAAGTATTATGCTTGAGCTTTACACGCCCATCATGCGTAACCCAGAAAAAATTTATTTCATGAATGTCAAAGATGCGGAAATGACGAAGTATGTGGCCAATGCGATGCTCGCGACAAAAATTTCGTTCATGAATGAAATGGCAGTGTTGTGTGATCGAATGGGTGTGGATATTGAAAATGTGCGCATGGGAATTGGTTCTGATTCGCGTATTGGTAATGCATTTATTTATCCCGGTTGTGGTTATGGCGGTTCCTGTTTTCCGAAAGATGTGCGTGCTTTAATTAAAATGGCTGAAAATAATAGTGTGGATCCATTTATTTTGCGCGCAGTAGAAGAACGTAATTATCAACAAAAACATGTATTGCCGCATAAAATTTTCACGCGCTTTGGCAATGATTTATCGGATATTAAAATTGCGGTGTGGGGATTATCGTTTAAACCCGGCACGGATGATATGCGTGAAGCTTCTTCTTTAGTGTTATTAAATAAATTAATTGCGCACAATGCCACGGTGTTTGCGTATGATCCGGTTGCGATGGCAGTGGCGGAAAAGATGTTGCCGGCGGAATGGATTAAGTCGAAAAAATTAAATTTGGTTGAGCATCAATATGCGGCGTTGAAAGAAGTGGATGCGTTGGTGTTAGTCACGGAATGGAAATCATTTTGTTATCCGGATATTACCGCGATGAAAAAATTAATGCGCCAGCCAGTAATTTTTGATGGCCGCAATCAGTATGATCCAAAGCAAATGAAAGATGCAGAATTTGAATATTACGGAATTGGCCGCTAGGCTCGTCATTGCGAGCGAAGCGAAGCAATCCAGAAATTCTTGATCGACATAAAACCTGGATTGCTTCGCTTCGCTCGCAATGACATGAAAAAACGGGCACGGGCACGATGGTTGTTATTTTTTAAGTTTTAATTCCCCTGGTGCCTTTCTACCGGATTCTTTAAATGGTTTTTGATTTGCAATCACTGATGTTGCAGACATCGCATTGATCAAACCTTTTTTGACGAGCGATTGTAAATATTGTTCTAGCGTAATCATTCCTTTATCAAAGTTCGTTTGGATGGCGGATTCCATATGCGCAGGCATATCTTGGCGAATGTAGTGACGAATCGGTGGTGTTGCCAACATCACTTCGAATGCAGCGACTCGACCGCCGGATATTTTTTTCACCAGCGTTTGACAAATCACGCCCTGAATTGTTTCTGAAAGCAATGTACGTACGCGATTTTTTTCTTCAGTCGGAAACACATCCGCGAAACGACTAATGGCAATTGGCGCAGAACCGGCGTGCAACGTTGCTAACACTAAATGTCCTGTTTCCGCAGCAGTTAACGCAAGACGCATGGTTTCTAAATCGCGTAATTCTCCCAACAAAATCACATTTGGATCTTGTCGCAATGATGCACGTAATGCTGTCGCAAAATCGGGAGTGTCGCGCCCAACTTGCATTTGATTAAAAATACTTTTTTTGTTGGTGTGAATAAATTCGATCGGATCTTCAATGGTGATAATGTTACACGCGCGAAACTCATTAATGTAATCGATCATCGCGGCAAGCGTAGTACTTTTTCCGGAACCGGTCGGTCCTGTGACTAACACTAAACCATAAGATAATCCGAGTAATTGTTTTAAAACGAGTGGTAAACCTAATTCTTCAAACGTCGGCACGATTTCTGGAATGACGCGAAACACGGCAGCAATGCCATTCAATTGATGAAATACACTCACTCTGAAATTACCGACATTGGGAATGTATAATGCCATTTCAAACACTAAATCATTTTCAAAGGCGAGTTGTTGCTCGGGTGTCATCACATTATAAATAATGCGTTTTGTTTCATCCGCAGATAAATCAGGACAATCTTTAATTGCCGTCAGAGCACCATCAATGCGGAACAGAGGAGGTGATCCAGGCAAAATGTGCAAGTCCGATGCGCGTTTTTCAACTCCAAGTTCAAGTAATTTTTCTACCTCCATTGTGTATCTCCCAGGAGTTTTTTTTATTATAATACACGTCGTTGTAATTTAGGAGAGAAAGATAATGAAGCATGGAATCAAGATGTTAGTTGCATGTGTGTTGGGCGCAAGTATTGTGAGCACGTGTGCTTATGCGCTCGATAATCCACAAGCCCCAGATAATCAAGCAGTCGAAACAAAAAATCAGATCGACGGTAATGCTTTTTTAACTGCAAATAAAAAGAAACCCGGTGTGGTGGCTTTGCCAAGTGGTTTGCAATATAAAATTATCACTGAAGGTAAAGGTGCAAAACCGCATGATGCAGATACCGTGACAGTGGATTATGCAGGCACATTAGTCAATGGCACTGAATTTGATAGTTCCTACAAACGCGGTCAACCGGCTACGTTTCAAGTCTCAGCGGTGATACCGGGTTGGACGGAAGCACTGAAATTAATGCCAACTGGCTCTACCTGGGAAGTGTATATTCCATCGGCACTGGCGTATGGTGATCAAGGCGCACCACCCATTATTGGGCCGAATGAAGTGTTAATTTTTAAGATTCATTTGATTAATATTGAAAAACAAAAAGCGACTGGTTAATCGGCTCCCATGTCGTCCTACGGCACTAATGGACACGTCGTCCCGCAGCACTAATAGGCCACGTCGTCCCGCGGCACTAATAGGCCACGTCCGTCCCGCGGCACTAATAGGCCACGTCC